>NZ_JBLXEM010000003.1:0-379316 GCF_048263065.1 Thioclava sp.
GGAAGCAGGCAAATTTCGAGACCCCGGCACCGTGGAGGTTGGGGCGATCGTCTGCTGGGAATCAGCCGCCGTCAGCCCCGGGAAACTCCTGCGCGAGTTCATCAAGCAGGCTCAAGATCAGCGGTTCGGCCTCAATCGCGTAGATCTCGGAAGTGACCTTGATCTGTCGCGCGAAGCACTCAGGTGGCACGATGGCATGGGGCAGCGCGCGCTTGATGATGGCATGGCGCGACATCTCGCGCGATTTTGCGATCCGCCCGCTGGGCATCGCCACTACTTTCAGCAGCTCTCCCTTGGCGCTCGAACCACTGAGAAGCTGATGATAAAGCCGCGACTGTGGATCGCGAGAGAAGCCGAGCTTGACCAGAGGCGTCCCGTCTTCAAGCCGGAACCGCATCGCATAGACATTGCTGGGCGCGCTTGTCCAACCGTCGCCGCATTCCGGGCACTGGAACCGACGGGTCTGGAAATTGCTGCGTGCAACGCGGGCAACTGCACCACATCCGTCACGGTGTAGATAGAGACGATAGTTTGCGTTACCCTCCGGGTCCGGGCCGAGGATGGACCAGCCATTGGCATTGGCGTCTGCCTCTTCACGCGCAGCAAAACAGATGTCGCAGTGGTTCTGGCGCTGCCCTGCCGCGACCTGCTCGACAAAACCGAATTGGCGCTTCTCCTGATGGCCGCAGGGCAAGAGAAACAGCCCTTCATGGCGGTTCTCGGAGTCATAGGACAGAAATGTCATTCCGGCTGTTTTGGCAAGCGCGTGCTTGGCCTGATCAGGACAGGCCGCGCAGGCGAGTTTTGCGGTCAAAAGCGTGTAACTGCGCTGCGCAGTGAGCTTGCCGCAGGCGTGACAGCGCAGCACGACATGCTGCTTGTCGCGAATGCGCCGCAGCGCAGTGAAGCCCTTGGCTTCGGCTGCCGCCTGCCAATTGGGCAGGATCGCGCCGGGGAAATCACACCAGAGCTCGGGCGGTGTCCCGCGCGAGCGGCGCGGAAGGTAGATTGGCTCGTCCTGACCCGGCAGGAGGACATAAGGAAGCGTTACATCAATGGAATTGGTCATCGCAGATGCCTTTCGAAGTCGCGCGCGATCACAGCCGTCGCCAAGGGGCGCGTCCGATCGGGCGTCTATATGTCATGGAAAGTGGAAAGCGCGTGGCTCAGCCGATGAAGCTGAAGCCCTCAGTGCTGAGCGGGATCATCTCCGGGCTCAACAGCGCGTGCAGGTGCAACAGCCGCTCGCAGGTCTGATCGAGCAACGCATCGATCCGGCGCGCATTCAGACCATCGGAGGCGCGCCCCCAGAGCGAAAGCGTCTCCGCGAGGAAATGCAACGCCTCACCACGCGCCTCAGCCCCTTCAATCGTCAGGCTGCGGGCGATGTAACGCGCCGCGTAGACCAGTTTGCGATCCGAACCGATAACGATAGGCGCATCGCCAGCCGCGCGCGCTGCGTGCAGCACAGCATCGAAGGCGAGATTTGCAGCAACGTCAGGATCGCAGAAAGCCGGATCCCAAGACATGCTGCTGGCGCGAAATTCCTCGGCGTCGGTCGCATCAAGAAGGACGCGCGCAAGCTCAACAAAGGCGCCATGCGCGGGCGAGATCGCGCCCGCATGCGTCGACGTCTGCTGCCGCCGCGGCCACGCAGTAGCCTTGATCCCGCCAGCGAGGGTGATACCAGTTTGGGTAGCCATCTTGATCTCCTTTACAGATTGGGATGGTCAGAGGTTGAGAAGCACGGCAATGCTTCTTGACCTCGTCACGATTGTTAGTAATTGTCAGTATAGCCAGAAACGGCAGCACGTCAATAGGATTTTACTAACAATGTCAAACAATAGCGAACGTCGCGACGCTCCCCTAGGATTACGCATCACCCCGACGCTAAAAGAAGCACTCGAGCAGGCTGCTCGAGATGACCACCGCTCCGTTTCCTCGATGGCCGAACGCATCATTACAGAATGGTTGGAGAGCAAAGGATATCTGCCTTCTTGAAGGGCGGATTGGCTAGGGCGTGTTGACGTTTAAGGATTCCCAAATCGGTTACTGAATGATTCAAGGTTGCAAACATGGGAGGCAACCTTGATCCGCACCGCTTTAACCGACGCCCAATGGGAAACTATATCTCCGCTCTGTCTTGGCCGGAAATGTGATCCCGGTCGCACTGGGCCAGACCCTCGTCTTTTTGTTGAGGCGGTTCTTTGGATCATGCGAACGGGATGCCCCTGGCGCGATCTACCGTCAGATTTCGGGGGATGGAACACCGTCTTCAAGCGGTTTCGCAGATGGGTCAAGGCAGATGCATTCTATCGTATGTTCAGAGTATTAGCTGAAGACTCCGACTTTGAATACGCGATGATCCCCTCTCATTGATTGCGTTGCAATCAACTGCCGGGCAGCGGACGGCACAATCGTCAAGGTCCACCGTCATGGGCAGGGCGCAAAAGGGGGGCTCAAAGCCAGGCCATTGGGCGTTCTCGTGGCGGCATAACCAGTAAGATCATGGCGCCGACGGATGCCTTGGGCGATCTGATCGACTTCCGGTTGCTGCCCGGACAGGCTCACGATCTGCGCGGCACGGCGGCTTTGATCGAAGGGCTAACGTGTGGCCAGTTCCTTGCCGACCGGGCATTCGACGCAAACTGGCTACGTGATGCGCTGACCGAAGCCGGAATCGAGGCGGTCATTCCGCCAAAATCCAACCGACGGTTCCCGGCCGACTTCGACCGCGATACCTACAAATGGCGGCACTTGATCGAGAATCTCTTTGGAAAGCTCAAGGAATACAGGGAAATCGCAATGCGCTGCTGCAAAACTGACGCCAGCTTCAACGCATTCATCTCAATCGCGGCCACCGTGATCCGATTGAAGTGAACGTCAACACGCCCTAGACGAAGCCCGAAAATTTCCGGAACAACTCAGCTGAGAGCTATATTGCTCATGGAAATCCCGGGCTATCGTCTTCTTCAAGTGAAGAGGGGGCCTCGTGCGAAAACTTTTCATCTGAACTGATCGCTTCGGTATTGATTGCGATATATCCTATCTCCTCCGCAAGCCTAAACGCTTGCGGTCCATCCTCCAGAATTTGCACTCCTGCGGCCGATAATTTCGCTATGTCGTCCTCGGCGAATTTTACTTGAATCGCCAGTTCACCCGGGATGCGGGACCACTTCCAGATACGATAATTCGAGCGCAGAAGGTGGAAGGTGCGCGACAGCCAGACTCCGAAGCTCATTTCATCCGGATTTGCAGTGTCTTCAGCAGAGCGTCGAGCTTCTTCTCCATTCGCATCTGGCCGTTTTCCAGCGCTGTCAGTCTTTCCTCCAACGTGGCCTGCTGCGCCGCGCTGGCCTCCTGCGCATCCATCTGCAGTTTCCTGAGTTCGCGGTTCATCCTCAATTCCTCGTTCAAGAGCATCAACGCTTCCAAGAACTTCTCTCCAAGATCTGAGGGCCCCCGTTTCATCCATTCGAGCAGATCCAGCAGTGGCATCAGTCGGTCGGTCTTTGCGTCGATCGACTTCCAGAGGCTCGTCAGCACCTTGAAGCGCGACCTTGGCTGCAGTGATTTCGGTTTTTGCGGCATGCATCAATTCCTCCAGTTGTTTGCGGATGGGGTAGAGGTCGGCAATTAAGCGAGAGACGGAGTGCGCCATTGCGAGGGCGATGCGCCCTCGTAGGTGCCTCGGCTCCCACGCGAGGCCAAGTTCGCTGCCGCGTAGAGTCCCGTGCGGCGTCGCGAACAGGTAGCTTTGGGCCCCTGATCGCGCCGGTTCGCTGAAAAAAGTGATTGGCTCCGGACCAGCCTTCAGTCGCGCCGCCAAATCTTCAAGCGTCAGGGGCGGGGCGATCTCAAAGATCTTTTCGAGAGCGCGATGCAAAAGCTTTGCGGCTTGCCCTTTAAGGTTACGTTTGGGTGTCGGCGGGCGCAGCGTTGGCGTCGCAGGATCGAAATACTCTGGCACGGGCAGTTCGAGGAGCTTCGCGAGCGTCTGGTGTCTACGATCAGTCGCGCGCCGCGACAGATTAGGTGTCAGGCCTTTGCCAAGAAAAGTGGCGAGGCTGATCGCGATGTGAATGTGATCACAGGTCTTGTTAGTATGGCGAGCCGCGACCCAAGGAATTTGCAGTGGCGGAAGACCCATCAACTCGAGCTGTGTGGTAGCAATCTGCCGCCAAAGCTCAGAGTTGGCGCGCATTCCTACTGGCAGCGAGAGTGTGATGTGCAGATAGCCATGCTGATTACCGAGCCAGCTAAACTGCGCGCACAGTTCGTGCCGACCACCGATTGCAAGTGTGCCGCCGATTGGCTCGGCCCCATCGCGCAGGACATAATCCTGCACAAAGCTGGCGTCATCATGTTTCTTAGTGATCGCTCGCATAATCAGAACCCTGCCCATGCGTAGATCGCGCGGGTCAACTCATTCACCTCCTGAACAAGAGCGCGATAGTCTCTTGCACGGCTGGGCCCCAGATGGTTGAGTGAATACCCGATGCGGCCGAGTGCTTCAGCAATTTCGGCATCCCGGGTGTTCGGTTGCGGCATGGCATTTGTGGCGCAGCGGCGAAGATAGTCGGCCTTCGTGACACATCCTGTACTGGTAAGTCTGGCTTCGATAAGAGCGAGTTCGACATCGGATAGTCGGACCTTGATTTCATGAGGGCGTCTTTGGGCCATTTCAGAGACCTCCCTTGAAAGCGGCAGATGTGTCAGTCCTTTCAGTGCCAAAGTAGCCCGCAATTTTATTCTCGATAAAAGGCGCGCTGAGGTGTGGGTAAACGTTCTTCAGGTGCAAGGCATTTCTCCTAGATCCGCGCGAAAAGCGCGTTGTTTCAGATATTTTATTTTCGTCGGGACCCGCGTCGGGTATGCTCTCAATATAACCTTCTGCAGCCATTGCGCAGGCCACTAAAACAGCGATTCCGCCGCTTATGGGGCAATTCGTGGCGAATAATGTGGATAACTTAGTAGGTCTGAATTCAAGGCGGTGCCCAAATCTGCTCCATTCACATTTTTGATTATGAAATCCGTAAGTTTTTTTCTCTATTATCCACGAGAAAAAGCAGGGCTTTTGGAAATGCTCAGCCTGCTTTCCTCGCGAAGGCCCCGGCTGCGCCATAACGTAGTCGCTTCCGGTTAGGAAAAATCAGCCAATCTTCTGGGTTCCCCCCGAAGCGAGGCCACTCCATGATCACCGAACTGAAGTCCGTCCGCGATGTCTGGAAGAAGATGCCGACCGAAAGGCATGCGCGGCTCTTCCTCGAGAACGCCATCTGGGGCGATGATCGGTTCTGTCCACATTGCGGCAGCTTGAGTTCGCGCCCGCTGCGCGGTGCATCCTTGCGCCCCGGCCTGTATCAGTGCATCGAGAGGGAATGCCGCCGCCAGTTCACCGTAACCACGAGGACGCCGCTCCACGCGACAAAGCTGGATCTCCGGACCTGGATCACCGCTATGTTCCTCGTGCTGACGTCTTCCAAGGGCATCTCGTCGGTCGTGATGTCGCGCATCTTGGGGGTGAACCAGAAGACCGCGTGGAAGCTTGGCCACGCCATACGCGAGATGATGGATGATCGGCAGGGCATTGCCGGCCGACTGTCGGGGGTGGTCGAGGTCGATGAGGCCTTCGTCGGCGGCAAGCCGAAGTTCCGCCATGGCGTCAAGAACAAGCGGGGGCGAGGAACAGGCAAACCGATCGCGCTCGTTGCTGCTGCGCGAAACGATCAGGCTCGAGCCGTGCTCATCCCGAATGCTCAAGGGCGCACGATGAAGCCCATCATCGAGGGCTGGGTCGACCCGACCTCGGCGCTCATCACCGACAAGAATCCAAGTTACGGAAAGATCGGGACATCTTTTACCAGCCACCATACAATCCAGCACAACAAGCGCCAGTATGCGAATACGAAGACCGGGGCGCACATCAACACCGTTGAGGCAGTGAACGCGGTCGTCCAGCGCGCTCTGATCGGCGTATATCACCGCCTCGGACGGAAGCACCTACAGCGATACCTGGACGAGATCATCTGGCGGTGGAACCACAGGACCCCGGAGAGCAAAGTGCGGAAGAGGAAGTCTTCTTCGGGCCTCTCAACCGCCGAGACCACGACCGTATGGAGGCCCATCCCGGTTGTGGACCAGATGCGAGGCCTACTCTACGGAGCCGTCGGCCGCCAGATGAGACGCACACCGTCGTGGGGTCTTCGGTGACCATGACCCCGTCACTGCGAAGGTCCGCTGAGAGCCCATTGCGAACGGTCTCTAGGCTGCCTTGTATAGCGTCCTGAAGGTCGATCTCTTCAGGTCAAACGCTGTATCGGCGTCGATCAAGCTGATCCCCATGGCCATATTCTGGCAGGTCGCGATCGCCAATTGCAGCACATCTCGAACCTCCCCAACATCGTTGCGCACCTTTCTCTTCGGATAGGAGAACCCGGCAAAATCATCGTGATTGCACAGGTTTTTCCAGCCGTTCGCTTCGAGTTCTGGTCTGACCGTCACATAGGGGGCTGGGTCGCCAACGAGGTAAAGCGTCAGCCAAAATGTCCCATCCGGAGGGAATGCCTCGGGAGGCAAAGGGAACTGCGCGAGTGTGATTGCAAGGATATCGTGAGTGGACGTCATTGCCGAATAAAACAGCAAATCGGTCGAACAGGCAACGTCCGTAATGTCCGCGTAGCTGTCGCACGCGAACTTGGCGCGCCTCCTGCTTTTTCTCGTGGATAATAGGGTTTTTTTGAAAACATAATTCGATAATTTTGACGCGCGCGTAAGAACCTAATGGTATAGTGGAGTTGGGGCCGTTTTTTTGCTTCGAGCATATATGTGTGTTCAAGGCGCTTGAGCCGGGAAGGCGAGGGTCGGACGCACTGTGAAATCGGGGGCGGTCGTGGAGCGGCGCTCGTTTACAAGTCGGCTGCGTCGTGATGGGTGCGCAGACGCGGCAGCTCAATCGTGCTGCCAGAGGGGTCGTTCGAGGCGCAGGGCATCAATCCCAAAACCGTTGCGAAGTGGTGCAAGCGGTTTCACTCTGACACTTCCGCTTGCGTTCAACTACCGGCCGGCGACCGATCTGCGGAATAGGAGCAGGCTGAGCAGCAGCACTGCGGCACCCAGCAGGAAGGTCCACAGAAATTCCAACCAAACGACTGAAAGGCCTGCGCCACGATAGGTGATGGCGATTGCGAAATCCATGTAGTGACGGGATGGCAAGAGCCAGGTGATCGGTTGCAGCCAAAGCGGTTGGCTCTCGATCGGGCTCATGCCGCCCGACAAGATCATGATCGGCATGATTACCAGCATGATGAGCAGCGCGAACTGCGCCATCGTGCGGGCAACAATGCCAAGAAGAATGCCGATGGCGGCGGCGGCAAAGAGATAGATCGCGGTGCCTGCCAGGAGCAGCCCCTCTGATCCGGCGAACGGCACCTTGAGTGCGCCCTCCACCACGACGAAGAGTGAAAAGACAAAGGCCACAAAGACCACAAACCCGTTGGCAAGGATCTTGGCGAGTGCGATCTCGATCGCATTGAGTGGCATCACCAAGAGATGCTCGATCGTGCCATGCTCCCGCTCGCGGATAAGCGCGGCACCGGTCAGCACGATGGTCAACATCGAGAGTTGGTTGAGCAAGCCGGAGATGGCCGACAGCCAGACCGAATTGCCCGCCGGATTGAACGAGCGCCGCAACACAAGGTCAACGGGTGATGCCTGCGCCACGTTCTGGCCTGCGGCAAAGCGCGCCACTTCGGCATTGATATTCGCCAGAAGATAGCCGGTGCCAACGCTCGCCTGCATGGTCTTGGTGGCGTCGATGTTGATCTGGATCGTGGGGCTGCGTCCGGCGCGCACATCGGCCTCGAAACCGCGGGGAACAACGACGACAAAGATCGTCTCGCCCCAGTCCATCAGGCGGTCGATATCGCTGGCCTCTGCGGTCATCGGCGGCAGGAAATATGGCGGGTAGAGGGCGGTTTGCAGCGCGCGGCTGAGACTTGAGCGGTCCTCGTCCACAAAGGTCACGGCGGTGTTGCTAATCGTCTCGCCCGCACCGGAGCTTTCGATATACATACCGGGGCCGAAGGAATAGATCACGAGCACGAGCAGTAAAAGCTCGCGCCAAAGCGACAGCATTTCTTTCCAGGCCAGCCAGAGAATGTTGCTCAGGTGCCGCATCGCCTCATGCCTCCTGCTTTTTCAAAAGGAGGGCGGCGATACCGACGAAAACCGGCACGAAGGCGAAGACCAGAAAGATATTCGGTGCCATCTGCACAAAGCCGAGGCTTTTGTTAAAGGCACCGATGCTCATTTGCATGAAATAATTGGTGGGCCAGAGTTGCCCCATGATCCGCGCCACGCCTTCGAGAGAGGATACCGGCTGATTGAGGCCCGAAAACTGCACCGTCGGCATCATCGCAAGGATCATCGTCGCAAACACGGCCGAGACCTGGCTTTTCACCATCGTCGCGATCACGAGGCCGAAGCCGGTCGCGGCCATGACATAGGTCACCGCACCAAAGGCCAACGCCAGCGCGCTGCCCTTTAGCGGCACTCCGAACAGAAACACCGCCATGCCGGTCAGGATCAGCCAGTTGGCAAAGCCGATGCCGACATAAGGGAGTTGTTTGCCCAGCAGGAACTGCAACTTCGATGTCGGCGTGACGTAGAAATTGGTGATCGTGCCAATCTCGCGTTCGCGCGATACGCTGACCGCCATCAGGATCGCCGGGAACAGCATCAAAAGGATCGCGGGCACAGAGGGTGCCATCGAAACGAGGCTTTCGTAAGTGGGATTATAACGATAGCGGGGTTCGATATTGACGATAGGCTGCGCCGTGCCGCCCATCCCCTCGGCCCGCGCCCGCTCGCTTAGGAACGCGCTATGGGCACCCTGCACATAGCCTTCGGTCATCGAGGCGCGGAACGTGATGGCACCGTCGATCCAGGCTGCGACGCTCGTCGGCTGACCCGTCGTGACGGCGCGGCCAAATCCGGCGGGGATTTCGATGGCCAAACCGATCTCGCCCGCCACCATCCGCTGTTCCAGCTCTGCGAGACTGGAAACTTCCGGCATCTCGTCGAAATAGGTGGAGCCTTCGAAATTGGCGAGATAGGCGCGGCTTTCGGGTGTTTTATCTTGATCGAAGGCCGCGAATTTCAGCCCCGTCGTGTCGGTCGAAATGCCGTAGGCGAACAGAAGCATTAAGATCATCGAGCCGAGGAACGCGAAGGCCAACCGGATCGGATCGCGCATGACCTCCAGCATCTCGCGACGACTGACCGCCAGCAGCCGACCAATCGCGGGATTGCGCTTGCGCCCGCTCGGTGCCTTGGTTGCGATGTCGTGGATCGCCGCCCGCGCCGCACCGCTTGGTTGATCCGCCGCGCCGATTGCGCCACCGATATAGCGAATGAAGGTCTCTTCAAGCGACGTCGCGCCATTCTCGCGCGCAAGGTTTTGCGGCGTGTCATAAACCAGCACCTCGCCCGCATGCATGAGCGAGATCCGGTCGCAACGCATCGCTTCGTTCATGAAATGGGTCGAGATAAAGATCGTCACACCGTCGCGGCGTGACAGCCGCGCCAGAAGAACCCAGAACTCGTCCCGCGCCACCGGATCGACGCCCGATGTCGGCTCGTCCAAGATCAGCATTGCGGGTGAGTGGATAACCGCGCAGGCAAGCGACAGGCGTTGGCGCAGGCCAAGCGGCAGGCTGCGGGCAAGGCTGTCGCCATACTCGGACAGATCGAAATCGTGGAACAATTCCTTCATCCGCGCGCGCGCCACATCGGGGGGCAGATGGTAAAGCCGCGCGTGCAGGCGAAAGTTTTCGGCCACCGTCAACTCGCCATAAAGCGAAAAGTTCTGCGACATGAAGCCAACATTATTGCGCGCGGCGACATCGTTTGCATCGACCGGCTCGCCAAAGATCAGCGCCTGGCCTTCGGAGGGTGGCAGCAGGCCGGTCAGCATCTTCATCGTTGTCGTCTTGCCGCACCCGTTCGAGCCGAGAAAGCCGAAAATCTCGCCGCGCTCGATTTCGAAGGTAACATCATGGACAGCGGTAAAATCGCCAAACCGACGGGTCAGCCCGCGTGCGATGATCGCCGGACCGCCTTCGCGGGTCTCGCGCGGCGGGATTACCAGCGGCCCACCCTCGCGCTGCTTGTCGCGCGGCAAGAGCGACACAAAGGCAGCTTCCAGATCATCCTTGCCCGTCTGCTGACGCAACTCTTCGGGGGTGCCGGTCGCCAGCACTTGGCCCGCATCCATCGCAACAAGCGAGTCAAAGCGGTCCGCCTCCTCCATATAGGCGGTGGACACCAGCACGCTCATCCCCGGCCGGTCGGCGCGGATATCGTCGATCAGATCCCAGAACTGGCCGCGTGACAGCGGGTCGACGCCGGTCGTCGGCTCGTCGAGGATCAGGAAATCGGGGTCGTGGATCAGCGAGCAGCACAGACCGAGTTTCTGTTTCATCCCGCCCGAGAGCTTACCCGCGGGACGGTCGGGGAACGGGTCGAGTCCGGTGGCCTTCAAGAGGCGCTCGATCCGCCGTTGACGTTCTGCGGCGTCATGTCCGAACAGGCGCGCAAAGAAATCAAGGTTCTCGCGAACGCTCAGCTCCATATAAAGGTTCTTGCCCAGCCCCTGCGGCATGTAGGCGATACGATGGAATGCGCCTTCGCGATGACCACGTTCTGCCATCGAGCCGCCAAGCACTTTCACCTCGCCAGACTGTATCTTGCGCGCCCCCGCGAGAAGCCCGAGCAGCGTGGATTTACCCACCCCGTCCGGCCCGATCAGGCCAAGCATCTGTCCTGCGGCCAGATCAAGCGTCACGTCCTTTAGCGCCGTGACCTTGCCGTAGCGGTGCGTCACCGCGCGGACGCTGGCGATGGGGGCGGTATCGGTCATGCCTCAGTTGCCCGTCGTGGCCGCGGCGGGCAGCGGCTCGCCAACGAATTCGGCGGGCCAAGGCTCATCCTCGGTGCCAGCCAGCCGGATGTAGGCGACCCCTCGCAGGCCGGTTTTGACCTGCTCGATATTGGCCTTCACCAGTTCTTCGGGTAGCCGGACCTTGACGCGGAACATCAGCTTTTCGCGCTCTTCCGCCGTTTCGACTGTTTTTGGCGTGAACTGCGCCTCGGGCGAGATGAAGCTGACATAGGCGGGGATTGCGTAAGGAATGCTATCAAGCCTGATGCGGGCTTCGGCACCAAGCCCTGTTCGCATGGCTTGATCGGCGGGCAGGAATACTTCCATGTAGACTTGGCTGAGATCAAGGATCGTCATCACCTTGCCGCCGCTGCCCAGCACCTCGCCCGGTTGCGCCAGCCGATAGAGGACGCGACCGAAGACCGGTGCGGTCAGCGTCGCATCGGCGATCTGCGTTTCATACAGCACAACAAGCGCCTTTGCGGACTCGACCCTGCGCTCGGCAGAGGTAAGCTGCGCCATCGCGGCGTTCAGCGATGCCTCGGCAGAGGCGAACTGCGATTTCTTTTGATCCGCGACCGCCTGCGAATTGACCCCACGTTCGATCAGTTGCTGCGAGCGGGCGTATTCTTCTTGCGCGAGCGTCAATTGGGCGCGGCGCTGTTCGATCAGCGCCTTGACCTCATCGACCTGACTTTCGGCACCGCGGAAGTCGGCCTCGGATCGCGCCAGCTGCGCAGCAAGCTCGCGCGTGTCCATCACCGCAAGGATATCCCCCTTCTGAACAAGCTTACCCTCGCTGGCCCGTATCTCGGAGATCCTGCCAGAGATGCGCGTGGCGATGTCAATTTGATCGGCTTCAATTCGGCCATTCCCGGTGGCAAAACCTGCGGGCAACTGTCCGGTATTCTGATCCCACACATACCAAGCGATTGCGGCGAGGGCTGCCGCGATCGCAGCGACGGCGATAAGAGGACGAAGGTATTTCATTCAAACTAGCCCAATCGTGATGCGAGCATTTTGGACAGTCGTGACTATGCGCAAGCCGTGCCAGCGCGCCATGACCTGTCTCAAGTCACTCTTGAAAGACATATTCTCCGGGTGCGTCGCAAAGCGGTTTCAATCCTGCCTTGGCTGCCCCCATTGACGGTGGCTTGATGGGCGCGCCCGACCGCTCGCCCAACCAGTCGCTCCAGGCGGTCCACCACGATCCCTCGCGCGTTTTCGTGCGGGAGGCCCAATCCTCGGCATCCAGATAGGTTTCGCGGTGCCGGGTCGTGCGGATGCGAAAGTGGCGACCCGGATGGCCCGGTTCCGAGACGATGCCGCCATTATGCCCGCCACTGGCCAGCGCAAAAGTCACGTTGGTATCGGTCAGACGCTGGATCTTGTAGGCCGATTTCCACGGCGCGACATGATCGCGTTCGGTGCCCACAGCAAAGATCGGCCCCTTGATATCCGCCAACGCGACCTTGGCACCCCGCACGTCCAGCCGCCCCTCGGCGAGATCGTTGTTCATGTAAAGCCGCCGCAGATATTGCGAGTGCATGCAATAGGGCATGCGCGTGCTATCGGCATTCCACGCCATCAGGTCGTTCGGCTCGCCCCTGCGACCCAGCATGTATTCCCGGATCATCCGGCTCCAGATCAGATCGTTCGATTTCAGGATCTGGAAGGTGCCAGCCATCTGATCGGCCTTTAGCACGCCCTGCCGCCACATCATGTCTTCCAGCAGCGCCAACTGGCTGTCGTTGATGAATAGCGTCAACTCTCCGGCTTCGGTGAAATCGGCCTGTGAGGCGAGCAGGCTGAGCGATGCCAGCCGGTCATCGCCGTCGCGCCCCATCGCGGCGGCGGCGATGGTCAGCAGCGTGCCGCCAAGGCAATAGCCCGTTGCATGGATCTTTTGATCCGGCACGATCTTGCCCACCACATCAAGCGCCGCCATCACCCCTTGGTCCAGATAGTCATCCATCCCAAGATCGCGGTCCTTTGCATCGGGATTGAGCCAAGAAATGCAAAAGACGGTAAAGCCCTGCGCCACCAGCCAACCGATCATCGAATTATGGGCGGACAGATCGAGGATGTAGTATTTCATGATCCACGCTGGCACGATCAGGATCGGTTCGGGGCGGACCTTTTCGGTTGTCGGCGCATATTGGATAAACTCCATCAGGTGATTGCGAAAGACAACCTTGCCGGGTGTCGCCGCAATCGTCTTGCCGACGACGAAGTTCTCCATTCCGGCCGGGCGTTCGCCCTTTGCCATCAGCATCGTATCTTCGCGCAAATGCTGCATCCCCCGGATCAGGTTGCCGCCGCCCTCACGCAGGGTTTCGCGTTGAATTTCAGGGTTGGTGAGGATGCTGTTGGGCGGCGCCATCATATCAAGCATCTGGCGCGCACTGAATGCGGCGACCTTCTCATGGGCGCTGGAAACGCCGGGCAAGCCGGTTGCGGCCTCTGCCCACCAGTCTTCCTGCGCCTTATGAGTGGCTGCAAAAAGGTTGAAGGGCCAAACCTGCCACGCAGGATCGCGGTAGCGCACGTCCTTTGAAACGGTGCCGGGCGTAAGGGTCGCGTTGGCCACGGACAGCGCTTTCATCCAAGCGCTGATCGCAAGCTCTGTCTGGCGACCGGGGGAGGTGGCCAGATGCGCCGCCCAGTCCCACCAGACCTGACTGAGCGCGATTGGCGAAAGCCCACCCGTGCGCGCAGCAACATTCGCGTGCAACATTTTGTCGATAGCGGCAGTCGCATGATGCACGTCGATTGCGGGACGGCACGTCCGGTTCGCGGCTGACATTGTTGGCAATTTTTCGGCCATCGCCTTACTCCATCCGGCTGATCTCAGCACGACTGCTGTTATACAGTGTGTTCAGATTAAAGTGAATGATTTTTCCATCTGTCGGACGCAAGTTTCGGTCCGGTGTTCAAAACGCATGCGTTAGGGAGATGGCAGGCCGCCAATTGGCATAAAGTTCAAAGTTGCGGGCTTCTTCACTGCCCGCATAACTCGGACAGGATTGAAGCTGGCAGAGCCGGGCTGCGGCATCCGAGGTATCGGTAGGGGCTCAAGATTGGCCAAAGATCGCATGCCAGTTCAGCAAAGCGGCGGCCTATCCACGACTATCGGCATCTGCTGCGGGGCAATAGCGGCCAGATGCCTTGTTCATTCTTTGGTGTCTAGCCGATCCGCAGCCACCGACATGCTCTCGTCGATGGCGTCGTAAAAGCCTGCATAGGCTTGAAGGCGCGCTGCGAGGTCTTGTTGTGCGGCGGGCAGTTGGGCGATTGTCGTCTCGATCTCGTGCTTTGATCGACGCGCGTTTTGCGCGGCGCCTTGCAGCAGGGTCATGTAAGGCGCATCGCCCAGTTGAAAATAGTCCTGCCGGTCGCCGGGATTGGCGACGCGCTTGATAAGGCCGCGATCTTCCAGCAGCCGTGCCACCGCCGAGATACTGCCACGGCTGACCTCAAGTTGCTTGGCCAGTTCGCTAAAGGAATACCGCCGCCCCTCAAAGACCAGCAGCGCGAACAGCCGCCCCGAGATCCGCGGCATCCCCTCGGCCTGGGCAATGATCCCGATCTTTTCGATGAACTCCTCGCGGATTTTCGTCAGGTCGGTGTCGGTATCCATCTTGGGCTTCCTGTTCTGGCTGCGCTTGCACATCGGATGCACGGTGCGAATTGATCGCAACTAGTCCGTTCATTCATAGCTGAACGTGACAGGGCTTCGCAAGCAATGAATCATAGGCCACGGCAAGTTCAACCCCGCGTTTCGCGACGAGTTCCCCTGTGTTTGCGTTAGAAGCGTTTGGGCTTGACCGACAGGAGCCAAAAGGCCGCGACCGGATTGACTCGCGTGGGTCATTTGTGAAATATATTGTTTGTTCAATAATGACTGAATTGCCATTTAGGAGTTGCGTCTGACATCATGGCCCGTCCTAATCTTGCCTTCCGCACGCGCGGCCTGACCAAAACTTACGGCACTGGCGAGGCCGCAGTGCGGGCGTTGCGCGGGGTTGATCTGGACATCCCGCAAGGCGAGTTCGTGGTGCTGCTTGGCCCCTCGGGCAGCGGCAAGTCGACGTTGCTCAACATCATCGGCGGGCTGGACCGAGCAAGCGAGGGCGAGGCGTGGTTTGGCGATCAAAACCTTTCCGAGTTGAGCGATGCGGCGCTGACACGCTACCGGCGCGATCATGTCGGCTTTGTGTTCCAGTTCTACAACTTGATGCCCAGCCTGACCGCGCGCGAGAATGTCGAGTTGGTGACCGAGATCGCGCCCGATCCGATGGACGCCGAGGAGGCGCTGGCGATGGTCGGCCTGCGTGAGCGCGCCGATCATTTTCCCGCGCAGCTTTCGGGGGGCGAACAACAGCGCGTCGCCATCGCGCGGGCCGTCGCGAAAAAACCCACGGTGTTGTTTTGCGACGAGCCGACGGGCGCGTTGGATAGCACGACGGGGCGCGCGGTTCTCAAGGTGCTGCGCGATGTCAACGAGAGGCTGGGTGCCACGGTGATGATCGTAACCCATGCCGCTGCCACTGCAGGTATGGCTGACCGTGTGATTGATTTCGCCGATGGCGATGTGCGCGAAGTGACCGAAAACAAAAAGAAGCTCTCGCCAGACGAGATCGAGTGGTGAGCGCGCTCAATCACAAACTGGGACGCGACCTATGGCGGATGAAAGGCCAAGCCGCAGCGATTGGCGCGGTGATCGCCGTGGGCGTGTTGATGCTTGTGATGATGCAGGGGCTGGTGTCGACGCTGAGTGAGACGCGTGACGCCTATTACGCGCGCTACCGCTTGGCCGATGTGTTTGCCCCCGCCAAGCGCGCGCCTGACCGGGTGCTGGCCGATCTGGCCAATATACCTGGCGTCGCCTCGGTGCAGGGGCGGGTGAACGCGGGCGCGTTGATTGATCTGCCCGGCGTGGCGCTGCCTTTGCCCGCGCAGGCGGTCTCGCTGCCCGATTATGGCGCGCCCGCCCTCAACAATGTCTACCTGACCGAGGGGCGGCAGCTTGACTCCGGGCATGGCGATGAAATCCTGCTGCTGGAGGGCTTTGCCAAGGCCCGAAACCTGCATCCCGGCGACACGATCACCGCGACGATGAATGGGGCGCGGCGCAGCTTGCGCATCGTCGGGCTGGCGCAATCGCCCGAGTTTCTATTCGCAGCCCCACCAGGCGAGATGATGCCCGATGACAGCCGCTTTGCGGTGATCTGGATGAGCAATTCCGCGCTTGCCGCTGCCTTCGATCTGACCGGGTCTTTCAACGAGGCGCTGATGTCGGTCAGCCGTGACGCGCTGATGCCGCAGGTTCTGGCGCGCGCGGATGCGTTGTTGGCGCCCTATGGGGGTCTCGGTGCCTATGCGCGCGCGGACCAGACCTCAAACCGCTATATTACCGAAGAAATCGGTGGGCTGCGGGCCTCGGCGGTGGGGGTGCCGCCGATCTTTCTGGGGGTCGCGGCGTTCCTGCTATACATCGTCGTCAGCCGGATGGTGCAGGCCGAGCGCGAGCAGATCGGCCTGATGATGGCGTTTGGCTATTCATCGCGCGAGGTCGGGCTGTATTACCTGAAATTTACGCTGCTGATTGCCGTGGGCGGTGCGTTGCTGGGCTGTCTTGGCGGCGTGATGGCCGGGCGCGGCATGGCGGCTTACTACCAGCATTATTTCAAGTTCCCCTTCATCGTGTTTCGTGTCGATCCGGGGTCGTTTATTCTGGGGTTCCTGATTTCGGTCGCCTCGGCCTCGGTTGGTGGCGCGCTGGTGTTGCGGCGCGTCTTTGCGCTAACCCCGGCAGTGGCAATGCGCGCACCGGCCCCTGCTGATTACAGCCGCGCGGCGGGCTTTGGGCGGCGGCTAAAGGCGTCGCTGGATCAGCCGACCCGCATGGTGATCCGCAACATGACGCGCGCACCGGGGCGTGCCCTTGGCGGCGTCATCGGCATCGCGGCGGGCATGGCGCTGTCGGTGGCAATGCTGACGGTGCTGGCGGCGTTCAACACAGCGATCAAGCAAAGCTACAGCGTCATCGACCGCTCTGACGCGTCGGTCAGCTTCGACAATCCGGTATCGGACAGCATGTTGTATAACTTGCAATCCATCGACGGCGTGCTGGCGGTCGAGCCGTTTCGCAGCGTGCCGGTTGTTCTGCGTAACGGACGAGAAAGCTATCGCGGCGCAATCGAGGGGCTGATCGCGCAGCCGCAGCTTTACCGCGCAATGGCCAAAGATGGCCGCGCGATCCGTTTGCGCAGCGATGGTATCATCCTTGGCACTGCGCTGGCCGAAAAGCTGGGCGTGAAACCCGGTGACAGCATCAAAGCCGAGGTGCGCGATGGTCGCCGACCCGTGCTGAACCTGCCGGTTGCGGGCGTGGCGGACACGCTGCTGGGCTCGCCGAGCTATCTTGAAATCGGCGCGCTGGGGCGGGCCCTGGGCGAGCCGAGGCAGATGTCGGGGGCCTATCTGAAAATCGACACCGCCAAGAGCGCCGCAATCTACGTCACGCTCAAGAAAATGCCGGCGGTCGCGGGGGTAAGTCTGAAAAAAGACGCCCGCGCGGCTTTTCAGAAGGTGATGGATCAGGGCGCGGGGGCGATGCGCTACATCATGGTGCTGATCACCGGCGTCATCACCTTTGGCATCGTTTACAATTCCGCGCGCATTGCCTTTGCCGAACGCGCTCGCGATCTGGCCAGTTTGCGGGTGTTGGGGCTGACGCGGGGCGAGACGGCCTTTATCCTGCTGGGTGAATTGGCGGTGGTGACGCTGATCGCGATTCCGGTTGGTGCGGGTCTTGGCTATTATCTGTCTTTCGCAATGTCGGCGGGGTTCAGCAGCGACCTTTACCGGGTGCCCGCGATGTTTTCACCGCCCAGCTACGGCACGGCCGCGCTGGCCATCCTGATCGCTTCGGTGCTGTCGGGCTGGCTGGTGAAACGCGATATCGACCGGCTCGACCTTGTGTCGGCCCTCAAGACCAGGGAGTGACCGTTATGGCACCAAAGAAAAAGCATTCGCGTCTCTGGATGGGGGTTAGTGCTGTCGTCCTGATCGGGGCCGGGCTGACCTATGCCTTCTGGCCGCGCCCGACGCTGGTCGATATGGGGCAGGTTGCGCGCACGCCAATGGCGGTCACGATCAACGAAGAGGGGCAGACGCAGGTGCATAACACTTACGTTGTCTCGACGCCCTTTGCGGGGCGGCTCTTGCGGGTTCAGGTGGTGTCGGGGGACGTCGTCAAGGGCGGCGAGACGGTGGTGGCCAAGATGCTGCCCGCCAACCCCGACGCGCTTGACATGCGCACCCGCGATCAGGCCCGCGCCGATATCAGCTCCGCCGAGGCGGCGGTGCAGGCGGCCCAAGCGGGCATGGCCAAGGCGCTAGCTGACAAGGATCTGGCTGATAGCACGCTTCGGCGCACGCAAGGCCTGCGCGCCGGAGGCACCACCAGCGCGGCAAGTCTGGATCAGGCCCAGCAAGGTGCGCGGGTGGCGCAGGCGGCGGTCGATACTGCGCGCGCCGACATCGCGATGAAGATCGCAGCGCTCGACAGTGCGCGGGCGCGGCTGGTGCGGTTCAGTGACCCGCACCCTTTGACCAATGGCCAACCCCCGCAAGGGTCTGAAACCACGCCCGTCACCGCGCCAGTCTCGGGGCGGGTGCTTCAGGTGTTGCAAGTCAGCGAGACGACCCTACCCGCAGGAACGCCGATTTTGCAGGTCGGCGACGTCTCGGGCGATCTTGAGGTGCTTAGCCAGCTTTTGTCGACCGACGCGGTTCAGGTCACGCTTGGCGACCGGGTGATCATCGACGGATGGGGTGGCGCCAAACCCCTGAGCGGCGTTGTTGACCGGGTCGATCCGTGGGGCTTTACCAAGGTCTCGGCGCTTGGCGTCGAAGAGCAGCGCGTGAACACGATTATCCGCTTCACCGATCCCGCCGACGCGCGCAAGGGGCTGGGCAGCGGATATCGTGTCGAGGTGCGCATCATCACTTGGGAAGACGCCAATGCGCTTACGGTGCCCGCCAGCGCGCTGTTTCGCAACGCAGGCAAATGGGCGGTGTTCGTTGTCACGGATGGCAAGGCGCATCTGACCCCGGTTTCGATCGGTCACACCAACGGCACGCAGGCCGAGGTTTTAAGCGGTCTGGATGCTGGTGCCGAGGTGGTTCTTTACCCCGGTGCCGGTCTGGCAGATGGCGCGGCGGTGGCGCAGCGCACCACCAACTGATCCGCGCGCAAAGCGACAGGCCGCAGGGGGGGTGCGGCCTGCAACGGCTTACGCGCTTAGCCAGGCGCGCGCGGCGGCTTCGTCAGCCAAAGGGAAATGGCGCATCTCAATGCCCGTTATCTTGTTTGCAAATCCGATCAACGGCTTGAGCCATTGCTCGTCACTGACCAGCGCGTATTTTTTCAGCGCCTCAATCGAACCGAGCTTCATTTTAAAGAACGACCCATCCGTCAGGATTTTGGGGTCCAGACCGCCGAAAGATTTGATCCGCGCCAAGGCGTTGAAGGTCTCGCCACGCTCGATCCGGGCGTTGATTTCGGCGGAAATCGCGTGCATCTCGTCATCGGCGACATAGCCGTCGATCTCGAAGGCAAACACGTTTTTATCCGAGGACTCGATCACATGCGCGCCTTTGCCTTTCGGCTTGCGGTCGGGCAGATCACTTGCAAATTTAAGGGCTGCGTCCATCTCATCCGGGCCAAAGATGCGCATGTCAATCATCGGAATCAGCGGATTGACCGCTTTGACAAGCGCGCCGATGAACGCCTTGTCGCTTACGACAGCCGCGCGTGGAATCTTGCCCATCTGATCAAGCATGCCGATTTCCAGCGGAATATCGTGCCGGATCGCATCGACGGTCATGTCGTCAAAACCGGAGATGTCGATGACGATACCGACCCGGTCTGCCTTTTCGATGGCAGGGGTGAATTTGTCATAAAATGCGGTTACTTCGTCTGCTGTCACCTTGCCCTTCATGGTGAGAACGAACACATTTCCATCTTGTTTCATGTTCAACATAGCCTGCTCCTTTCGCGGGTTTCATACCTCCAACACGTCAGACTTTGGTTTGTTCCAAAATATTTGAACAAACTGACTATTGTGGGCGAAGCACCCGTTTTGCACGACAAATCGCGTCCCATCCATCTGCTGAAAACACGCTTTCTCGGGTCTGCTTGATGGCGCAGCCGAGGCTCCGCGCCACCAATGGATCAGTGCGCGCCGTCGCGCGGTTGGTTGAGTCCAAACACCGTCACCAGCGAGCGGCGGGTGGCAATTTTGACGCCGTTGATCACGCTAAACAGCGCAGGCACGAACAGCAGCGATAGCAGCGTCGAGAGCAACAGCCCGCCGATCACCGCCACGGCCATCGGCGCGCGGAACTCGCCCCCCGGTCCCAGCGCCAGCGCGCTTGGCACCATGCCTGCGGTCATCGCCACGGTGGTCATCACGATCGGGCGCGCGCGCTTGTGGCCCGCCTCCAGCATCGCTTTGTCGCGCTCGACCCCCTTGTTCATCGCCTCGATGCCGAACTCGACCAGCATGATGGCGTTTTTGGTGACAATGCCCATCAGCATCAGGAACCCGATCACCACCGACAAGCCAATGGCCGAGCCGTCGAGAAAGAGCGCGAAGATCGCCCCGCCGATTGCGAGAGGCAGCGACAACAGGATCGTGACCGGCGTGATGAAGCTGGAAAACAGCAACACCAGCACGACGAAAACCAGCAAAATCCCGGCACCCATCGCCAGCCCGAAGCTAGTAAAGACCTCGCCCATCACCTCGGCGTCACCAGCTGGCTGGATCGAGGTGCCCTCGGGCATTGCCTTGGCAATCGCAAGGTTTGAGACCGCCGCAGTGGCAGGCCCAAGCAGCGCACCCTTGGCAAGGTCGGCATCAACCGAGGTGCGGTATTTGCGATCATAGCGGTTGATTGAACTCGGCCCGGTGGCCAGCGTCACGTTGGCAACCACGCCCAGCGGCACCAGCGCGCCACTGGCGGTTGGAACCCGCTCTCCGGCCATGCGAAACAGATCGCGCCGCACGTCTTCGCGCAAGCGCACGACGATTGGAATCTGGCGTTCGCCTGCGTTGAACTTGGGTTGGTTGGTGCCACTATCGCCAATCGTGGCGATGCGAATCGTATTGGCCAGCGCCGAGGCGGTGACGCCCAGTTCTGCCGCAAGCTGCGGCTTTGGCGTGATCCGGATTTCGGGACGCGCCGCCGCAGACGAGGTCGTGGCATCGCGGATATCTGGCAGCGTGTTCATCTCGTTCGCGACGCTTTCGGCAGCCTTGGTCACGGCCTGCTCGCTGTCGCCCAGCACATTGATCGACAGCGCCCGCGCGCCGTTTGCGTCCAGCACATGCAGCCGCACGTCTGGCACCGCGCGCAGCCGCTCTGCCAGATCGTCGGCGATGGCAAAGGAGGATCGCTTGCGTTCATCCTTTTGGCCGTAAGTCACGGTCAGGCTGGCCTCGTTGATGCTGCCCGAATTTCCAGCATTGACGAAGACGCCGGTCACTTCGGGCACCTGCCGGACAATCTTGGTGATCTCGCGCGAAACGGCGCGGGTATCATCAAGCGTCGAGCCGGGCGGCAGTTCGATTGAGATGTTCGAGGTGCCGGTATCGGCGGGCGGCACAAACTCGGTCGGCAACAGCGTGGCCGAAAAGATCGAGCCTGCAAAGATCGCAACCCCGGCAGTCAGCGTCATCCAGCGGTGGCGCAGCGTCCAGCCCAGCACCGACATATACTGGCGCATGATAAAGCCGTCGCGTTCCTCTTCTTTCGCGGTGCCGTCACGCAGGAAATAGGCGGCCATCATCGGCGTGATCAACCGCGCCACCAGCAGCGAGAACAACACGGCCACAGCAACCGTCAGCCCGAATTGCTTGAAATACTGCCCAGCGATGCCCGACATGAAACTGACCGGCGCAAACACCGCGACGATGGTGAAACTGATCGCAATCACCGTAAGACCGATTTCCGAGGCGGCCTCTTCGCTGGCCTCATAGGCGGGCTTGCCCATGTGGATATGGCGCACAATGTTTTCGATCTCGACGATGGCGTCATCGACAAGGATGCCCGTCACCAGCGTGATCCCCAGCAAGCTGACAGTGTTGAGAGAGAACCCAAGCATATCCATCACGAAAAACGTGGGCAGGATCGACAGCGGTAGCGCGACGGCGGTGATCAGCGTCGCGCGCCAGTTGCGCAGGAACAGAAACACCACGATGATCGCCAGCGAGGCCCCCTCGTAAAGCGTGTCCATTGCGCTGTGATAGTTGCCCTCGGTGTAGATCGTCGTGTCGTTGATCTGCGAAATCGTGATGCCGGGATACAGCGTGCGCAGCGCGTCCAATTTGGCCTTTGCGTTGGTCGCGGCCTCTAGGTCGCTGGCACCTGTGGCGCGGAAGATGGCAAAGGCCACCACCGGCTCGCCGTCATACATCGCAAAGCTGCGCGCATCCGAGGCACCATCGGTCACGCTGCCCAGCTGGTCAAGCCGCACCGTATGCCCGGATGATAGCGTCAGCGGCGTCGCCGCAAGCTGTGCAAGGCTGGAGGCCCCGCCAAGCGCGCGGATGCTGTATTCCTGCCCCGCGAGATCGCCACGCCCGCCGCCAAGGTCGATGTTGCGCGAGCGCAATTGCGTGTTCACATCATCGGCGGTCAAGCCAAGCGCCAGCAGCCGGTCGGGGTCAAGATTGACCTGAATCTCGCGATCAGCGCCGCCAATGCGGGTGACTTGCCCCACCCCGGCGGCGGTTTGCAGATCGCGCACCAGAACATCGTCGACGAAATAGCTTAGTTGCTCAATCGACTGGCTTGGATTGGCGACGGCATAGGTCTGAATCGCCAGCCCCGTCACGTCGACGCGTTTGACGACAGGCGTGTTTGCCGCCGCGGGTAGGCTGGATTGCACCCCGGTCACGGCGTCCTTGATATCGCTTAACGCGCGGTCGGTGTTGGTTTTCAGTTCAAACTCGATGGTGATCGTGGCGGACCCGTCCGTTGCCACCGAGGTGACGTGCTTGACGCCCGTGACATCTGACACCGCGGATTCAATCGGCTTGATGATCTGGCTAACGACCTCAGAGGGGGCCGCGCCCGATTGCGAGACCGAGACGGTGATGATCGGCAGGTCGATATTGGGAAATTGCGTTACCGGCAGCCGGAAGAAGCTGACAATACCTACGATGCACAGCACCAAAAACAGCGCCAGCGACGGCACCGGATTGCGGATCGCCCAAGTGGACATGTTCATTGGGCGGCTCCTGCAACGGCCGCTGCGTCGGGTTCGCTCACCGGAGTAACGTGGTCGCCATTGCCGAAAAAGGCCCCGGCTTTGGCCACGACGGCATCGCCAGCCGAAAGCCCACTCAGGATTTCTCGCCGGTTTTGCCAGATCAGACCCGTAACGACGGGACGCCGCGTGATCACGTCCTTGTCGAGAAGCTGCACATAGGTGCCATCGGCATCTGTCAGCACTGCCGTCACCGGCACCGTGACGCCGTCGTGGTGTTGCGTGGTGACCCAGCCGCTGGAGAACAGGCCAGAGCGCAGGCTGTCTTGCAACGGCACGCCGATGCGGATCGTCCCGAGCCGTGTTTGCGGGTCCACCGTGGGCGAGATCAGGCGCACCGTTCCGCCTACCTCGCCGACACCGGCGACGCTTAGTTCAGTGCTATCCCCAACAGTTACCTGTCCAAGATCGGTTTCGATCACCTCGGCTTCAACCTCCAGCGTGCCATTTACGATCAACCGGTAGATCGGATCGCCGGACGCCGCCGCAATCGCGCCAACCTGACCGCTGCGCGCCGAGATCAGCCCGTCAGCAGGTGCCAGAATGCGCGCGTGATCCAGATTGAACTCGGCGATGCGCAACGCCGCTTCGGCTTGTGCCTGTTGCGCCTGCGCGACCGCCTGACCATCGGTTGCCGCCTGCACCGCAGCCTGCGCCGTGCGCGCGCCCGCGAGGGCTTGATCGACACTCACTTGTGTCACGTTCCCCGAAGCGTTGAGCTTGTTCGTGCGCTCCAGCGCCGCCTGAGCCTGAATTTGCGATGCCTGCGCGGAATTGATCTGACTGGCCGCCTGTCGCACCGCCGCCTCGGCCTGCGTATTGGCCGCGCGCGCTTGCATCAGTTGCGCCTCAAGTGTCTGGCGATTGAGTTCGGCCAAGACATCGCCCTTGTGGACATAATCCCCGACATCGACATTGAGCGCGCTGATGTTAAAGCCGCTGATCAGCGGATAAATCAGGATCTCATTGCGCGCCACCAGCGTTCCCGACACCGAGATACGGCCCACAACGGGCGCGATGCTGGCCGTAGCCACTGTCACAAGCGGGGGTGGCGTGCGGTCTTGCGCAGACACGGATGGCACCATCAGGACGCTCGCGATCAGGGCGATGGCAACACCAACACGAAGACGGCGCGCGTGGGTGGGCAGCGTAGCGATCAGCATGACGGCTTCCTTGTGCTTTGCGACAAGGGGCTTGTCGGCTGGTCTGTCGACTCTGACGAAACGTTTATAGAGGATCAATCGCGAATGCAAGTATAATGTTCAGTAATGACTGAATGTATCGCCTAATTTCGTGATAGAAGAGCGTTCGTTGCCGCTGTTCATCATAATTTTTTTTGGCTCCCATACCTCACATTCCAAGGCATGTTTATTGGTTGAATCAGAGTTGAGATGCGTTGCTTCCAGCGCTCAAGTCTGAGTCACGGCTCGTAAAGCGGAACGATAACATGCGTGAACTATGCTGGTTGATTGCCGAACAGACCGCCAAGCTGGACCCTTCCTTCGAACACCATAAGAGCTCGCGCCATGTATGAGGCCGCATACAAAGTTGGCACATGTCAGCACCCGATGACGCACCAAAATCAGATCTCGAGATCCCACTTGCGCGAGGGGAAGTTATATATGTTGCAACAGAGCCGAATCCTGCAGAGCAAGGTCGTGCTTCGGGACTTTCTTCGGGACTCTTCGGGAGAAATGGTCGTTTTCTGTCCCGAATTGGCCTTTTGTTCTCCTGAGGCGGGAGAAGCTGAAGGCCTCTATTGGCGGTGTATTTGCGCCTAAAATCAACGTCTTGCAGGATTGGCGGGCTGGAGCGGGTAGCGGGAATCGAACCCGCGCGTTCAGCTTGGGAAGCTGACAGGCTACCATTACATCATACCCGCATGGTGCGGCCGAACAGGTAAGACAGCCGCGCGCCTCGGTCAAGAGGGATCGCGCAGCAAAACGCCCGGACAGCCAAAGGGGCCATCCGGGCGCGTGTCGCAAGCTGAAAGGGAAACAGCTTACATCTTGGGCAGCATCACGGTGTCGATGACATGGACCATGCCGTTGGATTGCTTGACATCGGCAACCTCGACGGTGGCAACGTCACCCTTGGGGTCGGTCAGCATCACTTTGCCGTCTTTCATTGTCGCGGTCAGGTTGCACCCGCCCAGCGTCTCAATGGTGGCTTTGCCTTTGCCCATCTCGATGGTTTTCACGATGTTTTCAGCCGAGATCACACCGTTTGCGACATGGCAGGTCAGGATCTTGGTCAGCGTGTCCTTGTTCTCGGGCTTCACCAAGGTCTCAACCGTACCTGCGGGCAGCTTGTCAAACGCGGCATTGGTCGGTGCAAACACGGTGAACGGGCCGGGGCCGGACAGCGTATCAACCAGACCGGCCGCTTTCACGGCGGCAACCAGCGTGGTCAGGTTCGGTGCGGCCGACGCGTTCGCAGCAATCGGCTTGTCGGCGAACATTTCCGCACCGCCCACCATCGGGTTCATATTTTCCGCGAAGGCCGGGGCGGCCAGCACAAACGAGGCGGCAATCATCGGAGCAGCAATCTTACGGAACATATTGGTCATGTGTCTCTCCCTGAATTCCGGCGGGGGTATTCCCGCCGTGATGCAGGGGTTACGAGAGCAGTCGCCAAAGCCGATCACTTTGCAATCTTCACGAAAGCGTGAACGCGCAAACCCGCGCCGCTTTTGCTTTCATCTGGCCAAAAATACTCCGGGGGTGAATGGCGAAAGCCAGAGGGGGCAGCGCCCCCAGTTTGACTGTTATTTGCTGATGGTGCCGGAAACGCTCTTGCGGCAGGTATGATTGGCCTGCGACGCAAAGTAAATCGGCGAGATCGATGATGATCTCGGCGTTCAGGTGCTTGGGGTTTTCCGGGTCTGGTGTCAGGGTTATTTGGCGTATGAGCTGTGATAGATGCTCATTCGCGAGATGCACCCACGCGGGATCCCCAAGAAAGCCTTCCAATCGCTTAAGCACATCTTCATAGGCACTTGTTGCGGTCGCGATCTCCGGACACGCCTTAGCGCTTGCGATAAGCGGCGCGATATTGTCAGACAGCGCTATCTATTGCGCGCTAAGGTCTTGCATGCGCGGTTTTCGCATGGCCGCCGGAGCCAGGGCTACGCCTGAAGGTAGCGAAACCTTTCGCACCATCCGAGACGGACAGTTCGAAAATTGCGAGATCGGTGTTATCAGCGAGATCAATTTCTTCGCCAAACTGTCCTGAATGACACATGACTAGATCGCACTTTTGAACCCGGCTGCGCACTACTGGCGTTTACGCCACAGACCCATCGAAGTTGCTCACATGATCCGCAAGAGCCAGTCCCAGCCCAAAAAGGTGGCGAGGCTCTGAGAATCATCTCGTCCGTTGGTTCAACCCCAAGGCGATCCTGTCGACTTTGGAACCGTGCCGCTTATCCATCGGGATTTTCGCGACATGTTTGACCTGGAGCGCTCCGAAGGACGCGGCACGCGCGGCCCATGCGGCCATGTGATCCGCATTACCCTCAATCACCAGACAAGCGCCTGTCTTGGTGCCGATTAAGGCACATTGCGTCACGCCCTCCCAGCCACGTGCCGCGACCTCGACCGAGAACGGGAATAACCGGCGGCCGTGTATGACAACATCGGTGCCCACACGCCCTAACAACCAAAGCCGATCCTGCGGATCAAGGGCGCCTGCATCGCCCGTGTGATGCCAGATGGCCCCATCGTCATGCGTCTTGTTTTCTGCGTCATGCCTTGGGTCCAGATAGCCACCGTTTACATGCGCCCCCGAGACCTGAATTTCACCTGCGACAATACGGATGCCTAGATTTTCAACGGGATGCCCAACAAGCAAACCGCCCCCGGCCTGCATTTTCGCAAGGTCATCTTGCGTGATGTCTTTGGCATCGAGATAGGCGATGGGTTCGGCCTCGGTCGAGCCATACACGCAGATCATCTCAACTCCGGGTTTCGCCGCCCGAAGCGCGTCCAGCATGTCGGGAAAAACCGGGCCGCCTCCGGTGAACACGGTATGCAGAGACGCGGGGATACCGGTCTTTGCCAGTTTTTCACACAGCGCGGGGGGAATGAGGGCACGGGTCACCTTTTGGCGGGTCATCCATTGAGCAAGCGTTGCCGCCTTTAGCTTCCGCAATCGCGACATCTTCCAGTTGGGCAAAACCGAGGTTTGTCCGCTGGCGATATTAATCAGTACAAAGACGGGGAACGCCACAAGATCGCGCTCAGGAACGGGGCTGGCCAAGAGCGGTGCGATGGCGTGATGCTGCGCGCTTAGAAAGCCGTGGCTTCTGGGAATGGCCTTTGGGGCGCCGGTGGTGCCGGACGTGAACGAGATCAAGGCGATGTCATCTGCACTCGGGGAGACCCCAACAAAGGGAGCGTCGGGTTTGATCCGGGGGCGCAGATGGCGCAGAGACCACAGCTCGGGCAGCGCTAATTTCAGCACCCCGTAAAGGCCGGAACTGCAAAACGCTGTCACGCCCGCAACTTTTGCAGCGTGGCGCAGACCCGCAAGTCCCATTGCAGGCTCGGGCAAAACCACGGTTGCCCCAAGCGACCAAAGTGCTGCGAGGCTTGCGTAAAGGTCCGCGTCAAGATGCATCGCCAAAAGCACGCGGTCGCCCTTGCCGATCCCCTGTGCGCCCCAAGCGCGCGCCAATCCGTCGGCGCGGGATTTAAGCTGGGCAAAGGTTGTCTCGCGGCCTTTGCCATCGACAATCGCCACCTGTTCCGGGTGCCGCAGGGTGGCGGCGGCGAAATCGTCGAGAAGGCTAGCCATCCAGTTTTAACCCAAATAGCCCGTAGCGGCGAAACACATCGGCATGCTCTGCCGCGCTGCGCAGGCCTGAAAGATTGTCATCATGGATCAAGGCGTGAATCGCGATGTCATAGCCCTCGGCCAAGGCCGCTTTATGAAACGCATAGGCAAGATGCTGACCCGCGCCATGTTCGAGACTGGCATAAGTCTTGAGGATCGCGCTGCTAGGTTTTGGGCCCTCGGCGTAATTCGGCGTTCCAAACAGAAACCCCGCTAGCGTTCCATCGGGCCGTCTGGCGAAAAAGATCAGCTCGCGTTTCAGCACCCCCACCATCGGCATATACATCGCCATGAACGCATCGCGGCTGATCGGCTTGTAGAACGCGTTTTTAGAGAACGCTTCGCAGGACAGCTCAAACACTTGATCAAACAGCTTTTCGGGATCGCTTCCATCCCACGTCTCGATAGTAAAAGCCGCACTCTCGGGCGGTACGGTCTGCGCCGTTTGTGCCAAGGGCACGCGCGCCGAGAAATACCCGCTGATCTGGGTGAAGCCCGCAGCTTTCAGCACCTCCAGCTCGCTAATGGAATCGCGCGGCTCCAGCAGGAAGGCCGGGCTACCATCTGACTGTACGACACCGCGATAGCTGTGCCATGTGTCGCCATCCATCGGCCCAAGGATCTGGCGGATGCCTTGTGCGCGAATGAATGCGATGGCCTGATTTAGAACCTCGGCACCGCTCTCGGGCGTCTTGCAACTGAAGGCCCCCACCGTCGCGGTTTTCACCCCATCCCAGTCCGGGCCATCCGGAAACACCGTAATCTTGGCGCCGTCTGTTTTGAAAACCTGATTGCTCATGTCCAAAGCCTCGAAATATCAATTGCGTAAAGATAGCTTAGCAGAGGTATCGCAAGCGAAAGAAGCGTCAGTTTCGTCACCCGCGCCCGCACGAAACCGCTTGGGAAAACCGAGGGGATGCTTGCCATCCCAACGGCGCTGATCGCACCTATTGCCCACATCGGACCGTTCCAATTTGCGGCATCTGGGTTCAGATCATGGATGACCGCGCGCAGGGCCATAGCCGCCAACACAATCGCCGCCAAAGCGACAACACGCACCCCCAACGCCTGCCGCGTCAGGGCCAACGCGCACAGCCCGATCATCAGGCCCATCGTGGTGAGGCCGTAAAACGATACCGCGTTCCATTGCGTGGCGTTGCCCAAAGTGAGCCAGCCGAAACTGACCAGTGCCAGCCCCGCCACGATATCCAGATCAGGATATTTCGCGGTGCAGGGCGTCGCGTTTCGGCACCAAGCATGCGCGCCAAGCACCAGAATCGGGAAGATGGCGTTTTGCACCTCTGTGACTGCAAGCAACAGAAAAACCGCCACAACATAGACGCGGGCGGCGTGTTTGCTAAGTCCGATCTTGGCCGCAACGCGATTGAACGCGACGACGCAAAGCGCAAACAAGACGGCAAGAGCGGCCAGATCCGCCAGTGAGTCTTCGGCATGAACCGTCAAGAATATCAACAAGCCCAGCGGCAAAAACATATTGTCAAAACCGCGCCAACTGAGCGCTTCGACATAGGTCCCAAAACTTGCGACCATCACTGACAACACGATGATATTGAGCGGCGCGAGATCGGCCATCAACATCAGGCAGACAAACGAAATCAGCAAGGTGATCGCGAAAAACACCGCGCTGCCTTCAACGCTTTTCTGACCTTCTTCCACGGTGAAATGGATCGATCCGTAGGCTTTCCCTGCAAGGGCTGCGAAGGCGTCGCTTAGGGTTAAAACCGCAATCGGCAGGACATAAAGATAAAGCCGATCTCCCGCCAGAAACAGACACAGCCCCACACTAAGGGCCAACAGCAGATCGCCGTATGACTGACGATCCACTCCGTGCAAAGTCTGCCCCAAGCGCGAGCCGGGTCGGCGCAGAACCAGCATCACAACCACCGTAAGCCCCAAGAGGCCATAGATCGGCCAGCGATCGGGAAAAAGCCACGGCAGCGTAAGCGCATACAGCCCGGTGCCGATATGGACCAGTTTGCGCTGCACCTCGCTGCTGAACCCCCAGACACGCGACAGCACGCGCACAACCGCCATAAGCCCTAAAAGGACCACAACCGAGCCTAGCAATAGCGCAATCTGTAGGGCCGGGCTCACGCGCGCACTTGCTCCACTACGAAGTCGGAATAGAAAAACGCTTTGTCTATCGCTTTCAGCGCCGTCTCGACCTCACTCAAGGTTTCAACCCTCTCCTGAAATTCATCCGGCACCCGTCGTGGCGCCATCATGTTCCAATACACCAAGCGCGCACCCGGGGCCGATGCGCTTAAAATCTGACCATAGACCGCGTTGAAAATCTCTGGCGACATATACTCGAAAATGTCGGACAAGTTAAACCCGTTGGCCTTTTCTCCGGTCGAGACAAACGCCTCTAGCGAACCGGGCCGGATTTCTAGCCTGTCCAACCGTGACCGGATCACCTCGTAATGCTCTGCGCGCCATGTCATCGGCAACGCATCGCCATGATCGCCCTTCATGATCCAGTGCAGATAGGGGTTCATCGCCGGATCACAGGTGACAGCCGCATGCCGGATACGGCGGGCCACGTGTTGCGCGGGGCTGCCATCGACGTGATCAAAAAAGGCCTTGTCCCGCCCCATCCGCCCCATCACGAACCGCGAAAAGAAGGTGTTCAATAACAGCCGCCACCGCCATGTGTTAAAGCGGGTATCGAGAAACACCTGACGCTCTGGTTTTGGCCGCGACACAAAGATCGCATCAATCGTTTTTCGCGAATGCACCAAGGGCAGTAGCCGCGTTCTGAAGATGCGGAAATAGCGTTCGAACTTGCCAAGGCCCCCCGCCCCGTATTGCGCGACATCGTCGCTAAGACCCTGCCAAAAGTGCTGTGTCTCGCCGTCCAGCCCCCCCAGCGCCTTGAGCAACAAGTCCCGCCGCCGGTGGCTGGAACGTGCGCCCATCAGCTCCAGAAACTCTGGATGTGTCAGGTTGCGAAAGGCTCCGATCCGCAGTTGAAGGCAGGCAATCTGCGCGGGCGAAAGATCAACGACAATCACCTTTTTCGGATCAAGCGTCAGCATCGCCAGCGCATTGTCGCCCGCCGAGCAGATCGACACCAACGTGCCCCCTGCGCAATCGCCCAAACCTTGGGTCAGAACATCGGCATCCTCCCAAAGCTGCGCGTAGCGGATATGATCAAAGGCGGCCTTGGTTTCGATCTCAGAGTTCTGCATCACACCGCTCCACACATCCGCTTGCACCGTCCACGCAAATCATCTCGCCATCGCTGATCCATTGCGTGGCCCCCTTTAGCCCGACAACGCAAGGGATGCCCAACTCGCGCGCCACGATGGCTGAATGCGACAATAGCGAGCCGCGCTCGACCACGATGGCCGAGGCCGAAGCGAACACCGCGATCCAGCCCGGATCGGTGTGACGGGCGACAAGGATATCTCCGGGCGTAAGCGTTTGTGTTCTGGGATCGTGGATCACGCGCGCCTTAGCCGTGACGCGCCCCGCAGAGCAGCCCGTGGCCGTGCGCGTCTTGGCGGTGTCCGTTTCCGGCGCCGCATCCGTCCAGACCGGCGCAATCGCTGGCCCGCGCAACTCGATCCGTTCGGGCGGGTCCGGGCGTAGCGCGGCTGCCGCGTCTTCGGCCTTGCGCAGCGCCACGATAGATTTGAGGTTGGCCGACAGCGCGAACCCCTCGACGGCCCCAAGCGCCTCTTGCGTGGTCAGATACAAGATATCGCGTGGCGTTTCTAACAGATCGCGGGCGGCAAATTCGCGCCCCAATGCCAGAAACACACTGCGCGTATAGCCAAATATCCGGGTGCGTTCAAACCGCAGGTTCTCGCGGTCACGCACGCGCGCCTTGGTCCAGCCGATCAGCCATCTCGCGAACTGGCGTTTGATCGGGTTTTTGGGAAAGAACGCAGTCCAATCGGGCGCGCTCACCACATGCTCGGGAACGGGGGCACGCCCGGCACTTGCCGCAATCGCTTGCAATAAAAGCGCAGGATCATCGCTTAACGGGATACTTTCCAATTTAAGCTCTTCGGTGCAGCGATCCCCGAATTTATCAAGGTAAGACTGAACCTCGCGCGCAATGGCGTCATGTCCCGCAAGTGCCGCGCGCCCGTGTTCGCGCAGCGCCTGCACAATCCCGGCATCGGCAACCATCTTGCCCATTTTCGCAATGCGTTGGGCAGGCTCTGCCGAGACAATATCGCCCTGCCCAATCATGACGTCATTGTGCAAAAGCACGCCTTTATCGCCAAGCCATTTCTGCATCAGATTGCGCGATGCGCCAAAGGCGATCATGCACAAGAAATCATTCACCAGCGGCGCATCCCAACGGCGCAGCAGCGAGGCCTCAACGCGGCGGTATTCAGCAGCAAGCGCCGTCGGCCCCGCCGTTTTCGGATCAAAGCCACTGGTTAGCGCATCATTGAGCCGGTCGTAGAACCGCGCACGGGTGCGTGGCAGTTGCACCGCTTGCCAGACAAGGCCGCCCGCGACCTTCGCCAGTTTCAAATACTCACGCAGCCGCGCCAGCCCCTGTGCTGGCGGTGGGCCAATGTGATCGGTGACCTCTGCGGGCATCGGCGTGGCGACCCCCATCATGGTCTCCATATAGGTCCGGTTCAGCGAGAACCCCGGCAACAGCGCCAGCGCGCGATACCAGTTGACCAGATTGTAATAAACCCGCCCATCGATCCGCCCCAGCATGTTCCCAAAGACAGCGGAATTGGCCGTGATGGTCGCCTTGGGCACGCCCAAAAGCGCCACGAAAGCCTCGTAAACATGGCTATAGATGTCGATCGCGAACGAGTAAGTCAGCGGGCTAACCATACCCGGATAGCTTTCCACGATATTGGAATTGTCAAAGATCGTCAGCGCATTATCTGGCTGTGCGGCTGGCAAAAGTTTGGTGGTGATGGGGCGCGATTGCAGGATGTGCAGGCCCGCGCCGTCAAAGGCCCATTCGATGTCTTGCGGCATGCCGAAAACCGCCTCGGCCCTGCGCGCGAGATCCGCGATCTGTTGCGCTTGATCTGCGTTCAGCACCGTCGCAGAGGCAGGGCCTGACACGCTTGTGCCAATCGTCCAGCTTTCGCCGTCTTCTTCGCCAGAGACCAGCCGCTCGCCAAGGCCCGCAATGGCCGACACAACGACCTTGTTGCGTTGCCCCGTCACCGGGTCCGCCGAAAAGGCGACGCCAGCGGCACGCGCATCAATCATGTTTTGCACGATCACGGCAGGCCCCTCAGCCGCGCCACCGGATTTAACCTTGCGATAGGTTTCCACGGTGGTTGAGAAGCCAGACTGCCAGACCTGATTTGCGGCGCTCCAGACATCTTGCGCCGCGACATTCAGAACCGTATCGAACTGGCCCGCATGGCTGTGCTCGGCGCCGTCTTCCTGACGCGCCGAACTGCGCACGGCAAACGGGCCAGCGCCCAGTTTGGCCAATGCCGCGTCGAGCCCGTCACACCTCTCAGCGCGTTCAAACACCTCCGGGGAAAGGACGAAAAACGCAGGTGGGTTGAACCCGTGCTGTGCAAGGCGCGCAAGGGCTGCGGCCTTTCCGCCGACCTCGTGAACCTTAAGCGCTGCGTTTTGTTCGATAATTGGTGACATCAGAAAAGCCTTACTAAAAACGGGGCGAACCCGGCGATGGCATAGCAGGCAAAAACCCACAGCCCGGCAATCGTATCCATGCGCTTTTCGGCCTCCGGGGTTGGGGCGGCAGCATAGTTTGCGGCGCTGAACCAGCCCAGCGCAGCCCCAATTCCGCCCAAGACTGCGCTGACCCAAATTGTGCCGGTTGCCGCCCCGACCGCGACGAGCAACATCAAAGAAACCAGCACGCAGGCCGACCAAATCATCGCCGCGCGTGAGGGCCCCCAACGGCGCGAATAGGTGTCGACGCCCGCGATCTCGTTTTCCGGGCTCCACAGTTTGCGCCCGATCTCCAACACGCAGCCATTCACGAATGACAGCGCCAGAAACAACCACAGATCAGACGCCGCGCCGCCGCCGGGCATCCATTCCAACCCCGTCAGCAACAAGTCGATCAGCGGCATGATCAGCATGTGCGACAGCAGATAAAGCACTGCCCGCGCCTTGAGCCATGCAGGCGCGCCAAATTCCAGCGTCATCGCGCCAAGCCACGCCCAAACCAGCGCCAAAAGCCACAAGACGGGCGGATACCAAAGCCACGCGACAGCAACCGTTATTGGCAACGATACGACGCCCAAAGTGACGATCAGACGCAGTGACACCAACCCGCGCGGGATCGGCCGCGAGGGGCGATAGCGGCGGTCATCCTCCAGGTCTTTGTATTCGTCGCAAACCCGCATCTGGAAAAACAGCAACATCGCAATGAGGAACCCCGCGACGAAGCCGCCCCAACCGGGAAGTGGGCGACCTGACAGCGTTGCGGACACGCAGATACTTGCCGCCGAAAACACCGCCAGAAGGGGGGCGGTTTTGGCCAGCGGGAAGCGCTCTTTTTGGTAGGTCCAAAGGGGCGGTGCGCTCATCTGTGACGCGCCAGATTTTCATGCGCACGGGTGAAATGGCCCGCCGAAATCGCCGCTACGATTGAGATTTCACCACATAAACAGACGGCGGCGGCGACCTCGGCCAAGGCCGACGCCTGACCTTCCCCCTTGAGGCCCAGAATATTCAAACCCGCAGATTGGCTGGGTAGCGATGTGCCCCCGCCGACAGAGCCGACAAGGATATTGGGCAGCGTCACGCTGCAAAATAGATCATCGCCGCGCGCCTCCATTCGGGTGATGCCGATCGCACTTTCTGCAACGCAGGCGGCGTCTTGCCCGGTCGCGATATAGAGCGCCGCCAGACCGTTTGCGAAATGCGCCTGCGCGCCCAATTGCCCCGAAAGATGCGAGCCTAAATTCGCCACCTGAGCGTAATCCAGCATCGCCTGAACGCTTGTTCCCAAGGTCTTTTCAACGACCTCACCACTCAGCGTCACCGTCGCGCTGACCTTGCGCCCGCGCCCCGTGACCAAGCCAAGGAATGAGGCCTTCTTGTCGCCCGAGAAGTTGCCCTCAATATACCACGCCTTCATCGGCACCGTGCAACGCGCAGCGATATCCTCGCAGAGCGCATTCGTTGCGATGGTGACCATGTTCTGCCCCGCCGCATCTCCGGTTGTGTAGCGACAAATCAGGAAGACGACGTTGTTGTCCACGATAGGTTCAACTGAGACCAGCTTGCCATGCCGCGTGGTGCCTTCGGCGGCGGCTTTCAGCGCGTCGATTTCACTCACGACCCATTCGACGAACAGGCCAGCATTGAACAGATTGTCAAAGACAAAGGCGGGTGTGCGGATCACGCCTTCATACAAAAGCGCTGCGGTAATGCCGCCCGATTTTGTCGCCGCATACGCCCCGCGCGCATAAGAGGCGACCAGCGCGGCCTCGGTCGTGGCCATCGGGACGTGAAAATCGCCATTCGCGTTAAGCCCAGATATCCGCAGCGGCCCGATGATGCCGACGGGTACTTTCACCGTTCCGATGAAGTTTTCGATATTGGCGCTGAACTGGTCTGGGTTGGCCATCGTAAGGGGGTCTGCCAGCGCGTCTTGATCAGCTTGCGAGGCCGGACGGTGCAGCCGCGCCCAGTATTTATCAACCGAGGCCTGCGTGGCGTTGCGTTGCGGGCGTAAGGTAGTGAACTCTGCGTCACTGGGAAGCATGCGTTGCGCAATCGGCTCTGCGGCAAATCGGCCCCGAACCTTCTTGAGCATCTCAATAACATGAGAAGGGATAGTCATATTACACCCCGCCTTTACTTTATACGCTACACCCCGCACAAAATGACCAATTCGAACCAATACGCAAGGAGCGTAGATGGGCGATCGCCTAAAACACCGCTGGAGTATCGGGCACAACTACCTGACGGGCATCACACTCGGGAAATGGTGCAAGCTGCTGGCGCAAAACAATTTTGCGATTTCCCCCGCCTATGCCCATCGCGCTGCGGTTATTACCTTGGCGAGCTTGTCCAATTCACTGTTGGCTGGGGTTGAGGATTTACGCTTTGGGCGCGCGATTGAAGCTGTGGAAATCACCCGCCCACCGGTGTTCGTTTTAGGTCATTGGCGCAGCGGCACGACGTTTTTGCATGAACTTCTTGCGCAAGACACCGCGCAGTTTCAGTTCCCCAACACCTATCAAGTCGTGAACCCCTACACCTTTCTCAGCACCGAGAATTTTGCAACGCGCGCGTTTCGTTGGATGCTGCCAGATACGCGGCCGATGGATAATATGGCGTTGAAATTCACCTCGCCGCAAGAAGATGAATTCGCCCCGTTATTGATGACGCTTACGTCGCTTTATCTTGGTGTCAGTTTTCCAAGCCGCATGGCGCATTATGATCGCTACATGACATTTCGCGACGTTGATCGGCGTGAAATCGCGGCGTGGAAGGCAGCTTTTGTGCAGTTCTGCAAAAAGCTCTCGTTAAATGACCAAAGGGCGCTGTTGATAAAATCTCCGCCGCATACCGCCCGGATACGCACGATCCTCGAGATGTTTCCCGAGGCCCGTTTCGTTCATATTCACCGCGACCCCTACCGCGTCTTTCAATCGCAACGCCATTTCTTTGATACGGCGGGTTGGTACACCTACCTGCAAAAGCCCGATCTTTCTGCCATTGATGAAGGCATTTTGCAACGCCACGAGACCATGTATGACGCCTATTTCGAGGACCTGCCCTTGATTGCGAAAGATCGGTTCCACGAGATCAGTTTTGACGCGCTGGAATCTGATCCGGTTGGCGCGATTGCGCAGACCTACCAACAGTTGTCGCTTGAGGGATTTGAGGCGTTCGAACCAAAGTTGCGCCGCTACGTTGACAGTCTGAGCAACTATAAGAAGAACGCGTTCTCCACGCTCGACGATGCAACCAAAGCAGTCGTTGCCCAGCGCTGGTCGCGCAGCTTTGACACATGGAACTACCCGAAATGACGCGCGCACCGGGCCCGAAAGGAGGCCTGATCTGGGGTTCACTGGCCGCGTTCAAAGAGGACTCGTTAGGCTTCCTTGCCGATGCAGCGCGCGCGCATGGCGATATTGTCCGGTTTCGCTTTGGTCCAATAACCGCGCATTTGATCAATCGGCCCGAGTATATTGAGCACGTCCTGTCGCGACATACCTCCAACTACGACAAGGCAACCCGCAGCGCGAGCCGGATCGCGGCGACAACGGGTGACAGCTTGTTATCGGCCAATCAGGGGGCATGGAAACGCCATCGCCGCTTGATTCAGCCCGCATTTCAGCCGCAATGCTTTGACGCGATCGAGCCCGTTCTCGACACGCTTTTGACCCCCATGCTGGCGCGGTGGCAGCGCACCGGCACAATCGACATCGTCGATGAAATGATGCAGATCGTTATTGCTGCAGCGATCAAAATCCTGTTCTCGTCCGACGTTGATCCGAAGCTTATCGACACCGCTCTCAAAACCCTTCTGGCGGATACGTGGCGGCGCATTGAGGCACCGCTGGACGCATCACTCCTGTCACCACGGCTCCACCGGCGCGATTTCAAAGCCGCCTTGGCGCGTATTAATGCGGTCGTGGCCGAGCTGATCCAAACACGCCGCAGCGCCGAAAATCGCCCCGATGATGTGCTGTCTCGACTTCTTCAGGCGCATGAGGGCGAAGGCGATGCCGCTCTGAGCGACCAAGAACTCCGCGACGCGGCGATAACGCTGTTGCTTGCGGGGCATGAGACCACGGCGAATGCGCTGTCATGGGCCTTCATTCATAGCGCGGGACAGTTTGAGACTGCCGATCCGGCGCATCTTTTTTCCGAGGCGATCCGCCTTTACCCCTCTATCTGGGTGATCGAACGGCGCGTGATCGCGGATGACACCATTGGCGGCTTTGCAATTCCGCGCGGCAGCTCGCTGCTGATTTCGCCCTATCTGCTGCATCGCCACCCCGAGTTTTGGCCAAACCCCGAGACATTTGATCCGTCGCGATTTATCGACCATTCGCCGCGCCCGCGCGATGGGTATCTTCCGTTCGGATTGGGCGAACATCGCTGTGTCGGGCTGCATCTTGCGAATAAAATGGCCACGCATATTTTGCGTCGGGTATTCGCCCAGATGCGCCTTGTGCTTATCCCCGATCAGCATTTGCAGGCGCTACCCGGGATCACTTTGCAGCACCAAGGCCCTGTGATCTTGCGCGTCGAACCGCGAACTTCGGTCCTGCCCTGACGCCAGGTATCGCCCGACGTCACCCTCTCGGGCGTGTCAGCGTCTTCCAAGCCCGCAGATCGAACAGCACTTTCGCAATAGCCGCGATGACGACGCCGCAAAGCAGCACCTTGGAAAGCGTCCCCATCGTCCCTTCGATCAGCAGCGCATGCACGACGCTTGCCACCACGGCGGCAATGACCAGCCCCGAATGGCCCAGCCGCCACGTTCTAAGCCGCAGGCTTGCGCGCAGCCGAAACACCGCCAGCAGCGCGGCCGCAAAAATCGCCCACATCGCGGCAACACCCCAAGGCGAGAACGGCGTTGGAGAGACGAACAGAAGCGCGTCTATCATATCCGGCGGGCTGGTGCGCCAAAGCCCTGCGACATGCAGGACGACCGCCATGACCAGCAACGCTCCCGTCCAGCGATGCAGAGTGCGCCCGCTGCGCCTTGGTACGCCGGGCAAGTAGCCCCCGACCAGCAGCGGCTGCACAACAAGCAGCACCATCGCGATGATCCCCGCAAAGCCGGAGGCGATATAGACTGGATCGCGCCATTGCAGCAGCGGGCTTGTCGCAGCGACGCCAATCGGAACAGCGATCACGCAGCCAAGGGCCGCCCAGCCCAGAAATGCCTTGAGCGCGTTCATACGCATCAGGCGGTCTGAAGGACGAAATGCGCCTCCAGACTGGTATCCGTCGAACTCGCCATCACCGGGCGCAGGAAGACCGTCTTGAAGGTGCCGCTATCATAGGCGAGGTGACCATGCGGCTGACCGAAGGCGGGAACGATCTGGGGGGTTTCAAGACGAAACGCGCCATCGGCATCGGTCAGCGTTGCACCATGGCTGTGGGGGTCGCGCTCGTAACCTTCGGTGGTATGCGCCCAGATTTGAATGCGCACGCCTTCAAGCGGAGCGCCGTCGCCCGCGCGCCGCACGGTGCCGCGCATCCAGAAACCGCCATTGCCGATCCGATCGACGATCGGGGCGCCCGGAAGATAGTTGTTCGCCCCACCGCGCATCGTCGGTGTCGGGGCGATCCCCTGCGCGCGCGCTTGACCAATAAGGCCGCTCGCGCCTGTTACCAGTGCGGCCCCCGCGCTTGCCGCACCCGCCATCACAAACTTGCGCCGCGTGAAATGCAGATAGGTCATCGTCATCTCTCCTGCGTTTGCGCCCGCAGCGTCGCACCACCGCAAGGCTCCCAACGGGCCGATAGGGACGGGCCCGCGAATCCCGTTTGCCCAAGTATACGTGCGATCTGCGCACGGAGATCATCAATTTATGGACTGCGGCTGCGCAAGATGATTTCGGCGGGTTAGTTGCGTTAGCCGATTACCTGCGAGACCTTGTCGTGCGCATTGGGAAATGGCGGTGATGCTGGCACGTTGCAACCTATTTAAAGGTCACCGCTTTTCACGCGAAATCATCCTTCTGGGTGTGCACTGGTGGTATCGCAATCCGCTGTCGTGCCTATGGCGCAGATCGCTCTTGGCGCGGGCTGCAATGGATTGTTGAGCGCAAGAACTTTGAACAATCGCATCGTGAGAGTTCATACTGCCCAAGAGCAGCGATTGCGCCCCATGCGTCGCTCTCGCATACTCAGCGGAGCCAAGGTTGCGCTTGCAGGCATCTAAACCTTCCGCACCGTCCATAAAGGACAGTTCGGAAGTTGCGAGACCGGGGTGATCGATCAACGCACACCTTTTCGGATCGCTTTACGGGCCAGGACCGCTAGCCCCCTTTCTTTTCCGCGTTCGACCGCTAGCTATGGGCTGGAAACAGGAGACCCGAGCCATGCCGCAGTCTGATACAATCAATCGCCAAATCGTTCTTGCCAAACGCCCCGAGGGCGCGCCCGACGCCGACACCCTGCGCCTGCAGACTGGGGACCTTCCCAAGCCGGGCAAGGGCGAGATGCTATTGCGCACGGTCTATCTTTCGCTTGATCCCTATATGCGCGGGCGCATGAGCGCGGCGAAATCCTATGCCAATCCGGTCGAAATTGGCGGCGTTATGACGGGGCAAGTCGTGGCCGAGGTGATGCAAAGTGACTGCGACGGTTTCACGCCGGGTGATTTTGTTCTCGCGCCAAGTGGTTGGCAGGATTATGCGGTTTCGGATGGCACGCAGGTTCTTAACCTTGGTGCTGCGCCGCAAAACCCCTCGTGGTCGTTGGGGATCTTGGGAATGCCGGGCTACACCGCTTATGCAGGGCTGTTGAAGATCGGCGAGCCGAAACCGGGCGAGACGGTCGTTGTCGCGGCAGCGTCAGGGCCGGTCGGGGCGACGGTCGGGCAAATCGCCAAGATCAAAGGCTGTCGCGTTGTTGGTATTGCAGGCGGGCCTGAGAAATGCGCGCATGTGGTCGAAACGCTGGGCTTTGATGCCTGTATCGACCACAAGGCCGACGATTTCGCCGATCAGCTTGCCGCCGTCTGTCCCGAGGGGATCGACGTCTATTTCGAGAATGTCGGGGGCAAGGTTCTGTATGGTGTATTGCCGCTCCTTAACCCGTTCGCGCGCGTGCCGGTTTGTGGAATGGTGGCGTGGTATAACCTCACCGGATTGCCCGATGGACCCGATCACGGCCCGCAAATCCTGTCCACAATCTTGCGCATGAAGGTCAAGGTTCAGGGCTTTATCATCTTCGACAGCTTCCCGATTTCGCTTTATCAGGAGTTTGCCCGCGATATGACGGATTGGCTGGCGGAAGGAAAAATCCAGTATAAAGAACAAGTGGTTGATGGGTTGGAAGCCGCGCCGGACGCGCTTTATGATCTGTTGGAAGGGCGCAATTTCGGCAAGATGGTTGTCAAAGTCGGCTAAGCCTGAGGACGGGGTTGCGTTTGTGTGACCCCGTCGTGACTTGCTCTTTTCAACTTCGAGGTTATTTGTAATCCCATGTTTGGACGCTTGCTCAATATCTTGAATGATCCCGCCCCCGCGCTTGACCCGCTGGCCTCTGATGAGCGCGAGCTGGCTTTGGCCGCGCTTTTGGTGCGTCTTGCGCGCTCGGACGGGAATTATGACGATGAGGAAAAGGTGCGCATCGACCGAGTTCTGGCCGCGCGCAACGGGCTATCGACGCGCGAGGCAACCGAGCTGCGCCATCACGCCGAAGAGGTCGAGGTCGGTGCACCAGATACCGTGCGCTTCACGCGCGCGCTGAAAGACAAGGTCGCCTATGAGGACCGCACCGGCGTGATTGAGGCGCTGTGGGACGTCGCGCTGGCCGATGGTGTGCGCGATGTCCATGAAGAGACGTTGATCCGGCTCGCCTCTAAGCTATTGGGTGTGAATGACGTCGATTCGGCGCTGGCGCGTCAGCGGGTCGAGGCGCGGCGCACCTGACCATCGCGCACGCCGCGCCTGTTTTTACGCCATTTGCCTGTGTTTTCGCCGCTTTTCCTTGGGTCAACTGTCACGACCCCGTTGCAATCCGCATCGAATTCGCGCCAGATTGACCGAACGGACAAAGAGAAGCTGCCCCGCGTGCCCCTAAAAGACCCTGCATCGCAAGATGCGCCCGTCATCGAAATCCGCGATCTTCACAAGAGCTACGGCTCTCTTGAGGTGCTCAAGGGCGTCTCTCTGAAGGCGTTGCGCGGTCAGGTGATCTCGCTCATCGGCTCATCGGGATCGGGCAAATCCACTCTTCTGCGCTGCGCCAATCTGCTGGAAGACAGCCAGTCGGGCGAGATCCTGTTTGAGGGTGAGGGCGTGCTTTGGAAAGGGCAGGGCCAGTCGCGTCGCCCCGCCGATCGCGCACAGGTCACGCGGTTTCGCACCAACCTGTCGATGGTATTCCAGCAGTTCAATCTCTGGGCGCACATGACGATCTTGCAAAACGTGATGGAAGCACCGGTCACCGTGCTGGGTCACCCCAAGGCCGAGGTCGAACCGCTCGCGCGCTCGCTGCTCGATAAGGTCGGCATCGGTGACAAATGTGATGCCTATCCCGCGCAGCTTTCGGGCGGACAACAGCAACGCGCCGCGATCGCGCGCGCTTTGTGCATGGAGCCCAAGGCGCTGTTGTTTGACGAACCCACCTCTGCGCTCGATCCCGAGTTGCAGCAAGAGGTGGTCAAGGTGATCAAGGATCTCGCGGGCGAGCATCGCACGATGATCCTCGTGACCCACGATATGCGGCTGGCACGGGATGTGTCAGACCATGTGGTCTTTCTCCATATGGGAAAGATCGAAGAAGAGGGCCCGCCAGAGGCTCTGTTTGGCGCCCCGAAATCGGAGCGCCTGCAACAATTCCTGTCGGCCACCGCGCCGGCGTGAACCAACCAAGTCCAATGACAGGGGAATAACATGAAAAAACTGATCCTGACTGCTGCCGCCCTCGTGCTGAGTGCCGGCGTCGCTGCGGCACAAACCGTGCGTATGGGAACCGAGGGCGCTTACCCTCCCTACAACTTCATCGACGATAACGGCCAGGTCGCAGGTTTTGAGCGCGAGCTGGGCGACAAACTGTGCGAGATGGAGAGCCTGACCTGCACTTGGGTCACCAATGACTGGGATTCGATCATCCCCAACCTGCTGTCGGGTAACTACGACACGATCATGGCGGGCATGTCGATCACCGACGAGCGCAAGCAATCCATTGATTTTACGCAAGCTTACTATCCGCCCGCAGCCTCGGCCTATCTGTCGATGACGCCTGAAGTGGACCTGAAAGGCGGCGTTGTCGCAGCCCAAACCGGCACGATTCAGGCCGCCCATGTGGCCGAAACCGGCGCGACGCTGGCGGAATATGCCACGCTGGATGACACTATCGCCGCTGTTAAAAACGGCGAGGCCGATGCGGTATTTGCCGATAAAGACGCGCTCAAGCCGTTTGCTGGAACGGATGGGTTCCAGTTCGTGGGGGAGGATGTCTCGCTCGGCGATGGTATCGGCATCGGTCTGCGCAAATCCGACACCGAGCTGAAAGACAAATTCAACGACGGCATCACCAAAATGAAAGCGGATGGCTCGCTGAACAAGCTGCTCGTGAAATACTTCGGTGCAGACTCGATGACCTTTGAAAACTGATCGGAAAGGGGGCGGGCCGCGCGGCTTGCCCCCAACCATATAGATGTTTTCAAGCTGCGCTGATCCCTCATCCCTTCATGGCCTGTCATGGATGCTTTGCTACCTCACCACGGGGAAGCAGATGCTGTTTTATGGCTCGTTCGGGATCGTGCTGGTGCTGCTGGTTGTCACCGCCCCGGTGGCGCTGTTGTTCGGCTTTAGCGGGGCGCTGGCCGCGCGTTCGAGGATTACCCCGCTGCGCTGGATCGGTCGCGCCTATACGGCAATGGTGCGCGGCGTGCCCGATATCATCTTTTTCCTGTTCGTCCCGATCGCGATGGATCAGGGGATCGAATATGTGCGCAACCGGATAAAATGCCCCGACTGGAACCAACCGGTCTTTGCGGGCAACGAATTTCACGTCTGCGCGGCGGCGAAAATGCCGCTGAATTCCGCGCCTCAAATCTATCATGAGATTTACGGTTTTTCGCTGGCGGTCATTGCCTTTGCGGTGGTGTTTGGCGCTTTCGCGGCCAATGTGCTGTATGGCGCGATGCAAGCCGTGCCGCGCGCGCAGCTTGAAACGGCCGAAGCCTATGGGATGACGCAAGCCCAAGTCACGCGCCGGGTCTTGATTCCGCAAATGTGGACCTATGCGCTGCCCGGCCTATCCAACCTGTGGATGATCCTGATCAAGGCCACGCCGCTGCTGTTCCTGCTGGGGATCGAGGATATCGTCTATTGGGCGCGCGAATTGGGTGCCACGAAATCCAGCGTCTACGCCTATCCCCATCCTGATTGGCGGGTCTATTATTTCCTTGTGCTGCTGGTGTTCTATCTCGTGATGACCAAACTTTCCGAGATCGTGCTGAACCGCATCAATCGCAAGCTGTCCTTCGGGCAGGCGACGGCGGGTGGTGAAGCGCTGCGAAAGGCTGACATATGAGCTGTCTCCAGACCATCGCCGATTATGGCCTGCGCTCGGTTGGCGTGGGCGAGCGTCTGCTGCCGCGCAGCGATTTCACGATGTGCCAGCAGTTCACCCTGATCGGGTCTGGCATGGTGTGGAATATCTACTTCGGCGTGCTCGCGCTGTTGGGTGGATTCTTCTTCGCCACCGCGCTGGCGCTGGCAAAAAACACCGAGACGCGGGTGATCCGCAAACCCGCTGAGTGGTTCATCTTCGTCTTCCGCGGCTCGCCGCTGTTTATCCAGTTTTTCCTCGCCTATGAGGCGCTGGCGATGCTGCCGCGTGCGGGCATTCCGGTGCTGGGCATCACTGTGGATACTGACTGGATGACGCGGGCTTGGGCGGGGGCGCTGTTCGTGCTGTTTCTCAACACCTCTGCCTATGCCGCCGAGATTTTCTACGGCGCGCTACGCTCGGTTCCTAAGGGGGATCTTGAGGCGGCAGATGCCTATGGCCTGTCGGGCTGGAATAAGTTTCGCCGCGTGACTTGGCCTACCATGCTGCGGCTGGCTTGGCCGTCCTACACCAACGAGGCGATCTTTCTGTTTCACGCCACGACGCTGGTCTTCTTCTCGGGTTTCCCGGCCTTTCGCCAAGAGGGCGATGCGCTCTATTACGCGAAATACTTCGCGGACAAGACCTTCAACCCTTTCATCCCCTATCCGATCGCGGCTTTCTATTTCATCTTGCTGACGCTATCGGTGATCACGATCTTTGGCTTTATTAACCGACGTCTGAACCGTCATCTGCCGCAAGAGCGGCGCGCAAAGATGCGTTTCAGGCCGCAAATCATCAGGTGAGTTATGGACTGGCTGCACGATCATCCCGACGTTCACACGATCCGCGTCGCTGCCGCAGATCTCAATGGCGTGGCGCGGGGCAAACGTCTGCCCGCGCGTTTCGCGCACAAAGTGTTCGCCGAGGGTACACGGTTTCCGTATTCGGTCATGAATCTCGACATCTGGGGCGAGGATATCGAAGACAGTCCGCTGGTCTTTGAATCAGGCGATTGCGATGGCCTTTTGATGCCGACCGAGCGTGGCTTCTTGCCGATGCCGTGGCTTGAGGCGCCCACTGCGCTGCTGCCAATCTGGATGTTTCACATGGATGGCACGCCCTATGCGGGCGATCCGCGTCAGGCGCTGGCGCGCGTGGCGGAACGCTACACCGCGATGGGGCTGACGCCGGTGGTTGCGACCGAGTTGGAGTTCTTCCTGATCGACGATTCCGGTAAGCAGTTGCGCGTGCCGCCCAGCCCTAAGTCGGGTAAGCGCCGCTCAGGTGGTGAGGTGCTGTCTTTGCGCGCGCTTGATGCGTTCGATATCTTCTTCACTGAGCTGTATGATGCCTGCGAGGAAATGGACATCCCCGCCGACACCGCGATCTCCGAGGCTGGCCCCGGCCAGTTCGAGATCAACATGAGCCACCAGAACGATGCACTCAAGGCGGCCGATGATGCGTGGCTGTTCAAGATGCTGGTCAAGGGGCTGGCGCGCCGCCATGGCTTTGCCGCTTCGTTCATGGCCAAACCCTATGACGAATGGTCCGGCAACGGCATGCATATGCATTTCTCGGTGCTCGATAGCGAGGGCAAGAACATCTTCAACGACGGCTCCGAGAAAGGCTCCGACAAGCTGCGTCATGCGGTAGCGGGCTGTCTGGCCGCGATGGAAGGCTCCACGCTAGTCTTTGCGCCGCATGAAAACAGCTATGACCGGCTGGTGCCTGATGCTCATGCGCCCACCGGCATCGCCTGGGCCTATGAAAACCGCACCTCGGCGCTGCGTATCCCGGCCTCGGGCCCTGCCGCGCGCCGCATTGAACATCGTGTGGCCGGGGGCGACGTGAACCCCTACCTGATGATCGCCGCCGTTCTGGGCGCAGCGCTTGAAGGCCTTAAGGACGGCAAAGAACCGCCGGCGCCAATCAAGGGCAATGCCTATGCGCTCGATTTGCCGCAAATGCCCACCGAATGGGGCGCCGCGATTGAGGCGTTTACCAGCAGTGAGATGATCGGGCGTATCTTTGAACGTGAGTTGATCGAGAATTTTGCGATGACCAAACGCCAAGAACTGCGCTACATGGCCGAACTGTCCGAACAGGAACAGAGCGAGCTTTATCTCGATACCGTTTAGGGGCGCTGCTCCCGACTGATACAGCCAATAAAGAGGACCAGTTTCCCTGAGAAACTGGTCCTTAAAACGTCAGGCCGACGCTATCCCTTAGGTCGCACCGGCCGACCTGCCTTAAACCGCCTTTAGCGCAGACGTGCCACGACATAATCGGCAAGATCGCCAAGCATATCGCGAAGCTCTCCTGCGGGCAGCACCGACAGGCGCGCACGGCCACGGTCGGCCCAATCGATGGCGGCTTGACGGGTTTGTTCCAGCGCGCCATGTGCTTTCATCAGGTCCAAAGCGTGCTCTAGATCACCCTCGTGCTGATCGCCCTTGTCGATCACACGCTTCCAGAATGCGCGCTCTTCGTCATTGGCTTTGGCGATGGTTTTGATGAGCGGTAGCGTCAGCTTGCGCTCGCGGAAGTCATCACCCACATTCTTGCCCATCGTCTTGGCATCGCTGAGATAATCGAGCAGGTCATCGACCACCTGAAACGCAATTCCCAGACTTTCGCCGTAATCATGCAGCGCTGAAATCTGCTCTTCGGGCGCACCTGCCAACACCGCGCCCGCCTCGGCCGAGGCAGAAAACAGCGCCGCCGTCTTGCCGCGCACGACCTTGTAATAGGTGTCCTCAGTCGTCGCGAGGTCTTCGGCGGCACTCAGCTGCAGCACCTCTCCCTCGGTGATGACAGCGCTTGCGTTGGAGAGGATCGACAGCACCCGCAGGTTTTGCGTGTCCGTCATCAACTGGAACGACCGCGCGAACAGATAATCGCCAACCAGCACGCTTGATTTGTTGTCCCACAGCAGGTTCGCGGTGGGCCGCCCCCGGCGCTGCTTGCTTTCATCAACCACATCATCATGCAGGAGGGTCGCGGTGTGGATGAACTCGACCGCCGCAGCGAGATTGTGATGCAGGCTACCCTGATAGCCACACAGCCGCGCCGCCGCGATTGTCAGCATCGGTCGCAGCCGCTTACCACCAGCCCCCACAAGATGCGCGGTCACTTCGGGAATGCGCGGCGCATTTTCCGACGCCATACGCTGCACGATCAGCGCATCTGTCGCGCTTAGATCTGCTTGTAGCGCGTTGGCCAGCCGGTCGTGCGGTTTTTCCGTCTTGTCATCGAAGCTCATTGTCATCCTTCCGCTCTGGCCCCATCTCGACAGGCCGCGCAAGGGGCCGTATGGGAGGGACATGAAAGAGCTATTGCGTAGCACCGACCCTGTCAAACTCGCTTTTGCAGCATCACTGCTTAAGGGCGAGGGTATAGAAGCCTTCCAGATGGACGTCCATATGAGCGTTCTGGAGGGCTCATTGGGCATATTGCCGCGCCGCCTGATGGTGCGCGATGGCGAGTTGTTCCTTGCCCAAGCCGTTTTGCGTGACAATGAGATCGGTCCGGATTGATGTTTGCGCCTGCAGAGTTAAGCGAAGACGGGTTTCTGGGCGGGCGTTTGCGCATTGCGCAGCCCAAGGCGGGCTATCGCGCGGCGATGGATGCGGTGTTTCTGGCGGCGGCGTGCGATGCATCTGCGGGGCAATCGGTGTTGGAACTGGGCTGCGGGGCAGGGGTGGCCAGCCTGTGTCTGGGGGCGCGGGTTGCTAGGCTGCGCCAGACCGGGCTTGAGGTGCAGCCGCGCTACGCCGCTTTGGCGCGGGCCAATGCGCAAAGCAACGCGATGACCCTTGAGGTGATCGAAGGCGATCTGGCAGAGATGCCAGCCGATCTGCGCGCGCGCAGCTTTGATCATATTATTGCTAACCCGCCCTATTTTGTGCCCCAAAGCGGCACTCCGGCCACAGATCGCGAACGCGAGCACGCGCTGCGAGAGGTCACGCCGCTGGCGCTTTGGTTGGATGCTGGGCTGCGCCGCTTGCACCCCGATGGCATGGTGACGCTGATCCAGCAGGCCGACCGGTTGGGCGATATTCTGATAGGTCTGCAAGGGCGCGCCGGGGCGATCACCGTCTTGCCGATAGCGCCGCGCGTCGGGCGTCCGGCACGCCGCGTGATCGTGCAGGCCCGCAAGGGCGCGCGTGCGCCCCTAGAGCTGCTTGCACCACTGATCGTGCACGGCGCGCCGCAGCATACACGCGATGCTGAGGATTTTTCAGAAATTGCGCACGCCATCCTGCGCGATGGTCAAAAATTGCTCATTCGTCGTTAAGCTTTTCGCAAGACTTCGCGAGAAAACTGCTGATTGCCCGTCTTTTTACGACAAACTCGTGACACGACTCAAAAGCTGTGATGCAATCAACGGGCTGACAACAAGAGAGGAGACTGCCATGTCGCTTGGTTCGCATATCACCGAACTTCGCAAAAAACATGAATCTCTGGCGGCGGAGGTAGAACGTGCAGCGCGAAGCCCTGCTACCGACGACCTTGAGATCGCTCGCATGAAGAAGCAAAAGCTCCGACTAAAAGAACAAATTCACCGTCTTGAACAGGCCTGAGGGCCCCTCTCAAAATTACCGGGTCGCCCGTCGCGGCGGCTCGGTTTCAATTACAGGGCGTAGGGCGCGCCGCGCCCCCATCGCCGCTAATCCCGCCCCGCCTGCGATTAGCGCGGCTGCGATCAGCAGAACGGGACTTGCCGGCGCAATTCCCACCATCACTAAAATCAACGTTGAGATCAGCGGCGCCGCGTAGGACGCCGTGCCAAGCAGTTGAATATCGCCACGCTTGACGCCCAGATCCCAAGTATAAAAGGCCAGCCCGACCGGCCCAAGGCCAAGGGCTGCCACCGCCGCCCAGCCCAGCATATGTTGCGGCCAGACCGTCGTTTCGAGCGCGAAATGGGCCGCCCCCGATAAAACCGACGTCGCCAGACAATAGACCGCCACCGCCCCCGTTGGCACCGCGCCAAAGCGGCGCGACAGGAGCGAATAACTTGACCATGTGAGCGCGCAAAGCCCCGCTAAGGCGTAGCCCGGCAGCGCGCTGGCATCGCTCGCAATCCCTCCGCCAAGGATCAGGGCCGCGCCCGCGAATGCCACGAACGCGCCGATGATGTGCCAGGCGTTCAGCCGCTCGCCGGGGAGCAGGCCGGAAAACAACACGATCAGCAGCGGCCAGAGATAGGCGATCAGACCGGCCTGCGCAGGGGGCGCCAGACGCAGCGCAGAAAAATACAGAAAATGATAGCCAAACAGCCCCGCCGTGCCCGCCAGATAGATCGGCCAGCGCACGCAGCGCAGCTGATGTAACCCGCCCGTGACACTTAACCAGATCACCCCGATTGCGCCGCCAATGGCGAAACATATGGCGTTGAGTTGAAGGGGCGGGACGGGGGCAGAGCCGACCGTGAACAGCGCCAGAAGCGACCACAGCAGCACGGCTGTGAACCCGATGAACGTCGCCTTGCTGCGTGTCATGTGCGCTCCACTGAAAGAGGCCCGCAAGATGCGGGCCTCGATACAAAATGCCAAGAGGGGGATCAGACGAAATATTGCCCGCCATTAGCCGTGATCGTCGAGCCAGTGATAAAGCCCGCATCATCGGAGGCCAAAAACACCACCGCGCGCGCGATCTCGGACGGCTCGCCCAGACGCCCGACCGGAATTTGCGCGATGATCGATTCGCGCACTTTTTCGGGCACCGCCATCACCATTTCGGTCCCGATATAGCCCGGGCAGATCGCGTTCACGGTGATATTGGCGCGCGCGCCTTCTTGCGCCAGCGCTTTGGTAAAGCCCAGATCGCCCGCCTTCGCGGCTGAATAGTTCGCTTGTGCGAACTGCCCCTTCTGACCGTTGATCGACGAGATATTGACGATGCGGCCGAATTTGCGCTCGCGCATCCGGGTCCAAAGCGGGTGGGTCATGTTGAACACACCGCTCAGATTGGTGTCGATGACTTGGCTCCACTGCTCGCGCGTCATCTTGTGGAACGGCGCATCGCGGGTGATGCCGGCATTGTTGACAAGGACGTCGATCGGGCCGACCTCTTCCTCGATCTGCGCGATCCCGGCGGCGCAGGCGTCATAATCGGCAACCGACCATTTGTAGGTCTTGATTCCGGTTTCTTCGGTGAACTTCGCGGCCGCCTCATCATTGCCAGCATAATTGGCGACGACGGTGTAGCCTGCCTCGCTGAGTGCAGCCGAAATCGCGGCGCCAATACCGCGTGTTCCGCCGGTGACCAGTGCAACTCTGGACATGATGTTTTCTCCTCCAAATGAATCCCGTTGCAATGGTGTTACCGAAAAGAAAAGAGGCGCGCAACAAAGTTGCGCGCCTCAATCGGAAATAACGGATAAATTTCGCTCACATAGCTTCGATGCACATCGCAACGCCCATGCCGCCGCCGATGCACAACGTGGCCAGACCTTTTTTCGCGCCCGAGCGTTTCATCTCAAACACCAGCGTGTTCAGGATGCGCGCGCCAGAAGCCCCAATCGGGTGGCCGATAGCAATAGCACCGCCATTGACGTTTACTTTTGAGGTATCCCAGCCCAAATCTTTGTTCACCGCGCAAGCCTGAGCCGCAAACGCCTCATTCGCTTCGATCCGGTCTAGATCGTCTACTTTCCAACCCGCTTTCTCCAGCGCTTTGCGCGAAGACGGGATCGGCCCGCAGCCCATGATCGAAGGATCAACCCCTGCTGTCGCGTAGGAAGCAATGCGTGCGAGCGGGGTCAATCCACGCTTGGCGGCCTCTTCTTCGGTCATCAGCAGCACCATCGCGGCGCCATCGTTCAGCCCCGAAGCATTCCCTGCCGTCACGGAACCATCCTTGGTAAAGGCCGGGCGCAATTTTTGCATGCTCTCTAGCGTCGCACCGTGGCGGATATACTCGTCCTGATCGACCACGGTCTCGCCCTTGCGGGTCTTGACGGTAAAGGGGGCGATCTCATCGGCGAATCTGCCCGCCTTTTGCGCAGCTTCGGCCTTGTTCTGGCTAGCGAGTGCAAATTCATCCTGCATCTCACGCGAGATCTGAAATTGCGTGGCGACGTTTTCGGCAGTCTGGCCCATGTGATAGCCGTTGAACGCATCCCACAGGCCATCTTTGATCATCGAGTCGATCATTTTCATGTCGCCCATTTTCTGACCTGCCCGCAGATGCGCGACGTGGGGGCTGAGCGACATGCTTTCCTGACCGCCCGCGACCACGATACTGGCATCCCCAAGCAGGATATGCTGGGCCCCCAGCGCGACGGAGCGCAATCCCGAGCCGCAAACCTGGTTGATCGACCAAGCAGCGGATTCGATTGGCAGGCCAGCATTGATATGGGCCTGACGCGCGGGGTTTTGCCCCTGACCGGCTGTCAGCACCTGACCGAGAATGGTTTCTGATACCTCGCCTTTGTCGATGCCAGCGCGCGCAATCACGGCTTCGATCGCGGCCGCACCCAAATCATGGGCGGGAATGTTCGCGAACGCACCATTAAACGAGCCGACGGCTGTACGCGCAGCCGAGACGATGACGACATTGGTCATGGGATCCTCCTCATCACGAAATAAAGTGCGCGCGATCACGCCCACCTGCTAGCGCGCAGCATGGCGGATACGTGGGGCAGGTCAAGTCGAAACGGTTTGCGAAAGGGTTTGGTCGCGCAATTTTGTTGCGCGACCGTGATGGGGCCGTCCGATGACTTTCCAGCCTTATGGCGCACATGTCAGGCCGTCTTGCGCGGTGCCTGCGAGGCGGGTCGCCAAGGCGGGTTTACTGTCGGCGCACCGTAATAATAGCCTTGCAAGCATTCCACGCCGATTTGGCTAAGGTATTCGGCATCCTGTGCATTTTCGACAGACTCCGCGACCGTGAACATTTCAAAATGACGCGCAATGTCGAGAAGCGATTTCGTCAGGGCTTGATTGTCGGGATCTTGCGCAATGCCGCGAATGAACTGCCCGTCAATTTTGAGAATGTCGAAATAGAATTCGCGCAGGTAGCGAAATGATGTGTAGCCCGCGCCGAAATCATCGAGCGCAAAGCTGACGCCGCGGGCCTGTAAATCTTCCATAAATACCGTTACCAGTTCGGGCATTTGCATGGCCGAGCTTTCGGTTATCTCCAAAATAAGGCGATCTGCGACCGTTTCGTCGATCGCCAACCCGCGATTGAGCGCCTTCATCCAGGCCGGATAACCGATGGAACGCGCCGACATATTGATCGCGAGGCGCAGGCCCTCGTTTTCCATCAACGCTTCTAGGCCCATCTCAATCGCCAAACAGTCCAGTTTTCGGCCCAGTTCGGTCATCTCGACGGTTTCTATGAAATCCTTGGCGGGTATGATGCGACCGGTCTCATCAAGCACCCGGATCAGCCCCTCGTAAAACGCCGGGCGATCAGGGCGCGTGGTCTGCACGACAGGCTGATAGGCCAGCAAAACATCGCGGCGCGCAATCGCGTCGCGCACCAAGGCAATCGTCTGGCGGTCCTGCTCGGCCACAGCATAGGCGAGCGGGTTTCTAAGCTCTGCGTTGATCGGCTCGTGATCTGGCTCTTCGCGATTCGTCATATTCCACTCCATCACCAACATCGTCCAAATTGCGACAAAGGCGCTAATAACCCGTAAAACCGCGCCTCTTTTTGTCAGCATAGTTAATACCCACTTGGTCCCGGTTTTTCGTAAACGATTCGGTAAGTTTAGCGCGCTAGTCTTCCCTGAGTCGCAGCACCCGAGGATCAAATGAGCCATCAAGCCGAGACGGCAGACCGCCACGCCAGAGAAGTTCCTTTCAAGCTTGAAGAGCTGTTTTATTCACGCACCGATTCACGTGGGGTGATTATTGCTGGCAATGAGGTATTTCGTCGGGTCTCGGGTTATGAGTGGAGCGCTCTTCTGGGCGCGCCCCATAAGATCGTGCGCCACCCTGAAACACCACGCGCTGTGTTCCAAATCCTGTGGGATGCGATCCAAAAAGGCTATCCGATGGGGGCCTATGTCAAAAATCGCTCCAAATCAGGTGGCTGGTATTGGGTATTCGCCGTTATTTTGCCGATTGATGGCGGTTTTTTATCCGTGCGGTTAAAGCCCGTCAGTGATTTTTCTGACAAGATGAAACAATCCTACACGACGTTTTCGGAACGCGAGCGCGTAGAAAAAATCGACCCCGAGGAAAGTGCCGGCGTGCTGCGCAAGGGTGCGCAAGCGGACGGCTTTTCAAGCTACACCAATTTTATGGCCCATGCTTTGGGGCATGAATTGGCCGCGCGCGACCGTCAATTGCGCCGTACCGAAGATCCGCGCACCCAAGTCTTGGTGGAGATGAACACCGCGATGGAGCGCGCCACTAAGGAACAGGTCGGCTTGCTACGCAGTTTCGAGGCGCTGCAAGCCGTGCCCAATAACATGCGCATTGTCGCCTCGCGGTTGGAACCCTCGGGTGGGCCGGTTTCGGCGATTTCGGAGAATTACAAAGCGTCGTCGGTGGTGATTTCAGATCGCTTGCGCAGTTTTGTCGCCGGGGAGGGGAATATCTTCGATCAGATGTCGCGCGAGGTGGCGCGTGCATTGTTCCTTTTGGGAAGCAACCGTGTGCTGTCCGAGATGAACGCGAAATTCGTGCAGACGGACCCGGTTAATGGCATCGACTGGGCGACAGAGCGTGAATTGCTGAATAAGCTTGAGAAAAAGGCGTCGAATGACGCGCGCGCGGCCATGGGAAAGGCTGCTTCGATTGCCGCTCAGCTAACCCAGCAAAGCCGCGAGATCCGGCGCCAGATGCTGGGCCTTGATACCATCCGCGTGCTCGGCCGGGTCGAATGCGGTCGGATGCGCGACAATTCGGGCGGGTTGAGTGCGACGATTGATCAACTCGACGGGTTCCACGATGACATCAAGGGACGTCTGGAAGCAATCATGCGCCTCTCGGAGGAGATTGAGCAGTCAGTGGCACGCTATTTGCGTCAATCCAAAGCGGCGTAGCAAGTGGCTCCGGCGGGGTTGCACCTGTGTTTTAAGTGATTTCCAGCACGAGACCAGCACTGCCAACCATGCCCAAACGACGCACGCTCATTAAAAGACGCACGCTCACTAAGAAACGTCGCCACAGGCATGATGCGCTAAGCCATGCAAACGGGTGGGGGCGCGCAATTCCCGCACACTCCTCCGATTTCCGCGTCAGTTTTTGATCATCGCTTCAAGCAGCTTTTTGGCCTCGGGCGAATCCCATTGCGCCCCGCCTATCATCCGCCCGACCTCGTCGCCGTTTTGGTCGATGAGCACCGAAACCGGTAGGCCCAGCACGCCCATCGCACGCGACGCAAAGGCCGCCTCGTCATAAAAGCGCGGCAGCGCGCCAAGCTTTTCCTTGTCAAAGAACGCGCCGACCTTGGCGGGCGAATTCGACCCGCCCGTGGCAATAGTCACCACGGCGAAATGATCTCCCCCCAACTCTTTTTCGAGCGTGTTGAGATAGGGCATTTCCTCGCGACAGGGCGGGCACCAGGTCGCCCAGAAATTCACCAACACGACCTTGCCCTTATAATCGGCGAGGGAATGTTCGCCGCCCTCGTCATCGGTAAAGGAAAATGCGGGAACCGGCAGCGGTTTGGAATAGACGACAAGCGATTCCATCGATCCTTCTTTCAGCGTATTCAGATCGGCGGCCTGCGCAGCATTTGCACCCAGTGCCAGCGCCGTATAAAGGACAAGAAACCGTAACATATTGCCTCCGCAAAAGGGCTCGAACCATGACTGACGCCACCAAAGATACCCAAGCCTCCAACGCGATGTGGGGCGGGCGTTTCGCCGCGGGGCCGGACGCCATCATGGAGGCGATTAATGCGTCCATCGGCTACGACCAGCGGCTCTATGCCCAAGATATCCGTGGCAGCCGGGCTCATGCTGCGATGCTCGCCGCACAAGGTATCATCAGTGATAAGGATGCGCAGGCCATCGGGGAAGGCCTGATCACGGTTTTGTCAGAAATCGAGGCCGGTGATTTTCCGTTTTCCACCGCGCTCGAAGATATTCACATGAATGTCGAGGCGCGGCTCAAGGATCTGATCGGTGAGCCAGCGGGGCGTTTGCACACGGCGCGCTCGCGCAATGACCAGGTCGCGACCGATTTCCGGCTGTGGGTGCGCGAGCAATGCGATGCCGCGATCACTTCGCTGGATGCGCTGATCCGTGTGGCGGTGACCCGCGCGGAAGAGGGCGCGGATTGGGTGATGCCCGGTTTCACCCATCTGCAAACCGCGCAGCCCGTGACCTTTGGCCACCACATGATGGCCTATGTCGAGATGTTCGCGCGCGACAAATCTCGCTTTGAGGATGCGCGCAAACGGATGAACGAGTGTCCCTTGGGTGCTGCGGCGTTGGCGGGCACTGGGTTCGATATCGACCGCCATGCCACGGCGCAGGCCTTGGGCTTTGATCGCCCGATGGCCAATAGCCTTGATGCGGTATCAGACCGTGATTTCGCGCTGGAATTTCTGTCGGCCTCGACGATTTGCGCCGTTCACCTAAGCCGCCTTGCCGAAGAACTGGTGATCTGGTCCTCGGCGCAGTTCCGCTTTGTGTCGATGTCGGATAAATGGTCGACGGGCAGTTCCATCATGCCGCAGAAACGCAACCCCGATGCCGCCGAGCTGATCCGCGCCAAGATCGGGCGCATCCTTGGGGCAAGCGTCGCGCTGTTTACCGTGATGAAGGGCCTGCCTCTGGCCTATTCCAAGGACATGCAGGAAGACAAAGAGCAGGTCTTTGATGCCGCCGATAACCTGATGCTGGCGCTGGCCGCAATGGCCGGAATGATCGGCGATCTGTCGGTGCATCAGGCCAATCTCGAGGCCGCTGCCTCGGGCGGGTTCTCCACCGCCACCGACCTCGCCGATTGGCTGGTGCGCGAGGCAGGTCTGCCCTTCCGCGACGCCCATCACGTCACCGGCTCGCTGGTCGCAATGGCGGAAAACGCGGGCTGCGATCTGCCCGATCTGACGCTGGAGCAGATGCAATCGGTCAATCCTGCGATCACCAAAGACGTGTTTGGCGTGCTGGGTGTGCATAATTCCGTAGCTTCGCGCCAGTCTTACGGCGGCACCGCGCCCGATCAGGTGCGCGCGCAGGTGGCGCGCTGGAAGGAGATTTTGGGATGAAGATTGCTGCCCTTTTGATGGCCACCCTTTTTGCCCTGACCGCCTGTGGTGTTGATGGTCCGCCTACGCCGCCCGATCAGGTCACCACCCAGTAACCGGAAGATATCATGGATCATTTTCTGTATCGCGACGGTGTTTTGCATGCCGAAGACGTGCCTCTGCCCGAAATCGCGGCCAGCGTCGGCACGCCGTTCTACGTCTATTCGGCGGCGACTTTGACGCGCCATTTCAAGCTGTTCCAAGAGGCGCTGAACTGGACCAACCACCTGATCTGTTTCGCGATCAAATCCAACTCCAACCTTGCCGTGCTGAAACTTTTGGGCGATCTCGGCGCGGGCATGGATGTGGTTTCGGGGGGGGAATATTGCCGTGCGCGCGCGGCTGGTGTGCCCGGTAATCGCGTGGTGTTTTCGGGGGTGGGCAAGACGCGCGAGGAAATCACCTATGTGCTGGAAAACGGCATCCGTCAGTTCAACGTCGAAAGCGAACCTGAACTCGAGGCGATCTCGGAGATTGCCGCGCAGATGGGCGTCATCGCACCGATTGCGCTGCGCGTGAACCCCGATGTTGACGCCAAAACGCATGAGAAAATTGCCACCGGAAAATCGGAAAACAAGTTCGGTATCCCGATCGCCAAGGCCCGCGCAGTCTATGCGCAGGCTGCGAAACTTCCGGGGATCGAGGTCGTGGGCGTCGATGTGCATATCGGCTCGCAACTGACGGATCTTGAACCTTTTGATGCCGCGTTTGCCAAGGTGCGCGACCTCACGCTGGCGCTGCGCGAGGATGGCCACGATATCCGCCGCCTCGATCTGGGCGGCGGGCTTGGCATTCCTTACGAGCGCTCCAACTCCGCACCGCCTTTGCCGATCGAATACGGTCAGGTGATCGAGCGCGCGTTGGGCGATCTGGGCTGCGAAATCGAGATCGAGCCGGGCCGTCTGATCGCGGGCAATGCGGGGCTTCTGGTCAGTTCGGTGATCTATCTCAAAGAGGGCGAGGGGCGCGATTTCCTGATTCTCGATGCGGCGATGAATGACCTCGTGCGCCCCTCAATGTATGGCGCTTATCACGATATCGTCCCGGTGATCGAACCCGAGCCCGGCACGCAATCCGCGCCCTATGACATCGTCGGGCCGGTCTGCGAAACCGGCGATACCTTTGCCAAAGCGCGCGATATGACCCCGCTTGCACCGGGCGATCTGGTGGCGTTCCGTTCGGCGGGCGCTTACGGCGCGGTGATGTCGTCGGAATATAATTCGCGCCCGCTGATCCCCGAGGTTCTGGTGCAGGGCGGCGAATTTGCTCTCATTCGGGCAAGACCGAGCTTTGAAGAAATGCTGGCGCGCGATACCATCCCCGAGTGGCTCTGACCCAGTGGGCGGGAATCAGCGGCCGATGAAAGGGAGACATGCCGGTTAAACGCTGGTTTGCAAAAGCGACATCACGCGCGCCGCGTGCGGATCGGATCGGCCGGGGACCCTTGGCCCCGTTCGCGCGCCCGATCGCGCTGACCTATGCGGGGCTGGTGCTGGAACGCGGCTTGCGTGCGTTCTGGCCGCTGCTGTCTTTGCTCGCGCTGATCGGTGCCGCGCAGGCGTTTGCACTGCCTTTGGAACTGGGACTGGCGGCGCGTTGGTTCTGGCTGGCGGCGTTGATTGCCGTGCTGTCCGCGCTTGGCTGGGGCGCGTGGCGGATGCGCTGGCCACGCCGGATCGAGGCAATCGCGCGCCTTGATGCCACGCTACCGGGCCGCCCACTTTCTGCGCTCAGCGATGAGATGGCGCTGGGCTTTGATGACCCTGGCGCGCGCGCGCTTTGGGCGGCGCATTTGGCGCGCATGGCGCAGGTGGCACAGGGCGCACGCGCGCCACGCCCCGACCCTGATCTGGCGCGCCGTGACCCCTACGCGCTGCGCCTGACCGCGCTGACCGCGCTGGCTGTGGCGGTAATTTTCGGCGTTCCCCAACGCATTTGGCACCCGACCGAAGGTATGCCCGGCACCCCCGGTAGCGCCGAGGCTGCGATGGGTCCAAGCTGGGAAGGCTGGGCCTCGCCGCCGCGCTATACTGGCAAGCCGGGGCTGTATCTCAACAAGGTTGAGGGCGACACGATCAACGTGCCCGAAGGCACCCGGTTCTCGATCCGTCTTTACGGTGCGACGGGCGCGATTGGGTTCTCGGAAACTGTTTCGAACCCCGCGGCGCTGCCCGAGCAAGGCGCGGCACAGGCAGGCGCGGGCATCGAAACCCATGAATTTGAGGCCGAGCGCAGCGGTGTGATCACGCTCAAGGGGCCAGCGGGGCGCGTGTTTCATGTCGTCGTTGCTGGCGACAGCGCCCCCTCGGTCACGCTTGAAAAAATCGCCGAGCGGCGCGCCGATGGCAAGCTTTCGCAGCCGTTCCACGCGCAGGATGATTACGCCGTGACCACCGGGCATGCGGTGATCACGCTCGATCTGGCCAAGGTGGATCGCCGCTACGGTCTGGCCATCGCGCCCGAGCAGCGCCCCGATCTGATCTACGATCTGCCGATGCCGATCACCGGAACGCGCACCGATTTCACAGAAAATCTGGTCGAAGACGCCGCCAAGCATCCTTGGGCAAACTTGCCCGTCAAGCTGACACTTGAGGTCGAGGATGGGCGTGGTCAGACTGGTAAATCACCCGTTCAGGAGATGGTGCTGCCCGGCAAACGCTTTTTCGATCCGCTGGCTGCAGCGCTGATCGAGGTGCGCCGCGATCTGCTATGGTCGCGCGCCAATGCGGGCTATGACGCCGATCTGCTGCGCGCGCTGACCAACCGCCACGAGGGCTTTATCAAGCGCGAGGAGGTCTATCTGATGATGCGCCTCGTGATCGGGCGGCTTGAGGATACCAGCCTGACCCCCGAGGCGCGTGATGAGATCGCCGAGGCGTTGTGGAAAATGGCCGAGCTGGTCGAGGATGGCGGGCTGGCCGATGCGCTGGCTGCGATGCAGAAGGCGCAGGAAAAGCTGTCCGAGGCGATCCGCAATGGTGCCAGCCAAGACGAAATCGCCAAGCTGATGCAAGAGCTGAAAGAGGCGACCGACAACTACATCAAGATGCTGGCCGAGCGCGCGCAAGAGCAGGAAGACGGCCCGCAATTTGGCGAGCAGAACCAGCCGAGCCAGCAGATCACCGGCGACCAGATTCAACAGATGATGGACCAGATCCAAAAGCTGATGGAAGAGGGCCGGATGGCCGAGGCGCAGGAACTGCTCGACCAACTCGCGCGGATGATGGAAAATCTCAAGGTCACGCAGGGCCAAGGCGGGCAGGGCGATATGCCCGGCGGCAAGGCGATGCGCGATCTGCAGGACACGCTGAAAAAGCAGCAGGATCTGTCCGACGAGGCCTTCCGCGATCTGCAAGATCAGTTCATCAGCCCCGAGGAACGCCAGCGCCAAGCCGAGTCTGGTCAGCAAGGCCAGCAGGGTCAGCAAGGCGAGGGCCAACAGGGAGAAGGCGAACAGGGTCAACAGGGCCAAGGACAAGAAGGCCAACAGGGCCAGCAAGGCCAAGGCCAACAAGGACAGGGCCAACAAGGACAGGGCCAACAAGGACAGGGCGACCAGCCGGGAGATCAGCAAGGCTCTGGTCCCGGCGGTCAGGATCAGGCGCAGCGTGACGGACAGGGCCAAGGCGATCAGCCCGGGCTAGAGGGCGGACAGGGCGGCACGCAGGGACAAAGCCTTGCGCAACGCCAGCGTGACTTGCGCCGCGAACTGGACCGCCAGAAAGGCCTGCTTCCGGGCTACGGCGGCGAGGCGGGTGAAGAGGCGGACAAACGGCTTGGCGATGCCGGGCGCGCGATGGATGAGGCCGAACAGGCGCTGCGTGAAGGCGATAACAGCACTGCCATCGACCGTCAGGCCGACGCCATCGAGGCCCTGCGTGAAGGGATGCGTGCGCTGGGCCAAGCGATGCGCGGCGAGCAGGCGCGCCAGCAGGGTCAGCCCGGCGAAAGCGGGCAGCGTCAAGCTGGAACGCCGGGCCAGAATGGTGCGGATGGTATGGCGCGCGATCCGCTGGGCCGCGCGCAGGGCGATGGCAACCAACTCGGCACGGATCGCGAAATGCTGCAAGGCGGAGACGTATATCGGCGCGCGCAAAATCTGCTTGATGAGATTCGCCGTCGCTCGGGCGAAAGGCTGCGCCCTGAGGAAGAACTCGATTATCTCAAGCGCTTGCTCGATCAGTTTGGCAATGCCGGTTAAGGGAATTTCGGGGCGCTAAATGGCCCTGAAATCACCAAGCCCGCCTAGCGAGGTAGCGTTTAATGCGCGTCCGTCTGATCGCCTTGCAGCTTGTCGGTCATCGCACTCATCTGATCATTCAGCCAGACCCGCCCCTGATCGACTGTCGCGACATAGCGCGCCATCGGGGCCGCTGCCGCAGGGAAGCGCGCGCTGATACGAGGCGCAAAAATATAGGTCAGCGCAAATACTGCGGCGAGCAGAAGGACGACGACAAACCCGCGCGAGAACCCCGAGCGCCGCCGTGCAGCCATCTCGGGCGAGCTTTCGGCAATCGATTCACCCGTGCGATCTGTGGTCGCGGTGAGCGTATCGTTGATTTCGTCGATATTGGGCAACCGTTCGCGCCCGCGCGTGCGCTGAGGGTCATCGGGTTCGCTGCCATTCAGATCCGCGACGCGATCTTCATCCTCGGCGTCAGGATCATTGAGATCCGAGAAATCGGGAACCGAGCGGCGCTGCTCAGCCAACCGCGCTGCGGGCGCAATAGGGGCTTCGGTCGCCTCGGGAGCGCCATCAAGCGCCATCTCGTCTTGCACCTGCAACTCACTGACACCCTCGGCGCGGCGATGCGCGGCTTCGCGTTCGGCTTCTTCGCGCAGCACGGACAGCAGGCTGTCATCCAGCGGCTTGCGTGGCGTTGCGCCCGCTTTCGGAGCCGCGCCAATGGCGTCCTCCGCCGTTCCGACCGCCAAAAGCGATGCGATCGCGACATCGGTGTCATCCTTGTCGCGCGTATCGTCATCGGCGGGCGACGTATCCTGTAGGGCCTTGTTCGGTTCGGCCTCAACGGCGGCGCTATGGGCCTCCATATCGGCCTGCGCAGCAACTTCAGAGAGCGGCGCGATTTCTTCTGACTCGGGATCGGCGGTGTCTTCACCTTCCTCGGCGTCGAAATCCCAATCAATCTCTTCTTCGCTGTCCTCAAACGCGTCTTCTACACTTGGCGCATCTTCGGTTGAGTCTGCTTCGACCGTTGCCGTCTCGGGCGCCTCCGCACCCACATCAGCGACCGGTGCATCCGCCGCGCTTTCCCACTCCTTGGCGTCCCAATCCTCGGGAGCCGGGTCGGGTTCGGGCGTTGCGGCCTCGGCGTCAAGCATGGCTTTAGAGGGCTGAAACCAGCCATGCGCGCAATTCGAACATTGCACATCACGGCCGTTCGGCGGGATGACCGCGTCGTCCACTTCGTACTGAGCGCCGCAATTGGGGCAAACCAAGCGCATTTTTTATCCCGTCCCTGCCCATGTTGGCGTTTTGCTGTTCTGGCCAACCGCTTCTTTATGTTGTAGCAAGCGCAAGACGAAAGTCCAAGCATTTTGGTCACATAAGACCTTTGAAGCGCACAAAATAGAGGGCTTGGCAGTGATCAAACTGCAACATGTGGCGATGAGCTATGGCGGCAAAGAGCTGTTAAGCGACATGTCGCTTAGCTTGGCGCCCGGATCGTTCCATTTTTTGACCGGTCCGTCGGGCGCAGGCAAGACGACGTTTCTCAAGCTTTGCTACGCTGAATTGCTGCCCTCGGCGGGGCAAATGACGCTGTTTGGCAAGGATGCGCTGGGCATGACGCGCGACGATATCGCCGGTATTCGCCAGCGTATCGGTGTCGTGCATCAGGATTGCCAGTTCCTCGAACACCTCTCGGTTGAGGAAAACGTGGCGCTGCCCTTAACGGTGTCGCGCCGTTCGGCGAACGCGGGGGAGCTGCGTGAATTGCTGGGCTGGGTCGGGCTGAAACATCGCCGCGAGGCGCTGCCCGCACAGCTTTCCGGGGGCGAGCGGCAACGCGCGGCACTGGCGCGCGCGATCATCATGTCGCCCGATGTGATTTTGGCGGATGAGCCGACAGGCAACCTCGATTGGGAAATGTCGCTGCGTCTATTGTCGCTGCTGACAGAGCTGAACCGGATGGGCAAGACGGTGGTCATCGCCACGCATGACCTGAACCTGATCCGGCAAGCCAAGGCGCAGGTCTCGGCGCGGGTTTTGCGCATCGCAAATCGTCGCTTGCAACATGCGGGGGCCGATCTGTGATACGCGCAGCGCTGTCTTTGTTGAAATCTGAACGTCCCGGCGCGGATCGTGTTGTGCCGCCCACGGGTTTTACCGCGCGCCTGACGTTGCTGACCGCCGCAGCGATGGCGTTTCTGGCGGTGTTCGCGCTGGCTTTGTCGCTGGCGACGGGGCGGCTGGCGGATCGCTGGGCCGATAGTCTGGCGCGCTCGGCGACGATTCGCATTTCGGCTCCGCCTGATCAGATGGAGGCGCAGGTCGCCGCCGTGCTAGGGGTGCTGAAAACAACGCCCGGCGTGGCCAGTGACCGGGTGCTGGGAAATGACGAGATGAAAGACCTGCTCAAGCCGTGGTTTGGTCCTGATCTGCCGGTTGATGCGCTGCCGCTGCCCAAGCTGATCGCCGTCACCGAGACCAACTCGGGCGTCGATTCCGAAGGCTTGCGCCTGCGTCTGCAGGCCGAGGCGCCCGGGGCGGTGTTTGACGATCACACCCGTTGGCGGCGCCCGCTGGTGGCGGCCGCAGAGCGGCTGCGACTGCTGGGGCTGATGTCGCTCTTGCTCATTTTCGGCGCGATGGCGGGGATGATTACGCTGGCCGCGCAGGCCGCTTTGGCCGCCAATGGGCAGGTGATTGCCACGCTGCGATTGGTTGGCGCGCGCGATACATTCATCGCCCGCGCTTTCGTGCGCCGATTCACGCTGCGCGGTCTCGCAGGGGCGGGGCTTGGTGTGCTATTGGGAATGGCGGCGATGGCCGCGCTGCCCTCGGCCAATGAGGCGGGGGGCTTTCTGACGGGCCTCGGCTTTAGCGGCTGGGGTTGGTTCTGGCCGCTGATTATTCCGCCGGTGGCTGCGATTGTCGCCTATGGCGCGACCCGTTTTGCCGCCGCGCGCATGCTTCGGAGAATTCGCTGATGACAGACCCTGCTAAATCCCGCCTTCCCGGCAAGATCACTTGGTTCAGCTATGTGCGTGCTGCGGTGTTCTATATTCATATCTCGCTGGCGACGCTGTTTTTCGGTATCTGGGGGCTGATTTTCCAGCTGCCCCGAGGCCGTGTCGGGGCGCATCGCGTGGCCTCGGTCTGGTCGGGGCATCTGCTATCGGCGGCGCGGTTTTATCTGGGGCTGCGCTATGAATTGCGCGGCGAGATGCCCACTGGCGACTGTCTGGTCGGGGCCAAGCATCAAAGCTTTTTCGACATTCTGATCCTTACCCATCATATGCCCAATCGCACTTTCATCATGAAAAAGCAGATCATGAACGTGCCGATCATGGGTTGGTATGCGCTGCAAGCCGGTTGCATCCCGATTGATCGCTCGCGCGGGTCAGAGGCGATGAAAGTGATGCTGGACGGGGTGAGAAAGGCGCAAAAAGAAGGGCTTGGCCAGCTGATCATTTACCCTGAGGGCACGCGCACACATCCCGGCGAAAAGCGGCGCTACAAGCAGGGGATCGGGGTGATTGCGGACGCCACGGGCCTGCCCGTCTACCCGGTCGCCACCAATGTCGGCCTGTTCTGGAGCAAGCGCGGTTGGCCGTTTCATTCCGGGGTCGGCGTGGTTGAGTTCCTGCCTCCGATTCCAGCCGGACTGTCTGCGCCCGAAGTTCTGGCCGAGTTGCAACAGCGGGTCGAGACGCATTCGGATGCGCTGATGGCAGAGGCCGGTTTCGTCGCGCCGCAGGGCGAACCTGCCGCGTAATCAAGCGTTTTCAGGGTGTGAAACGGGACAGGGCGCGATTTACGCCGCTAGCCCCTTGGTGCCAATGTCGAGGAATTTCTTGCGCCGCGCGTGAATCAATTCGGCAGGCTTTAGCCCATCCAACTCGCCCAGCATCAGCTCAATTTCCGCGCCAACCGAAGCAATCGCCGCGGTGGCATCGCGTTGCGCGCCGCCCATCGGCTCTTTGATGATGCGATCAATCACGCCCAGCTTTTTCAGGTCTTGCGCGGTCAGGCGCAACGCATCGGCAGCTTCGCGCATCTTCTCGGCATCCTTCCACAGGATCGAGGCGCAGCCCTCGGGCGAGATCACCGAATAGACCGAATGTTCCAGCATCGCGACGCGATCCCCGGTCGCAAACGCAACAGCGCCGCCCGAGCCACCTTCACCGATGATCACCGAAATCAGCGGCACGCCGATCTGCAGACATTTCTCGGTCGAACGCGCGATCGCTTCGGATTGGCCGCGCTCTTCGGCGCCTTTGCCGGGATAGGCGCCGGGCGTGTCGATCAGCGCCACCACGGGTAGCCCGAACCGCGCAGCCAGATCCATCAAGCGAACCGCCTTGCGGTAGCCTTCCGGGCGCGCCATGCCGAAATTGCGTTCGATCCGGCTGGTGGTGTCATGGCCTTTTTCATGTCCGATCACCATTACAGGACGATCATTCAGACGTGCCAGCCCGCCCATCACCGCATGGTCATCGGCAAAGTTGCGATCACCTGCGAGGGGGGTGAACTCGGTGAAAAGTTGGTCGATATAGTCGCGGCAATGGGGCCGTTCGGGGTGGCGCGCGACCTGACATTTGCGCCAGGCGCTAAGATCTTTGTAAAGATCGCGCAGCATCGTGTCGGCCTTTTTGTCGAGGGCCTTGGCCTCTTTCTCGACATCCATCTGCTCATTCTTCCGGGCAAGCGCGCGCAGCTCTTCGGCTTTGCCTTCGATTTCGGCGAGCGGTTTTTCAAATTCGAGATAGGTCATGGATCACCCCGGTATCGCAATTTGACCCATTCTATGAAGCGCGCGTTGGGGAAATGCAACCGCGCGCGCAGGTCAATGCCGCAGTTGCGAAGGCGAGATCGGCTGCTAGGCTGGCGCTCTAGGATGTAAATGAATCAGCAAGATTGGGGGCGCTATGGCGTTTGAAGTCGAATTGAAACATATCCCTTCGGTGCGTTTGGCCGGGCTGGCGCATCGCGGACCCTATCCCACAATCGGGCCGATCTTTCGAGAATTGGCCGCATTGATCCCCGAACCCTCATGGGTCGAGGTCGAAGGGGGCGCGATGATCGGGCATGACAACCCGCGTGAGGTTGCGCCCGAAAATCTGCGATCTCATGCGTGTTTTATCGTCAGTGAGGGCTTTGCGCTGGTGCCGCCGCTGGAAGAAATCCGTTATCCTTCAGGGCGTAACGCGGTTTTGCGTGTGCAAGGCCCCTATACCTTGCTGCCTGAAGCCTACCGTTGGTTTATTGAGGACTGGTTTCCAAATTCGGGCGAACGACACCGCGATCTGGCAATGTATGAGGTCTATCTGAATGACCCCAGCAACACCGCGCCCGAGGATCTGGTGACGGAAATCCGGTTGCCGTTAAAAGGCTGACCCGCGTTACGCCCCTGTCACATCTGGATGGGAATAGGGCGCGAGAAACGGAGACGCCCCAGCTTTGGGCCGGGGCGTTCCTATTCCCTCATGCGACCGGGCCTCCCCTCCCTGTCGCTCCGGGATTCCATCACTATACCGCGATTCGTTTTTACTTGGCTTAGTTTTTAATCATTTCAGCCTGTCTGACAATCACTTCAGCCTGTTTTATTGAAGCAATGTCTACGAGACGGCCTTTATAGACGGTTGCGCCTTCGCCTCGCGCGGTCGCTTCTTCCATTGCGGCTAGGATTTCGCGCGCTTCGTTCACGGCAGCTTGCGAGGGCGTGAAGACCTCATTTGCCAGCGCGATCTGCTTGGGGTGGATCGCCCATTTACCAACCATGCCCAATGTGGCCGAGCGCAGGGCTTGCGCGCGGAAACCCTCATCATCGGAGAAATCGCCAAACGGGCCGTCGACGGGCAGGATGCCATGGGTGCGACACGCCGCGACGATGGCAGTTTGCGCCCAGTGCCACGGGTCCGACCAGTATTTCGCTCCCTCGCGCAGCATATAGTAGTTTTCCTGCGTGCCCCCGATCCCGGTGGTCTGCATGCCCATCGAGGCGGCGAAATCAGCCGCACCAAGGCTCATCGCTTGCAGGCGCGGGCTAGAGGCTGCGATTTCTTCGACATGGGCGATGCCAGCGGCACTTTCGATGATCACCTCAAAGCTGATCTTTTTCTTGCGCCCTTTGGCGGTCTCGATCGCGGTGACCAGCGCGTCAACGGCATAAACATCCGCTGCGCAGCCCACTTTCGGGATCATAATCTGGTCAATGCGTTCGCTACCCTCTTCGAGCAGCTCAACCACATCACGATACCAGTAAGGCGTATCCAGACCGTTAATGCGCACCGATAGATATTTGCTGTTCCAGTCGATCTCGTGGCTGGCCGTGATGATATTGCGCCGCGCTTGCGCCTTGTCATTGGGGGCAACCGAATCCTCGAGATCAAGGTTGATGACATCGGCTGCCGAGGCTGCCATCTTGGGAAACAGCTTGATGTTAGAGCCGGGGCCGAACAATTGGCAACGGTTCGGACGGGCAGGGGAGGCAGGTTGGAGGCGGAAGCTCATCGCAGGCCCTTTCGCAAGGAAGTTACGTTTCTGGTTGCGGATTGGGTATATTGTTGCGCGATGGCTTGCAAGTCGATTTTGCACTCGCAGAATCGCAAGCCGCGATGCAGCATGGTTTGTAGGCACTTCGGGGGAATCTTCGGCGCGCCCGCTCGATAATCGAAGAATCTTGTGCATGACCTCACCTCTCGCGCGAAAATCCCCAAGATATTTTCGATTCGCGCCCTATTATCGTTCTAAATTCGCAACAGGAGACCCGAATGGCACTGATCGACACCCCCTATCTGCTGTTTCTGGGCGATGCGCCCGACCCGTTGGCCGCAAAAGTCGCGCAAGGGATCAAGGATTGGCGCCCTGAATTTGCCGTCGGCCAATATCGGATGGAGGGTTGTCAGGCCGATATGGGCATTCCCGACATGGATCTCGCCGAAGCAATTGCGGCGGGCTGCAAGACGCTGGTGATCGGGGTTGCCAACCGGGGCGGCGTGATCAGCCAAGCGTGGAAGAAGGTGCTGGTGCAGGCGCTGGAAGAGGGGCTCGATATTGCCTCTGGCTTGCACAACCTGCTGCGCGATGAACCCGAGTTGGTCGCGGTGGCCGAGGCCTGTGGCCGTCAGCTGCATGACGTGCGCATCCCGGCGGTGAAATACCCGATCGCCAATGGCGAAAAACGCACCGGCAAGCGCTGTGTGGCGGTGGGCACGGATTGCTCGGTCGGCAAGATGTACACCTCGCTGTGTCTTGAGCGTGAGATGCTGGATCGCGGCATGAAGGCCAGCTTCCGCGCAACCGGGCAGACCGGCATCCTGATCACCGGCGACGGTGTGCCGCTGGATGCTGTGATCGCCGATTTCATGGCCGGCTCGATTGAATATCTCACGCCTGACAACGACGCTGACCACTGGGATCTGATCGAGGGGCAGGGCAGCCTGTTCCACGTTTCCTATTCGGGTGTGACGATGGCGTTGATCCATGGCGGTGCGCCCGATGCGCTGATCTTGTCGCATGAACCCACGCGCACACATATGCGCGGGTTGCCGGGCTATACGCTGCCCTCGCTGCAAGCGCTACGCGATACGGCGCTGACCCTTGCGCGGGTCGCTAATCCCGATTGCCAGGTTGTGGGCATTTCGGTCAACACGCAAAAGATGCCCGAGGAGGACGCGCGCGCCTATCTGACCAAGATCGAGGCCGAAATGAACTTGCCCGCCACCGACCCGTTCCGCTTTGGCGCGGGCAAACTGGTGGACGCGCTCGCTGCAATCTGATCGGATGCGCAGGTGGCCGGGGGCAGGAGCCTCCGGCGGGAGTATTTCGGGCTAGATGAAAGGGGCGCAGATGATCCGCGTTCAGCATGACACGTTCAAATTGGCGCAGGTGTTCACCATCGCGCGCGGCTCTAAAACTGCGGCCGAGGTGTTGACCGCCACGGTTGAACGCGATGGCGCAAAGGGCTGGGGCGAATGTGTGCCCTATGCGCGCTATGGCGAAAGCATCGATAGCGTCACCGCCCAGATCGAAAGCCTGCCGCAGGGGATCACCCGCGCCGAGTTGCAAGAGGCATTGCCCGCAGGGGCGGCACGCAACGCGGTCGACTGTGCCTTGTGGGACTGGGAGGCCAAGCGCGCAGGCAAATCGATTTGGCAGTTGGCCGGTCTGGCGCGCCCCGAACCGCTGATCACCGCTTACACGCTGTCGCTGGATACGCCCGAGGCGATGCGTGCCTCTGCAGCCGCGCAGGCCCATCGCCCGCTGCTGAAAATCAAGCTCGGCACGCCTGATGACTTGCCGCGTTTGCGCGCGGTGCGTGAGGGTGCCCCCGATGCCCGCATTATCATTGATGCCAATGAGGGCTGGGAGTTAGAGACCTTCCTTGATCTGCAAGCAGAGTTGCACGCGCTGGGCGTCGTGTTGGTTGAGCAACCCTTGCCAGCGGCTGGGGATGAGGCGCTGTCGGGCATCGAACGCCTCGTGCCGATATGCGCTGATGAAAGCTGCCATGACCGCGAAAGCCTGATTGATCTGCGCGGCAAATATGACGTCATCAATATCAAGCTCGACAAAACCGGCGGGCTGACCGAGGCGCTGGCCCTGCGTGCGCTGGCGCGCTCCGAGGGGTTTGGCATCATGGTGGGTTGCATGGTCGGGTCAAGCCTTGCTATGGCGCCCGCCGCTTTGGTCGCGCAAGGCGCCGATTTCGTGGACCTTGACGGCCCGTTGCTTCTGGCCGAAGACCGCAAAACGCCTTTGCACTACAAAGGCAGTGAAATGGACCCGCCAGAGCCAGAGCTTTGGGGTTGAGTGAAGGAGATCGAAATGAGCCGGACTGTCTATCTGAACGGGGCGTATCTGCCCGAGGAAGAGGCCAAGGTCTCAATCTTTGACCGGGGCTTCGTGATGGGCGATGCGGTTTATGAGGTGACCTCGGTGCTGGGCGGCAAGATATTGGAGTTTGAGGGCCACATGACTCGTCTTGCCCGTTCGCTCAGCGAGATGGAGATGACATGTGATCTGAGCCGCGAAGAATGGATCGACATTCACCGCGAGCTGATCGCGCGCAATGCTATCGACGAGGGGCTGGTTTATTTGCAGATCTCGCGCGGCAATGCGGGGGATCGCGATTTCCACTATCCGCCTGCGGGCACGCCGCCCACCGTGGTGCTGTATACCCAAGCCCTACCGAATCTCGCCGATGATCCCAAAGCCAAGACCGGTATCAAGGTGATCTCGCTGCCCGATCTGCGCTGGCATCGCCGCGATATCAAAACCGTGCAACTGCTGTATCCGTCGATGGCCAAGATGGCCGCCGAAGCCGCGGGCAAGCATGATGCGTGGTTTGTCGAGGACGGGTTTGTCACCGAGGGCAGCTCGAACAACACCTATATTGTCAAGGGCAACAAGATCATCACGCGCCAACTCAGCCACGATATCTTGCACGGGATCACCCGCGCTTCGCTGTTGAAATACGCCGCCGAAGCGCAGATGGAGATCGAGGAACGCCCCTATACCATCGCCGAGGCGCAAGCGGCTGATGAGGCGTTTTTCACCTCGGCCTCCGCTTTTGTGATGCCGGTTGTCGAAGTTGACGACGTGGCAATCGGTACAGGCAAACCCGGCCCCGTCGCGGCGCGTTTGCGCGAAATCTACCTTGAGGAAAGTCTCAAAGCGGCAATCTGATCGGCCCCTGATCGCAAGATATCAAAAAGCCCCGGCCAGCCCAGCCGGGGCTTTTCTAGCACGCGCCTTGCCTGTGTTCAGGCGGCGTGTGCGCGGAAAGACATGACCGCAGGCGTCAACGTGGTCGGGTCGGTGTTTTCAATCAGCAAGACCGGCTCATTCGCGATCAACGCAATCGCGTGGTGGCCCGTGGCGTCGGGTTCAAAGCGGATTGCAGCGGCGCGCGGGGCAGGGCCGTCAAGTTCCAGCGTTATCTTATCACCGGGCGCAAAATCCGTGACGCGGGGCAGGTCATCTGCTGCATCGGTCTGCGCCTCGGGGGCCTCCAGCATCGCCTCGATCCGTGCCATCACGTCAGCATCGGCGTCGCTGGGTACGGGTGTCATTGGGCGCACGGTTGGCGCTGCGTCTTCAAGGACCGGCTCACGCAACTCATTTAGCGGCATGATCGGCGCGCTTAAATCGGCCAGCGGTTCGTCCAGCTCAGTCACGCCGACGCGTTTGAACCGACGCAGCTTGAAACGGGGTAGTCTGAAACGAGGCAGCGCCAGCGTGATCCGCTTGCGCCGCGCGGGTTTGGGGGCGTCACTTTGGCCATTCTCCTGCGCGCCCTTTTGGGCCTCATGCGCGTGCGCCCGCGTTCCCATGCCTGCGCGGCGGGGCGCGAACTCGGCCCAGCCCAGCACGGCAAGCGCGATCGTTACGGCAAGAAACAAGGCGAACATAGCTGCAAACTCCAGGATGTCGGGGGCAGCTTGGGGGTGGCGGGCGCAATCGGCAAGGCGTTTGTGCGCGCTTTGGGGCGCGATTGTTTACCGTTGCTTTACCAATCTCAACAACTTGGTGGGATTGGCTAAAATGGGAGCATCAAAGCCCACACTGAGTGACAAAACCAAGGCAGCCCACCGCCAAATCAGCACCCGATTTCACCTTGAAAAAGGGCGCCGATTCGGGGTGCAAATCAGACGGTGCGCGGTAGGTGGATCTCGGGCGATGAAGTGTTCAGCGTCGAGTCGATCCCCAACATCACCGAGGTCGGCTGCAAGTCCGAAAGCTGCGTATTTTGCAGCACCGCCACCGATTGCCCCCAAAGCGAGACGGTCACATCCGCACCGGTCTGCCCGATGGTGAAATCGTCGCTCTCTTTGAAATCAGCGACATCAATCAACACGGCCTCGCCGGTCGTCCCATTCTCGCTATCCCCCGACGGCGTCGGGTTGAAATCGGTGATCGTGACGGCTTGGCCCGAGCCCTCGCCCTCGCTTGGCGAGAGGACGAAGCTGTCCCAGCCCGCGCCGCCCGTCGCCTGATCGCCGTCATCGATGAACAGCATATCGTCTCCAGCGCCACCATTCACGACATCAGAAGACCCTTGATAGGCATCCAAAGCGACGAGCGCGTCATCACCATATCCGCCGTCGAAGGTGTCGCTTCCCAGATGATCAAAGAGCATATCATCGCCGGTGTTGCCGCGCAGCATGTCGTCGCCAGCCCCGCCCAACAGGGAATCGTTTCCGCTGCCCCCGTCGATGTAGTCGTTGCCAGCCCCGCCTACGCCGCCGAAGAAGTCGTTGGCTTCCAGCAAAGAGGCCGAAACGCTGATTGAACTGCCTGAAAATATGAAATTGGCCGAGTTCGCATCGAGCAGGTTGCCATCATCGCCGCCCTCAAGCCAAAGCGTGTCATCGCCCGACGATCCGTTCAGCGTGTCGCTATAATCGGTGCCGCGCAGCGTGTCGTTCAATAGCGTGCCGTATAGATCAGCGCCCTCGCCGGGGGCGGCGCTGGCACCGACGATGCTATCGCCCTTCTGAGGGTCGGTTTCGCCTGCCGATGTGTCATCGCCGCCTGCGGTGGTGTCCTCACCGGTTGCAGCTTCGCCGCCCGCCGTAGTGTCCTCACCGGTTCCAGCGTCGTTGCCCGCGGTGTCATCGCCCGTCTCCGGGGTTTGACCGGCGCCGGTTTCAGGGGCCGTGTCGAAGCTGGCCTGCATGCTGTTGATATCATCCGTGACGAAAATCGCACCGGCTGCCGATTCGAAATCTTCAGGCGACACGCCAGTGACCTGCGCCACTGAATTGCCATTCAGCGAAATCGTCAGATTTGTTCCGTCATGGGTGGCTTCGAACGAGGAGACATCTTTAAGATCATCGACTTGGACTACGATCGCCTCGCCGGTGCCCGACGTGCTGGCAGGTGTGCCGATATGCCCGAAATCGGTGATGTGGACGGGGTCAGCGCCCTCATGCCACCAGATCGAGAACGTATCCGTCCCCTCGCCACCCGTCATCGTGTCGCCCTTGTCGCCAATCAGAAGATCATCATTGCCGCCGCCATCAAGCAAGTCCGGCGCTCCGGCAATATCCGTAGCCATCAGCTCATCGTTGCCATAGCCGCCGAAAAGCTGGTTTTCCCCTTCGACATCAACCAGGAAATCCGAGCCCAGATTGCCGCGCAGCGTATCATCGCCCTGCGAGCCGGTGATCGCATCATCGCCGTGCCCGCCATCAATGAAATCGTCGCCCGTGCCGCCAACCGCGCCAAACAGGCCGGTGTTTTCATAGATATCCAGAAAATCGCCGGGCGATGTGGCCGCGTCCAGTTCGTCTTCGGTGGCCAGCGAGATTTCACCGCGATCATCGCCGCCTTTAAGAAAGATGCGATCGTCGCCCGCTTCGCCCCTCACGCTGTCAGTGCCATCGGTGCCGGTGATCGTGTCATCACCCGCCGTCCCAAGCGTCAACTGATCGGGATCTTCAATCGAGATCTCCTCGCCCGTGCCGCTTTCCTGATCGGTCTCGTCGCGCGGCAATTCGTCAGAGCTGTCGTTATTGTCATCGTCGTCGTTGCCTATCGTGAAGACCAACGCGAGCGGCAGAAATGCGAACAGTAAAAGTGACATCATAATCGTGATTCCCCCCAGAACCCCTTGAAATTAAGCAAGGGTATCAAGGGCAATCACGTTGCTGTCAACATTCGTGAGGGCACCGAGAGATCACGTTTTTCAATGCGAAACAAAACCTAGCAATACGCGCGTATTGTTTCTGCCTATAACCCGCTTTCGGTCAGAACCTGCTGCAAAATGGGTGCAAGCCGCGCCGCCCATTGCGCTTGCTGTTCGGGCGTTTCGATCAGATCGTTGCGCAGTTCGATCAGCACGTTGGGCCGCCCGTGTTGCAGCGCGTGGCGGTCAATCGAGTCGCCCTCCAGATGGCCCAGATAGGGTTCATTGTCGCCCACGCATAAATCGGCCTCCGCGCAAAGCCGCGCGATCAGGGGCAGGGCAAGACGGCTATCGGCGGGTGCATGCAGAACGCCGACCTGCCAAGGCCGCAGCCCCCGCCCGCGCAGCTTTGGCGTGTAGGAATGCACGGCGCAGATCACCGTATCGTCGCGCTGCGCGGCCAGCTTTGCATAGGCGTTATGATAGGGGCGATAGAGTCGTTCCAACCGCGCCTCGATCTGCGCCGGACTGGCGTTGCGATTGGTGGGAATGATTGTGCCGTCGTATAGCTGCATCACCAGCGTCGGGTCGTCCTCGCCCCGGTTGGGATCAATCACCAGACGCGAGAAATTCGACGCAATCAACGGGGCGTCCAACTGCTCTGCCAGCGCCTCAGACAGCCCCAGCGCGCCCACATCATAGGCGATGTGGCGCGCCATATCCGCCGCCGCGATCCCCAGATCGCCCTCCGCCACCCAATCGGGCACCGTGTTGCGGGCATGATCGCAGGTGACAAGCCAGCGCGAGGGGCGCTCGGGGCCGGTAATGCTATAGGGGGATTGATCCGTCATCGTCTCTTCACGCTTTCTCGATATTGGCCCAATTAGACCGAAACGTGAGCCAAGGGCCAGTTGCAGGCCGCGACAATTTGCGTCATACCCGTTATTGGCCCACGAAATGACACCAATTTGATCAGGAGACGAGGACGCATGAGACGCCTTCGCAATGTTAAAATCGTGGCCACCTTGGGCCCATCCTCTTCGGACTATGAAAGCATCAAGGCGCTGTTTGTCGCCGGTGCCGATGTGTTCCGCCTTAATATGAGCCACGGCACCCATGACGAGCATCGCGCCCGTCACGCCATTATCCGCAAGCTCGAGGCCGAGTTCTCGCGCCCGATTGCCATTCTCGCCGACCTTCAGGGGCCAAAGCTGCGCGTGGGCACGTTTGCCGCCGGTGCAGCCGACCTTGAGGAAGGCGACGCGTTCCGCTTTGACCTTGAGGATGTGCCCGGCACCCCACATCGCGCGCGTCTGCCCCATCCCGAGATTTTCGCAGCCCTCGAGCCGGGCTCGGAACTGCTGGTCAATGACGGAAAAATCCGCCTGCGTGTCGAAGATTGCGGCGCGGATTACGCCAATTGCACCGTCACCGTGGGCGGCACGATTTCCGACCGCAAGGGCGTGAACGTGCCTGACGTGGTGCTGCCCGTCGCCGCGCTGTCTGACAAGGACCGCAAGGATCTGGAATTCGCCTGCGAGATGGGGGTGGACTGGCTTGCGCTCAGCTTCGTGCAGCGCCCCGAGGACGTGATTGAGGCGCGCGATCTGGCCAAGGGCCGCGCCGCGATCCTGAGCAAGATCGAGAAACCCTCGGCGGTGCGCTGCTTTGACGACATCCTCGCGGTGTCGGACGGGGTGATGGTCGCACGTGGTGATCTTGGCGTCGAGCTGCCGGTGCAGGCTGTGCCGCCGATCCAGAAACAATTGATCCGCAAATGTCGCGCTGCCGCCAAGCCGGTGATCGTCGCAACCCAGATGCTGGAAAGCATGATCGAAAGCCCGATGCCGACGCGCGCCGAAGTGTCCGACGTGGCCACCGCGATCTATGAGGGCGCCGATGCTGTCATGCTCAGCGCGGAATCCGCAGCCGGGCGCTATCCAGTTGAGGCGGTCGAGACGATGAACAACGTCGCGATCTCGGTCGAGAAGGACCCGCTCTATCGCGAAATCATCGAGGCGTCGCGCAATGCCGACCGCCAGACCGTCGCCGATGGAATCGTGGCCGCGGCCCGCGAGATCGCCGAGACCACGGATATTGCCGCAATCTGCGCCTATACCCAGTCGGGCGCGACCGTTGCGTTAACCGCGCGTGAACGCCCGCGCGTGCCGATCATCGCGCTGTCACCGATGGACGCCTCTTTGCGCCGGATCACCCTGACTTGGGGGGTGCATGCCGTGCATTGCGGCGCGCTAGAGCGATTCAAGCAAGCCGTGGTAAATGCGGCCCGCGCGGCGCGCGATTTCGGCTTTGCTGATGAAACGCAGCAGATCATCGTGACCGCCGGTGTGCCTTTCAACGTGCAGGGCACGACGAACATCCTGCGCGTAGCCCCTTGCGATGAAAGATTGATTTATCGCACCGACCCTGAGTAAACTTCCCTAAGGGGGCGAGACGAAAGGGGCACGGAATGGATTTGGCCGGGCTTGATACCGATCTGATCTTAACAATTGGGCTGGTGATCGCGATTTTCGCGATCCCGGCCGTTATTTCGGCGTTTTCCGATCATCGCCCACCACGCGCCGCCGCAGTTGCGGTGCTGGTGGCGGGCGGGCTGATCGTTTTTGCGTTCTATGCCAAACCCGATGGCTACACGATCGAACGCATCCCCGATGCGGTCGCGCGCACGGTTGCGCGAGTGTTGAACTAGTTTGCGCACTGCGGTTTAGTCTGTGATTTCGTAAGTTTGGCCTTGCCAAGCGCAGCCCGCGCGTCTATCAGGCGCGCTCGACCACCGCGCGTCCGGCCCAAGTGGCATGCCGAGTCGCGCTTCCACACCCTGAAAAGGAGATGTAAATGCCCAAGATGAAGACGAAATCCGCTGCGAAAAAGCGGTTCAAGTTCACCGCCACCGGCAAGATCAAAGTCGGTCACGCTGGTAAGCGCCACGGCATGATCAAACGCTCCACGAAATTCATCCGCGACACCGCAGGCACCATGGTGCTGTGCGAGGCGGATACGAAGATCGTGAAGAAATACATGCCTTATAATCGCTGATCGGGAGACTTGAACAATGTCACGCGTTAAATCCGGGAAAGTCACCCACGCCTCGCACAAAAAAGTGCTGAAAAAGGCGAAAGGCTATTACTCCGCGCGCTCGCGCAACTTCCGCACTGCTACGCAGGCGGTCGACAAGGCCAACCAATACGCGACCCGCGACCGCAAGGCGCGCAAGCGTAACTTCCGCGCGCTCTGGATCCAGCGTATCAACGCTGCCGTGCGTTTGGTCGATGCCGATCTGAGCTACTCGAAGTTCATCCACGGTCTGGCTTTGGCTGGCGTCGAAGTGGACCGCAAGGTTCTCGCCGATCTCGCCGTGCACGAGCCCGAGGCGTTCGCCGCCATCGTGGAGCAGGCCAAAGCCGCTGCAGCAACGGCTGTCGCTGCCTAAGCGCGACACGGCTATCGAAATCACGAAAGGCCGCTCCCTCGGGGCGGCCTTTTGCGTTGCGCGCCTTATCTTGTGTGCGCGCTGGGCAGGGGGCGCTGCCCCCTCTGGCCTACGGCCATTCACCCCCGGGATATTTGGATCAAGAAGAAGGGCAAACGCATCCCGGCTTCCAAGTGTTGGAAATATTCCGGGGGAGCGCGTAAGCGCGGGGGCAGAGCCCCTCTTCTTATAAAGCCAAGGTTGCAAACTTGCCGCCCTGCAGCTAACCCCTAGGCCAAAGAATTTGCGGGGAAAGACATGCAGGATCTGCGCGAAAAATACCTGAAAGCCGTGGCCGAGGTCAGTGACGAAGCCGCGCTTGAGGAAATCCGCCTTGCCGCTTTGGGCAAGAAGGGCGAAATCAGCCTCAAAATGCGCGAGCTGGGCAAGATGACGCCCGAGGAACGCCAGACCACGGGCAAGGCGCTGAACGTCCTCAAGGATGAGATCGACGCCGCGTTGCGCGCCAAAAAGGCGGCGCTGGCCGATGCCGCCCTTGATGTGCGCCTTCGCGAGGAATGGCTGGATGTCACGCTGCCCGCCCGCCCGCGCCGCGTGGGCACCATTCACCCGGTCAGCCAAGTCATGGATGAGGTCACCGCGATCTTCGCTGATATGGGCTTTGCCGTGGCCGAGGGACCGCAGATCGAGGACGACTGGCACAATTTCGACGCGCTCAACATCGCGCCCGAACACCCCGCGCGGCAGGAACATGACACGTTCTTCATGAACCGCGCTGAGGGCGACGACCGCCCGCCCCACGTCCTGCGCACGCATACCAGCCCCGTGCAAATCCGCGCGATGCTCGATCAGGGCGCGCCGATCCGCGTGATCGCGCCGGGCCGCGTCTACCGCATGGACATGGACCAAACCCACACGCCGATGTTCCATCAGGTCGAGGGGCTGGCGATCGGCAAAGATATCTCCATGGCGAACCTGAAATGGGTGCTCGAAGAGTTCTGCAAAGCGTTCTTCGAGGTCGACGGCGTCGAACTGCGCTTTCGCGCCTCGCATTTCCCCTTCACCGAGCCCTCCGCCGAGGTCGATATCCGCTGTTCCTGGAAGGGCGGGGCGCTGAAAATCGGTGAGGGCGATGACTGGATGGAAATCCTCGGCTCGGGCATGATGCACCCCAAAGTGCTGAAAGCGGGCGGGATCGACCCGAACGAGTGGCAAGGCTTTGCCTTCGGCATCGGCATCGACCGCCTCGCGATGCTGAAATACGGCATCCCCGACCTGCGCGCGTTCTTCGAGAGCGACCTGCGCTGGCTGAAGCATTACGGGTTTAATGCGCTTGATGTGCCGACGGTGTTTGGTGGGTTGAGCCGGTGAGTTTGGTGGGGGCGTTAATCTGGATTGGAAGCACTTTAATTGCCATTGTAAGTTTTTTGCTCGGCAAGGCGTTTTCGCAGTCAGAGAAAGTTCTCGATCAAAAACGCAAAGCCTATGAGGATTTCCTTCGTGTTTGCCCGGCTCCAAATGAAGCTCATTCAGAGAGAGAGCCAGACATCCAAGAAGTGCAACGTGCAATTGGGATACTCTCTGTTTACGGCTCGCAGGACGTCTTGACCAATGCAAGCGAGTATTTTCAATTATTCGCATCCGCTCAAGAAATTTTGTCGAGCGTCACAGAAGCGGGCCACCCAGAATTCATGTCTCTAATGACGCGTTATAACCGAATGATTTTGGCTATGCGCGAAGACGCCATGAGATGGTCTGCTTTTGCTCCGAACAAGAAAAATCGCGAATACAAGCTGAGCCAAAACTTGAACCAATTAAAATGACCCAACAACCCCGCCTCTTCTCCACCCCCGCCCACGAGCAAACCCCCGCGCAGCGCCGCTTTTACGCGCTCACGGAAATCGCTTATACCTGCGTCGATTTCGGGGCGGCGATTTGCTTTGTTGTGGGGTCGGTGTTGTTCTTTTATGCCAGCCTGTCGGTTCCCGCGACGTGGCTGTTCCTGATCGGCTCGCTGTTATTCGCGGCCAAACCCTCGATCCGCCTCTGGCGTGAAATCCAACTCTTGCGTATGGGCGATTACGACGACATCGCCAAGAAACACTAGGAGACAGACATGAAATTCACCCTCTCCTGGCTCAAGGATCACCTTGATACCACGGCCACCGTCGATGAAATCGCCTATGCGCTGACCGATCTGGGGCTTGAGGTCGAAGAGGTCATCGACCCCGCCGCCAAGCTGGCCGCCTTTACGCTAGCGCGTGTGACGGCCGCCAGCCAGCACCCCGACGCAGATCGTCTGCGAGTGTGCACGGTGCAAACGGATGAGGGCGAAAAGCAGATCGTGTGTGGCGCCCCCAACGCGCGCGAGGGCATCACCGTCGTGCTGTGCAAGCCCGGCGATTATGTGCCCGGCATTGATGTGACGCTGAGCATTGGCAAAATTCGCGGCGTCGAGTCCCATGGCATGATGGCGTCCGAGCGCGAGCTGGAGTTGAGCGACGAGCATAACGGCATCATCGAGCTGCCTTCGGGTGAGGTCGGGCAAAAGTTCACCGACTGGCTGGCCGCCAACCGCCCCGAGGCCGTGGACCCGGTTTTTGACATCGCCATCACCCCCAACCGCCCCGACGCTTTGGGCGTGCGCGGCATTGCGCGCGATCTGGCCGCGCGCGGCTTGGGGATGCTCAAACCGCTAGAGGTTGAGCCCGTTCCCGGCGGTTTTCCCAGCCCGGTCTCGGTCAGCATTGACCCGGCGCTCAAGGAAAAGGGCTGCCCGCTATTCGCTGGGCGCGTTATTCGTGGCGTCACCAACGGCCCCAGCCCCGAATGGCTGCAAAAACGTCTGCGCGCGATCGGCTTGCGCCCGATTTCCGCGCTGGTCGATATCACCAACTACTTCACCTATGACCTGAACCGCCCGCTGCATGTGTTCGACATGGCCAAGGTCGCGGGCGATCTGCGTATTCAGCCCGCGAAGGGCGGCGAGGAATTCCTCGCGCTGGACGAGAAAACCTACACCGTGCGCGCTGGCGACATAGTGATTTGCGATGATAACGGCGTTGAAAGCTTGGCCGGGATCATGGGCGGTGAGGCCTCGGGGGCTGATGAGAACACCGTCGATGTGTTTTTGGAATCCGCCTATTGGACGCCCATCACTATCGCCGCCACGGGCCGCGCACTGAAAATCAACTCCGATGCGCGCTATCGGTTTGAACGCGGCGTGGACCCCGAGTTCACCCTGCCGGGGCTGGAACTGGCGACGCAAATGGTGCTCGATCTGTGCGGCGGTGAGGCGTCGGAAATCGCGATGGACGGGGCTGTGCCCGACACCACGCGCGCCTATCGTCTTGACCCCGCGCGGGTAATTTCGCTGGTCGGTATGGAGATTCCCGAGGCGACGCAGCGCGAAACGCTGACCGCTTTGGGTTTCACCCTGAACGGTGATATGGCCACTCCGCCCAGCTGGCGCCCCGATGTTCTGGGCGAGGCCGATCTGGTCGAGGAAGTGGCCCGCATCGCCTCGCTGACCAAGCTGAAAGGCACGCCGATGGCGCGCGAAACCAGCGGTGTGCCGGGGCCGATCCTGACGCCGATGCAGGTGCGCACCCGCATGGCGCGGCGCACCATCGCCAGTCTTGGTTACAACGAATGTGTGACCTATTCCTTCATCGACGCGGCCTCGGCCACGCTGTTTGGCGGTGGCGCGGATGCAACGAAGCTGGACAACCCGATCAGCTCGGAAATGACCCATATGCGCCCCGATCTGCTGCCCGGCCTGTTGCAGGCCGCAAGCCGCAATCAGGCGCGCGGGTTCACTGATCTGGCGTTGTTCGAGGTCGGGCCGGCCTTCAGCGGCGGCGAGCCGGGTGAACAGGTGGTGCAAGCCGCTGGTCTGTTGGTCGGTCAAGCCGGTCCGCGTGACCCGTGGGGCTCGCGTCGCCCGGTCGATCTGTATGATGCCAAGGCCGATCTTGAAGCCGCGCTGTCAGCCATCGGTGCGCCCGCGCGCGCGCAGATCACCCGCAAGCTTGATGGTTGGTGGCATCCCGGCCGCGCAGGTACGTTGGCGCTTGGCCCGAATGTGCTGGCCAGCTTTGGCGAGGTGCATCCCAAGACGTTGCGCGAAATGGGCGTCAAAGGGCCTGCTGTCGCCTTCACGATCCGGCTGGAAAACGTGCCCTTTCCGAAGAAAAAGGGCGCAACCCGTCCGGCGCTGAGCAGCTCTGATCTGCAAGCGGTGGAACGCGATTTCGCCTTTGTCATGGATTCTCAGGTCGAGGCGATCACAGCCGTCAACGCTGCCCTTGGCGCAGACAAAAAGCTGATCGACAGCGTGCAGGTGTTTGACCAGTTCACGGGCGCGAAGGCTGAGGAGCAGATGGGCGCGGGCAAGAAATCCATCGCGCTGTCGGTGCGCCTGCAGCCCACCGACAAGACCTTAACCGATGCCGAGATCGAGGCGGTCAGTGCCAAGATCGTGGACAAGGTTTCCAAGGCCACAGGCGGTAGCCTGCGCTCTTAATGACAGAATGGAATTCTATGCGGATACGGGCGGGGGAAACCCCGCCCTTTTCATGCGCCAATCAGGCGGCGTGACTGCGCGCCAAATGCCTTCTCGAACATGCGGGTCAGGATATAGCTGAGCGCGGTGATTGCCGTGAACCAGAGTGTGAAATCTATCGCTGCGTGTCCAGTCACCGGCAGCAATCCGTGACGTGCAATCACGAAGATCAGCAGCGGATGCAGGAAGAAGATGCCGAACGAGGCGTCAGCCCGCAAGGCCAATGCCGAGATCTCGCGCTTCCAATGCAGCGAGGTCAGCATCCCGACCAGATAGACGGGTGTGCAATAGATGACCCCATGAAATTTGGAGAGATTGAACAGCGGCCGGTGCATCAATAACGGCATCAGTAACAGCCCCACGACGATTGCTATTTGCCACTGCCCCGACAGGCGCAAATCGCGCATGTGCAGCGGCGCGCAGGCAAATAGCAGCATCGCAAACGGAATATACCAGTAGCTGTCTCATAACGTCCGGTTCAAAGAAGATAGCTCGCGAAACCTATGCTGTCGAATGTCACCTCTTGTGGCGCGGGAGCGCGAAAGAAATAGGTGAAATAGTCGGGGGCTGTTTTGCGGACGCAGGATGGAGTTGTTGCGACAAGGCACGAGTTTGTCTGGTGCGGCGCAGAGACATGGGACGCTGCGTCATGCTTTGCGCGCGACGCTTTTGCGATAGGCTCTGACCCAACCGGGGAGGCGCCTTTTTGCAATTTGATTACCTGATCTTGGGCGGTGGCTCGGCGGGGGCGGTTCTGGCCGCGCGCCTGTCGCAAGACCCAACCGTGACCGTCTGTCTGGTCGAGGCAGGGCGCGAGGCGCGCGACATTCTGGTGCGCGCGCCTGCTCTGGTTGCGGCCCTTGTCGCGGGGCGCCCGAAAATCCACAACTGGGCGTATCAGACCACACCGCAAGCGGCGCTGAACGGGCGGCGGGGCTTTCAGCCGCGCGGCAGGGGGCTGGGCGGGTCGTCCGCGATCAACGCGATGCTTTATGTGCGCGGGCAGCCTGAAGATTACGATGAATGGGCCGAAATGGGGGCCGAGGGTTGGGATTGGGACAGCTGCAAGCCGTGGTTTCTGGCAAGCGAGCGTAACATGCGCGGCTCCTGCGATCTGCATGGCGATCAAGGCCCGCTGCAAGTGGGCGATCAGCGCCGCCCGCGTGCGATTTCGCGTGCCTTTGTCGAGGCCTGCGCTGCAGTGCAATGCCCGCCCAACGGCGATTTCAACGGCGTGCAGCAGGAAGGTGCGGGGCTCTATCAGGTCACGCAATTCTGGGACGGGCCGCGCAAGGGCGAGCGGTGCTCGGCCGCTGCTGCCTATTTGCACCCGGTCATGTCCCGCCCCAACCTGACGGTTCTGACCCGCGCGCGCGCCGAGAAAATCCTGATCAAGGACGCCCGCACCACCGGGGCGCTGATCCGCCAAGGACGCAAGCGCCTGCACATTACGACACGGCGCGAGGTGATTGTTAGCGCAGGCGCGTTCAATTCGCCCCAACTCTTGATGCTGTCGGGCATCGGCCCTGCCGATCACCTACGCGAACACGGGATCGCGCCGGTGCATGATCTGCCGGGCGTTGGCGCGAACCTGCATGACCACCTTGATTACATCATCAGTTACACCTCGCCGCGCCGCGATGTCGTGGGGCTGAACCCGCGCGGATTGATGCGGATGGCGCGCGCGGCGGCGGGGTGGCGCAAGCATGGCGAGGGGTTGTTTGCCTCACCGATGGCCGAGGGCGGAGCGTTTTTACGTTCCGATCCCAGTCTTAGCCGCCCCGATCTACAAATCCATTTCGTCGTGGGCATTGTCGATCAGCATATGCGCAAGCCGCATCTGGCGGATGGCTGGTCGGCCCATATCTGCGCGCTGCGGCCCAAATCGCGCGGCACGCTGCGCCTTGCCAGTGCCGATCCGGATGCCGCGCCGCTGATTGATCCGGCTTTTCTGCAAGACCCGCGCGATCAGGCGTTGATGCTGCGCGCGGCGCGGCTGCTGGAAACCATCACCGATGCGCCGCAACTCGCCCCGTGGCGCGGGCGCAAACTGTATAGTCATGATGGATCGGACGCCGCGCTGATGGCCGATATTTGCGCGCGCGCCGACACGATTTATCACCCGGTGGGCACCTGCAAGATGGGGCGCGACGAGATGGCGGTCGTCGATGCGCAACTGTGCGTGCACGGGATCGCGGGACTGCGGGTGGTGGATGCCTCGGTGATGCCGCGCCTCGTGTCGGGCAATACCAACGCGCCCACGATCATGATCGCCGAGCGCGCTGCGGATTTCATCCGTTCCGATCGCGCGGGTGATTGACACCATCGGCCCAACGCACCGGGTCCAGATCGCGCGGGTTCACCCCCTCAAGACAGCCCGCATTCACCCCGTATTCATTCGGGTTTGAACGGCGCTGGTGATGGGTGTAGATGCCGCAGATCTTGCAGAAATAATGCTTCGCCGTGAGCGTGCCAAACTGATACAGCGTCAGGTTCTCGGCCCCCTTCAAGATCCGAATGCCATCAAGGGGCGCGCTGACCGCAACCGCGCCTCGACGCCGACAAAACGAGCAATCACAGCGTCGCGCTGTCGCTAACCCGTCACTCAGCGTCACGGCCATTTCCACCGCGCCGCAATGACAGCTTAGGCGATGGGGCGTTTGAATATCGGGCAACATTAGCGCTCTCTCCTGACAACGGGAATCTGGGTGGACCCGAACCGGCTTGCGGGGTGGGGCGGGCAGCCGTGGGTGCGTGACCAAAACCTCGGCCCACCCAAGACCAACCACAGCGGTATGCACAGCGCAAGCCCCGCCACAAAGCCCCCGATATGGGCCATATGCGCGACGCCGCCACTGGTTCCGGCGACGATTTCACTGCCGACCTGAAGGGCAAACCAAAGCCCCAGCACCACCCACGCGGGCACCGGCCAGATTTTATAGATCAGCACGAAAAAGAACATCACGTCGATGCGCGCGCGCGGGAATAGCAGCACATAGCCCCCCATCACCCCCGCGATCGCCCCCGAGGCCCCAACCATCGGCACCATCGAACCGGGGTCGGAAAAAACCTGCGCGAGGGCGGCCACCAGCCCGCAGGCCAGATAGAAGGCGGCAAAGATCATATGGCCCAACTGCTCTTCAAGGTTGTCGCCAAACACCCAGAGAAACAGCATATTCCCTGCGAGATGCAGGAGTCCGGCATGCAGGAACATATGCGTCACCAGCCCGTGCAGCATCTCGCCATGGCTCACCGCCCCCGGCCACAACGCGTTGCGCAACCAGACCCCGCGCAGATCCAGCCCCCAATCGGTGGTCATCACATAAACCGCGCAATTGATCGCGATCAGCGCCCAAGTGACATAAGGAATTGCCCCCGAAGGGTTATGATCGCGCAACGGAAACATGGGCGCGAGTGTGCCACGCCCGCCCTGCCGGTCAAGAGGAACTTGGCGCAGCCGTGACGGGGGCGCTGCCTGTTTCTCTTAGTGTTCAGCGATGATTACCGGCGTGCCATTTTCCAGCAGTTGCAGCTTATCGCCGACGATGTTCACCGCATCGACCCGCGCGATATTGGAATGAAACGCGCCTTCCACTTCCATGACATCGGGGGGGCACATCATCCGCGTGCCCGCCAACTCACCAATCCGGACGCGCCCGTCTTGCGTTGAGATCCGCCCGTTATAGCGATTGCAGCCCGAGCTGCCCGCAATCAGCCCCTTTTCGGGATGGCTCAGCGTGACTTCGACCTTGGCAGGCACCGGTGTGCCAGCGATCTCGGTCACTTTCCAGATCACATTGGGTGCGAGCGCCTCAAGCGGATCGGGCGAGTCCGATTTGCACCCGGCCAAAGCCGTCATTGCCAGAACTGTCCCGATCATGATCGCGCGCATCGCATTTCCTTTCGCCAGATCCACCTGGTTGTCGGCCCAAAATCTTTTGAAAAGACGTGAATGGCGTTGAAAAATCCGGGTCGAATAGCTCCCAATAGCGCGCCCCGTGCAGCACGACCATTCACGGAGTCGTGACTGCTTGCGACATCGGCGCGCATCCTCCTTGGCCGCGGCTGAACTTGCCTCTATGCTGCCGACGCGACAGGAGGATTCCCGATGATCAATGAAATTGGCCACTTTGCCCTGATTTTGGCACTTGGTGTAGCACTGGTGCAGGCGAGTGTGCCGCTGATTGGCGCACACAAAGGCTGGCGAGGCTGGATGGCGGTGGGCGATCCCGCCGCAGTTGCGCAATTCCTGCTGATTGCTATCAGCTTTGCGGCGCTGACCCATGCGTTCGTGGTGTCGGATTTCTCGCTTAAACTGGTCTGGGCCAATTCCCATACCGATAAGCCGATGCTCTATAAAGTGACCGGGGTTTGGGGCAACCACGAGGGCTCGATGCTGCTCTGGGTGCTGATCCTGGCGCTGTTCGGGGCCGCTGCCGCGTTTTTCGGAGGCGCATTGCCGCCACGTTTGCGTGCGCGTGTGCTGTCAGTCCAAGCTTGGATCGGCGTGGCCTTCCTTGCCTTTATCATTTTCACCTCGAACCCGTTTACGCGTCTCGCCGAGCCGCCCTTTAACGGTGAGGGGCTGAATCCGTTGCTGCAAGACCCCGGTCTCGCGTTCCATCCGCCCTTTCTGTATCTCGGCTATGTCGGGCTTTCGATGGCGTTTTCCTTTGCCGTGGCGGCCCTGCTTGAGGGCCGCGTCGATGCGACTTGGGCGCGCTGGGTGCGTCCGTGGACGTTGGCGGCTTGGGTTTTCCTGACTATCGGTATCGCGCTGGGCTCGTGGTGGGCCTATTACGAACTTGGCTGGGGCGGCTTCTGGTTCTGGGATCCGGTCGAGAACGCCTCGTTCATGCCGTGGTTGCTGGCGGCTGCGCTGCTCCATTCTGCGGTTGTGGTGGAAAAGCGCGAGGCGCTGAAAAGTTGGACGATCCTGCTGTCGATCATGGCCTTTGGCTTTTCGCTGATCGGGACATTCATCGTGCGCTCGGGGGTGATTACCTCGGTGCACAGCTTTGCCTCTGATCCGTCGCGCGGTATCTTTATCCTTGGGATTTTGGCGTTCTTCGTGGGCGGCGCGCTGACGCTATACGCGTTCCGCGCTACCTCGATGCAGGCCAAGGGCGTGTTCTCGATGGTGTCGCGCGAAACCGCGCTGGTGGTGAATAACATCTTGCTGGCTGTCGCCGCTTTGGTGGTGTTTGTCGGCACGGTCTGGCCGCTGGTGGCCGAGATGTTCTTTGGCCGCAAGCTTTCGGTCGGGGCACCATTCTTTGATCAGGCGTTCACGCCCTTCATGATCATTCTGGCGCTGGTGTTGCCGATTGGTGCGATGATGCCGTGGAAGCGCGCGCGCCTTGGGCGCACCGTGCGTAGCCTTGTTCCCGCCTTTGTGCTGGCGCTGGCGATTGGCGGTCTGGCGTGGTCGCTGGAATCGGGCAATTCACTGATGGCGCTGATCGCAACCTTCCTTGGCAGCTGGCTGGTGCTGGGCGCTGCAACCGAGCTGTGGACCCGCGCGGCCCGCACCCCCTCGCGTCTGCGCCGTCTGCCGCGCGCCGATTGGGGCAAGGCCACCGCGCATTCCGGTCTTGGCATCACCTTTATCGGCATTGGTCTGTTGATGGCGGGGCAGATCGAAGACATCCGCGTCGCCAAAATGGGCGTGCCGTTCACCGTGGATGGCTACGACATCACGCTGGAAAAAGTCCAAGAGGTGCAGGGGCCGAACTTTATCTCCTCGACTGGCACGATGGTGGTCAAACAGGATGGCAAGCTGATCGCCACGATGCATCCCGAGAAACGCGTCTATCCGGTGCAGCGCATGCCCACGACCGAGGCCGCGATCCACACCACCTTCTTGCGCGACATCTATCTGGTGCTTGGTGATCCCCAGCAGGATGGCGGCTATGCGGTGCGCACCTATATCAAGCCGTTCGCGGATTGGATCTGGGCGGGGGCGATCATCATGGCGCTGGGCGGTTTGCTAAGCCTCTCGGATCGGCGCTATCGCGTCGCGGCGGGTGCACGCAAAGCCAGCACCGCACCGACCCATGCAACCCCGGCGGAATAAGCAATGCTTAAGAAACTCGTTCTCAGTTTAGCTTTGCTTATCTGGGCCGCGCCGGTTTACGCGGTCCAGCCCAGCGAGGTTCTCAAAGATCCCGCGCTTGAGGCGCGGGCGCGCGAAATCTCGAAAGTGCTGCGCTGCCCGGTCTGTCAGGGAGAGAATATCGACGACTCCAATGCCGCCGTATCCAAGGATCTGCGGCTGTTGGTGCGTGATCGTTTGCAAGCGGGCGACACGGATACGCAGGTGATCGACTACGTCACCGCGCGCTACGGTGAATACGTGCTGTTTGAGCCGGAAAAGAGCGGGGCGAACCTGCTGCTGTGGTATCTCGGGCCGGGCGCGCTGTTGCTGGCGCTGATCGGGGGCTTTTTCTACGTCCGCTCGCGGCGCAATGCGAGCGAGGGGCCGGCTTCGCCCGCGCTGTCTAGCGACGAACAGGCACGGCTTAAAGAATTGATGGGCGAGTAAGCCCGTTCAATGTGACGCACCGTTCCCCTTTTCCTTTCGCGCCCGCCCGTTATCGTGGCGCGAACAGGAAAAGGGAGGCGCGCAATGTCTTATCAGGCGATCAGCTACACAAATGACGATGGCGTCGCGATCATCACGCTCAATCGAGCGGAGGTGATGAATGCGCTCAATGGCCAGATGCGCGCCGAGATCCTTGAAGCGGTGAAACGCGCCGAGGCCGAGGCCCGCGTGATCGTGCTGACGGGGGCGGGGCGGGCGTTTTGTTCGGGTCAGGATCTGGGTGATGGCGCGGCGGCGGCGGGCCTCGATCTGGAACGGGTTTTGCGCGACGAATACGAACCCATGCTGCGCGCGATCTACGACTGCCGCCTGCCAGTGATTTCGGCGGTGAACGGCGCAGCGGCGGGGGCAGGGGCGAACCTTGCGCTGGCTGCGGATGTGGTGATTGCCTCGGACTCAGCGGTGTTTTTACAGGCGTTTACGCGCATCGGGCTGATGCCAGATGCGGGGGGCACCTATTGGCTGCCGCGCCAAGTGGGGTTCGCGCGCGCAATGGGGCTGGCGCTGTTTGCCGACAAGATCACCGCGCGTCAGGCGGTGGATTGGGGCATGATCTGGGAAGCCGTGTCCGAGGTTGATTTTGATCATCACTGGCGCGCGCGCGCCGCCCATCTGGCCAATGGCCCGACGGCGGCTTACGGCGCGGTCAAGCGCGCGTTGCGCGAGGGCTACGCCAATGATTTGCCCACCCAGCTTGAGCTAGAGGCCGAGTTGCAAGGCAGCTTGGGTCAAAGCCATGATTTCCGCGAAGGCGTGTTGGCGTTCCTTGAAAAACGCCCGCCGCAATTCGAGGGTCGTTGAGACTTGCCTCCGCCCGCGCGCCGCGCTAGCCAAGAGCAGCGCGGGCGTGGCGGAATGGTAGACGCATGGGACTTAAACTCCCTGGGCCGAAAGGCCGTGCCGGTTCAAGTCCGGCCGCCCGCACCACACCCGCTCGCAATCTCCACCCGAATGTGAGCGGTTGTGAAGGCCGCGCGCGCCCCGGCGCGGGGAGAGTGGCCCAATCGAGGCTTGCCCCCTAACGGCGCTACCCCTAAACCCGATGGCGCAAACGAGGGGGAATTCATGGCTCGCAGACCCATCGGCCCGGCGGATGACCGGCCCAAGACCAAACAGATTGGCGCGCTGCGCGGGCTTGCGCCCTTTGTGGCCCCCTATAAGGGCTATGCGGCGGCGGCGTTGCTGGCGCTGATCGCGACGGCCTCGATCTCGCTGATCCTGCCTTTGGCGGTGCGTCGGGTGATTGATGGGTTTCAGCAAGGGGCTGCGCTGCTGGACAAGTATTTCGCCGCCGCGTTGCTGATTGCGGCGCTGCTCGCGCTGGGAACTGGCGCGCGCTATTACCTTGTGACGCGCTTTGGCGAGCGGGTCGTGGCCGATATTCGCAAGGCGGTGTTTGACCGGGTGATTTCGATGAGCCCGGCGTTTTTCGAGCGTATCCTGACGGGCGAAATCATCTCGCGCATCACCACCGATACCACGCTGATCCTGTCGGTGATCGGTTCGTCGGTATCGGTCGCGCTGCGCAATGTGCTGATCTTGATTGGTGGCATGATTATGTTGCTGTTCACCTCGGCGAAGCTGACGGGATTGGTGCTGTTGGTGGTGCCCCTTGTGGTGATCCCGATTGTCGTGCTGGGGCGGCGCTTGCGCAGTCTGGGGCGCGAAAATCAGGACTGGATCGCGAATTCGTCTGGCTCGGCGTCCGAGGCGCTTTTGTCGGCGCAAACCGTGCAGGCCTTTACCCATGAGGCGATCACGCGCCACAATTTCGGCCATGTGACCGAGCAAGCGTTCTTGTCGGCCAAGAAACGCATTGGCACGCGCGCGGTGATGACGGTGATCGTGATCTTCCTTGTTTTCGCAGGCGTCGTCGGCGTGCTGTGGGTCGGTGCGCGCGATGTGCGTGCCGGTGAGATGTCGGTCGGCGAGCTGGTGCAGTTCGTGATCTACGCGGTGATGGTGGCCGGATCGGTCGGTGCGCTGTCGGAGATTTGGTCGGAATTGCAGCGCGCGGCGGGCGCGACAGAGCGTCTGGTCGAACTGCTGCAAACCGAAGATACGGTCAAAGATCCCGCGCATCCTGTGCCGCTGCCGATGCCTGCGCAAGGCGCGATCCGCTTTGAGGATGTGAGTTTCCACTACCCCTCGCGCCCCGAGGTTTCGGCGCTGGATCATGTGGATCTGGAGATCGCCCCGGGCGAGACGGTGGCGTTGGTCGGCCCTTCGGGGGCCGGTAAAACCACGGTTATTCAACTGATCCAGCGGTTCTGGGACCCGGAAACTGGCACTGTCAGCATCGACGGCTATGATCTGCGCGAGATGGCGCGTCATGATTTCCGTCAGGCCGTGGCACTGGTGCCGCAAGACCCGGTGGTGTTTGCCGCCTCGGCGCGTGAAAACATCCGTTTTGGGCGCCCCGATGCGAGCGATCATGAGGTCGAGGAAGCCGCGCGCGCGGCGCATGCCTACGACTTCCTGAGCGCGCTGCCGGATGGGTTTGACACCTATGTCGGCGAGCGTGGCGTGATGCTGTCGGGTGGACAAAAGCAGCGCATCGCGATTGCGCGTGCGATCTTGCGCGATGCGCCGATCCTGCTGCTGGACGAGGCGACCTCGGCGCTGGATGCGGCCTCGGAACGCGAAGTGCAGGCGGCGGTCGATCAGCTTGCACGCACCCGCACGACCGTGATCGTGGCACACCGCCTGGCGACGGTGAAAAAGGCCGACCGGATAGTGGTATTCGAGGATGGGAAAATCGTGGCGCAGGGCAGCCATGACAGCCTTGTGGCTGAGGGCGGGCTGTATGCCGAACTGGCGCGGCTGCAATTCACAGACGGGATGTAAAGGCGCGGGCGCGTTCTGAGGAAAGAGCGCGCCTTTTTCCCCTGTCTTTGCGCGTCCGCTTGGGGCATCCTGTGCGCAAGACTGGCGTGACCAGTTGTGTATTGAATGGAGGAACCAATGGGTCTTTGGAATTTCGTTAAAGGCGCAGGTAAGTCACTGTTTGGCAAAGAAGCGGCTGCTGCCGAGGCGCCCAAGGAAGACGCGCTTAAGGCTGAGTTGAAGGGGCTGGGACTGGATGCGTCGGGCGTCGATCTGGCGGTCGAGGGCGACAAGGTTGTGGTCAAGGGCAAGGCGATTGACGCCGAGACCAAGGAAAAGATCATTTTGGCGGTTGGCAATATCGACGGTGTGGCCAGCGTTGAAACAGACGAAGATAGCGATACCGCTGATGCGGTGTTCCATACCGTTGAAAAGGGCGACACGCTATCGGCGATTGCCAAAAAGACGCTGGGCAATGCCAATCTGTACCCGAAGATTTTCGAGGCCAACAAGCCGATGCTAACCCATCCCGACAAGATCTATCCTGGTCAGGTGCTGCGCATCCCCAAGATCTGATTGGGTTTTTATCACTTCGATGCGACGGGGCGCCTTGCGGGGCGCCCTTTTGCTTGAAAAGGCGCGCGTGTTTCCCCACGTCATAAGACAATGACGTGACGTATCAATCCGCGCTCCCCCTTGCCGTGGATGCAAATTTTGCCGCATCCTGTGCGGGCGGGATCGCAAGAGGAGCGGCACCGCTAAGGGGAGGACTAAAATGCAGCAACGATTTGCAACGATCGCCGACCGCGATGCCGTTGAGGCTGAAAAGCCGTGGGAAGAACGCAAACGTGCGACCACGCTTTATGGCTTTCTCAGCGAAACCTGCGCGACGCATGGCGACCGACCCGCGATTACCTTCCAGATCCTCTCGGGGCCCAAGGATAAGGCCGAAACGCTGACTTGGTCGCAGCTACATGCGCAAGTTACGCAGGCCGCCAACCTGCTGCGTCACCTCGGGGTTGGGCCGAAAGATACCGTGGCCTACTTGATGCCCAATGCGACCGAGACGGTGGTGGCGTTGCTGGCCGGGGCCACGGCGGGGATCGTGAACCCGATCAACCCGCTGCTGGACCCCGAGCAGATCGCCGCGATCCTGCGCGAAACCGATGCCAAAGTTTTGATCACGCTCAAGCCCTTTCCCAAGACCGATGTCGCGCAAAAGGCCGCCGAGGCGGTGAGCCTTGCGCCCAATGTGAAAGTGGTGCTTGAGGTCGATCTTAACCGTTATCTGACCCCGCCCAAAAGCTGGATCGTGCCGTTTGTGCGTCCCAAGGTTGAGGTTGAGCACCACGCCAAAGTGATGAATTTCAATGCCGAGGCCGCGAAACTGCCCGGCGACAAGCTGATGTTCGAAGACGTGCAGGAAGACCGCGTGGCGGCCTATTTCCACACCGGCGGCACCACGGGAATGCCCAAGGTCGCGCAGCACAAATATTCCGGCATGATCTATAACGGCTGGCTGGGTGGGCGGCTGTTGTTTGACGAGACTGATGTGATGATGTGCCCGCTGCCGATGTTCCATGTCTTCGCCGCCTACCCGATCTTGATGTCGGCGATTGCCAGCGGTGCGCAGGTTATCTTTCCGACCCCTGCGGGCTATCGCGGCGAGGGCGTATTTGACAACTTCTGGAAGCTGGTCGAGCGCTATAAGGTGACCTTCCTGATCACCGTGCCCACGGCGATTTCCGCGCTGATGCAGCGCCCGGTCGATGCCGATATCTCCTCGTTGCGCACGGCGCTGTCGGGGTCTGCCCCGCTGCCGGTTGAGCTGTATAACCGCTTCAAAAAGGCCACCGGCGTCGAGATTTCCGAAGGCTACGGGCTGACGGAAGCGACCTGTCTGGTCTCGGTCAATCCGGTGGACGGGATGAAAAAGGTCGGCTCGGTCGGTATTCCGCTGCCCTATACGCATGTGCGGATCTTGCGCAAACGTAATGGCGATTTCGACGAATGCGGGATCGATGAGGTGGGCGAGATTTGCGTCGCCAATCCCGGCGTGTTCGAAGGCTCGACCTATACCGAGGCGGACAAAAACCACGATCTGTTTGCCGAGGAGCGGTTCTTGCGCACCGGCGATCTGGGGCGACTTGATCCCGATGGCTATTTGTGGATCACCGGGCGCGCCAAGGATCTGATCATTCGCGGTGGTCATAACCTTGACCCCGCCGAGATCGAGGACGCGCTGCTTAGCCATCCGGCAGTCGCTTTTGCGGGCGCGATCGGTCAACCCGATGCTTTTGCCGGCGAATTGCCCTGTGCCTATGTCGAGCTTGTGGGCGGGCAAAACGTGAGCGTCGAGGAACTGCTTGAACACGCCAAAAAGAACATCCACGAGCGCGCCGCCATCCCGAAGCATCTTGAGATCATGGACGAACTGCCCAAGACCGCTGTGGGCAAGATATTCAAACCCGACCTGCGCAAAAGCGCGATCATCCGGGTGCTGAACGAGGTGCTGAGCGAGCAGTGCGTCGCGGCGCATGTGATCTCGGTTTCTGAAGATAAAAAGCGCGGGCTGGTGGCGCATGTCGCAACCACTGGCGATTGTGACGAGGAAAAGTTGGGCCATGTTCTGGGCGAGTTTACCGTGCCATGGGATTGGGCGCGCTAGGGCTTTCCCACTGATATTTTGATGCGATGTGCAGCGCCGTCCCCTAGGGGGCGGCGTTTTGCGTTCGCCCGAAACTGACCGAAAAATTGACGCTGCATTGCCGCTGCCGCGCCGCAATCTGATCGCAATTGGAGGGCCTAATCATCGTTAACGAAGCCTAAACGACTCGGGGCGTGCTTCCCGAGTGGTGGGCTAAACGAAGTAATGAGTAGGACCGACGATCATGACGTTTCGCCGTTTCATAACCGGAATTTTTGCGCTGGCATTAGCCGGTTCGCTTAGTGCGGGTGCTGCACAGGCGCTCAGCGTCGATCTGATCAGCAATGGGGGGGTCGAGACTGGCAATCTGTCGGGCTGGAGCACGACCTCGAACGGCAGCGGCGAAAGCTTTGAGAGCCAGAGCGGGAGCTTTCTGAACCCTGCATTGAGCGGAAACTATGACGTAAGCTATGACCCAAACTACAGGGGCGTCTCGACGCTGACGCAGTTTTTCACGGTACCCGATCAGGTCATATCGGCCACGTTCAACTTTACCCAACAGATTGGCCTCTATGGGTATTTCGACATTCCTGATCAACAGTTCACAGCGTCGATTGTGGATTCTTTGGGAACGGTGATTTCACAGGTTTATTCGACAGCATCGTCGGGGTTGCAGATTGGCAGTGGCACGGCATCAACGTTGAGCTTTGATCTGACGTCGCTGATGCAGGCCAATGCGGGCAATTCGCTGGGCGTGCAGTTCTCGCTTGAGGCGCAAAGGTGGTCGATGACGGCAACGCTCGACGATATCGCGATGATGGTGGAAACGCCTGCGGCTGTGCCTTTGCCGCCGACGATCTGGATGATGCTGGCGGCTTTGGGGCTGTTCGGTTTTCTGGGCTGGAAGCGACGGGAGGGGGGAAACTCGGCCTCTTTCACAGCCAACCTGGCCTGATTCCTCGATAACCAAAACGATGAACGCGCGCCCGATCCGGCGCGCGTTTTGCGTATGCGTGCCAATCTGGGTTTGGTGATTGCGCGCACCGGAGTTACGCTGGGGAAACTCTTGGGGAGGATCACCATGCGCGCCTTACTGGCTATGCTTGCGCTGACGGGCTGCGGCTATGTCGATTACGAGGCTGCCCCGGTGGGCAAATTCGAGGGCGCGCTGTTCGTGATGTGGGTCGATGAAAGCAAACGCGGGCTGGGCGATGGTAGTTTCGTCTTTGTGCCCACCGCCGATCCGCTGCGATTCACGCGCGGAGGGAGGGGCACGGTGCAGGTGATCGAACCTACGATGATGTATACAGATGGTGGCTCGATTCCGCAGATGGCGCAGGCGATGAACGGGTTTTCGCCTTGGGGCTACGCGCCCGCCTATATGGTGCATGACTGGCTGTTTGTGGCGCGCAAATGCGTCAACGATGGCGCGGCGACCGAGGGAGAGGCCGCCGTGGCCGACATGCCCTTTATCGAGAGCGCCGAGATCGCCGCCGAGGCCATCAAATCGCTGATCGCGGCGGGCAGAGTGCAACCCAATGACGTGGCCCCGCAGGCGATTTCCTCTGCGGTGGCGGGGCCCGTGTCGCGCCAGTTGTGGAACAAGAAAGGCGCCTGTGCGGCCGGGCGCATCAAACCCGAGCATCTGGCGATGATCTACCGCGCCTTGCCCAGCGTGCAACCAGTGATGGAGATGGCACCGGGGGCAGCCCCGATGCGCCGGATGGCCGTGCCAAGCGGACCTGCCGCGAAGGTCGTGCAGGTGGTGGAGTTTTGAGAGGGGAGGTGAGCCGCGTCTCGGAGGGCATCCAGTGGACGCCCTCAGCGGCGAACGCGCCGCGCGTCGCGGCGCAGGGGGCGTGCAAGTTGCTGGCGTTTGGATAGCGCGATGAGGGCCGCGCCCGACCTCGGGTGGGCGTTCGCTCCGCTCGTGATATGCACTTTATCGTGCCGCATCCCCTAACGTGTTAGCCTGCGGTGGTGTCGCAATGCGCCCTCCCGGGGGGAGGTCGGGCGCGGCCCGTGCTGGTCGCACGGGCTGGGGGGAGTGAGGGTGGTGGAGTTTTGAGGGGGCTAAAATACTATGCGCTTCAAATGACCGTTTCGCTTAACATCATAGATGAACGGTGGCGCTTCATTCTGCGCGATTTCTATCAAGCGCGCGTGTGACCTGATGAGTTGACAGTAGGTGGCCCACTTTGTCGCCCCTGATCCTGGAAGGTAGAAGCATTTGATATTATGCTGTTTCACCGCCTCAAGCTCTACGTCTCGGATATGAAACTTCCAGTCTTGGCTGAATACAATCCATCCCCTTGGGCCAACGACTTCCATCCATTTGTCGTCGGGCATGTTGTGAGCGAAGCCTTCTTTGTTATGCCAGCAAACATCAAATGGAGGTTGGAGGTGCATCAAAGCCTCCGGCAATTTCCGACCGATATTTCTGTCAAAATAAAAAGTTAGGCGGCTCAATGTATAACTTCGTCCCCTAAAAATAGCCCTTCAAATTTCAAAGCTTCTATTACGAGCTTTGCAGGTAAATCATAATCCTCAGCTATTTCGTCAATGTTTGAACCTGCTGCATATTCGCTCTTTATCGCACGTGTCATAATTCCCCTTACCGAGGGAGCTCCGAATGATACTTGCGGATCAATAACAAGTTCACTTTGCGGGCCACTTACTTTCCAAGAAACAACTATTCCGTCGCCGTAGTGAAATTCTTGGAACTGGTTTCCGAGAAACTCAGTCCAAGCGAGTTGGCCACTGGCGTTTGCTACCACAAGTTTGTCAGTGATCAGCTTACCGTCTGCCGATTTCATTTCCTGAAGGATGTCAGTTCCATCGGTCTTAAAGTCTTGCGTGGCAAATGGCGTTTGATGGTTGAGAGCTTGACAAAAATAAGCGCGCGCGGTTCGAATTTTCTCGAGGCTAAGACCGACCCGCCGAAGTTCAGCAACAACTGCAATTTCAATCAACTGCAAGAAACTAAGTCCTTGACCTGCCTCCCGCACTGTCAAAACTGATCGGCGTTTGGGGGTATAGGACTTTTCCCAAGCGGCGACAGTTTGGGCTGAAATACGAGCATACGAAGCAGCCTCCCCGACGCGATAGGCGGGGAGGCGTAAACGATCTCTCCATGCTGGGTTGAGTTCGGCTCTCATATGGATAGCCTATTCCTCAAGGTCGCGATGAAGCAAGTGGCAAATCACCGCGTAAACTTCTTATACTTCACACGCTTCGGCTCTGCCGCATCTGCCCCCAAACGACGGATTTTATCCGCTTCGTAATCCTCGAAGTTGCCCTCAAAGAACTCGACATGGGCGTCGCCTTCGAATGCCAGAATATGCGTGCACAGGCGATCCAGGAAAAAGCGGTCGTGCGAGATGATCACGGCGCAGCCAGCGAAATCTTCGATGGCGGCTTCCAGCGCTTGCAGGGTTTCGACGTCCAGATCGTTGGTCGGTTCATCGAGCAGCAGCACGTTACCGCCCGATTTCAGCAGTTTCGCCATATGCACGCGGTTGCGTTCACCGCCCGAAAGCTGGCCGACTTTTTTCTGCTGGTCTGCGCCCTTGAAGTTGAACGCGCCGACATAGGCGCGGCTGGCGACCTGCGCATCGCCCAGCTCGATCATTTCTGCCCCGCCCGAGATTTCCTCCCAGACGTTGTGATCGGCGCCAAGCGCGTCGCGCGACTGATCGACATAGGCCAGCTTGACCGTGTCGCCGATGGTGATCTCGCCGCTATCGGGTTTCTCGTCGCCCGTGATCATTTTGATCAGCGTGGACTTCCCCGCGCCGTTCGGGCCGATCACGCCAAGGATGCCACCGGGCGGCAGCGAGAACGTCAGATCCTCGATCAACAGCTTGTCGCCCATGTGTTTCTTGAGGTTCTCGACCTCGATCACCTTGCCGCCCAGACGCGGGCCGTTGGGGATGATGATCTGCGCCTTGCCGACGCGATCCTTGACCCCCTCATCGGCCATCTTGTCATAGGCCGCGATGCGGGCCTTGGATTTCGCCTGACGGGCCTTGGCCCCGGCGCGGATCCATTGGAGTTCCTTTTCAAGCACCTTCTGCTTGGCCTTGTCCTCACGCGCCTCTTGCGCCATCCGCTTGGCTTTCTGTTCCAGCCATGCCGAGTAGTTGCCCTCGTAGGGGATGCCGCGACCGCGTTCGAGTTCCAAGATCCACGAGGTGATATCGTCAAGGAAATAGCGGTCGTGGGTGACGCACAGGATCGTGCCCTTGTATTCGATCAGGTGCTTTTGCAGCCAAGCGATGGTTTCGGCGTCAAGGTGGTTGGTCGGCTCGTCCAGCAGCAGCATGTCGGGCGCTTCGAGCAGCAGTTGGCACAGCGCGACGCGGCGACGTTCGCCGCCCGAGAGGTTGGCGACGTTGGCGTCATCGGGCGGGCAGCGCAGGGCCTCCAGTGCGATATCGACTTGGCTGTCGAGATCCCACAGGTTTTCCGCGTCGATCTGGTCTTGCAGCGCGGCCATCTCGTCGGCGGTCTCATCGCTGTAGTTCATCGCCAGCTCGTTGTAACGCTCTAGCTTGGCGGTTTTCGCAGCGACACCCAGCATGACGTTTTCACGCACGGTTTTGGTGTCGTCCAGTTCGGGTTCCTGCGCGAGATAGCCGACTTTGGCGCCTTTTGCGGCCCAAGCCTCGCCTTGAAAATCCTTATCCATGCCGGCCATGATTTTCAGTAGCGTGGATTTACCCGCGCCGTTGACGCCGACTACGCCGATCTTGACGCCGGGAAGGAAGTTCAGGTGGATATTTTCAAAGCATTTTTTGCCACCGGGATAGGTCTTGGAGACACCATCCATGTGATAGACATATTGATAGGCCGCCATCGTGCACCTCGTAAGAATAGGGGGTTTGGGCGCGTTCTAGTCGGAAACCGACGGTAGGGAAAGGGGGGCTAAGGGGTGGTGCGAGTTGCGTTGCGTCGCGATGGCGTCAAAGAGCGTATGTGAAAGCGGTGATCGCTGCCTTTGCCAGTGCTGCGCAAACCCGTTATCGGTTTTACCAAGGGGATTTGTCGGGGAGGCACCATGATCGCCAGTTTGAAGATGCTCTATGAATCTGATGGCGCGCGCGCGCATCAGTTTCGCTACGCATTGCTGGCGTTTGACCTGAGCACGATTGCTTTTGTGATCGTCACCTCGTTTTTCCCGCATGTATTATGGATCGAGATCGCTGATGCGCTGATCGGGGTGGTGATCGTGGCTGATTTCGTCGCGCGCTTTGCGATCACGCAGGGCAAATGGCGGTTTTGGAGCCGGATCGCGACATGGGCCGATATTATTGCCATCATTTCGTTTCTGGCACCGATCGCGGGCGAGGGGCTGGGGTTCTTTCGCATCCTGCGCACCTTGCGCCTGATGCACACCTATCAGTTAATGGCACGGCTGCGGCGCGACTTTGTGTTTTTCCGCCGCAATGAGGATGTCGTGCTGGCGGGGATCAACCTGACGGTGTTTTTGTTCGTGATGACGGGGCTGATCTATGCCACGCAGGTCAGCATCAACCCCGAGATCAACAATTACGCCGATGCGCTGTATTTCACGGTGACGACGCTGACGACGACCGGTTTTGGCGACATTACCCCCAAGGGCGAATGGGGGCGGATGCTGTCGGTGCTGATCATGATCTTCGGCGTGACGCTGTTTTTGCGCCTCGCGCAGGTGCTGTTCCGCCCGACAAAGGTGCGCTACGAGTGTCAAACCTGCGGACTGAGCCTGCATGATGCCGACGCGATCCATTGCAAGCATTGCGGCGATGTCGTGCATATCGACACCGAAGGGCTGACGTGAGGGGCGGCTGCGCGGACGGAACGGGCATCCGATTGGGTCGTGCCAAGGACGGATCTCGGGAACAGAGAATACGAACCGAAGCAGTTAGACGGCACCGCTTAGGAGGCCTTCGTTTCGAAAGATGTTGTTGACCGAAGTCGTAGCGATTCCGAACGATTTGAAAGTGTTCGCTGCAGTAAAGTCATCGAGCTCAAGGTCGCCAATAAAGACCTTGAAAACTCTCTTCTGACCGCCGAATAGCCCCTTGCCTCCGTTCTCGCAGGTGAACACAAAGTCTGACTGTATTTGCGGGCAGGTCAAAACGAATATCCCGTCCTGCATTTTCGCGAGCGCTTCCTGCGGAGAGTCGGCAAACAGGGGATGGAATCGAACAACTAGCCTCTTTGCATATTGTTTTTTGAGAAGGGAGACTAGGAACTGTATGTGCTGCCGTTCGAATGGCAGCAGGTTTGCGGAATTCAATATTTCAGTCATCGAGCAGCGCTGCATCATTGAGCTCCTTGTAGGTTTTCCTTCGCATCGCACACCGCGTCTTTCTGCGCAAGGATCGATGAATTGCCCGGCGCAGAGCAATCAGGCTGGTGGAAAGCCGACCGAACCTTTTCTGCTTGCGGCTGGAGTGGTAATCCGACGAACAATCTTGGCTACAAGCAGCAGTTGACCGCAATCCTTTAGTTCCAACGCGAAGTAAAAACTCAACATCGATTGCCAAAAGACGAGCCTCAGAGCCGACATTCGCACGCCATGCAGCATCAGGCACTTTGGGCTCGAAGCGGACATTCGCTGCAACGCTATAGGTGGGCGGCGGTGGCCTCACACCAGCCGCCCCCACAGGTCGTAATCGCTGGCCTCATCCACTTCGACCGTCACGATATCGCCGGGGTTGATGGCCTCAAAGCCCTCGTCGATGAACAGGTTGCCGTCGATTTCGGGGGCATCGGCCTTAGTGCGGCAGGTGGCGCCCTCGGAGTCGATGCTATCGACGATCACTTGGCAGGTTGTGCCGACCTTGGCTTGCAATTTCGCCTCGGAAATCGCTTGAGCTTTTTGCATGAAGCGGTCCCATCGGTTTTGTTTGACCTCATCTGGAACTTGATCGGGCAGGGCGTTGGACCGTGCGCCATCGACGTTTTCGTATTGAAAACACCCAACCCGATCAAGCTGCGCCTCGTCCATCCAGTCCAGCAGATACTGGAACTCGGCCTCGGTTTCGCCGGGATAGCCGACGATAAAGGTCGAGCGCAGGGTGATGCCGGGGCAGGTCGCGCGCCATGCGGCGATCTCGTCAAGCGTTTTCGCGCTCGCCGCGGGCCGCGCCATGCGTTTGAGAACATCCGGGTGCGCGTGCTGGAAGGGAATATCGAGGTAGGGCAGTACGCCGCCGCCATTGGCGTGGCTTTCGGCCATTAGCGGGATCAAGTCGCGCACATGCGGGTAGGGGTAGACGTAATGCAGCCGCACCCACGCGCCAAGCGATCCAAGATCGCGCGCCAGATCGGTGATATGGGCGCGGTGGCCGCGATCACTGGCATGTTTGATATCCACGCCGTAAGCCGAGGTATCTTGCGAAATCACCAGCAATTCGCGCACGCCCGCCTCGACCAGTTTCTCGGCCTCGCGGATCACCGCATGGGCCGGGCGCGACACAAGGCGACCGCGCATATCGGGGATGATGCAGAACTTGCACTTGTGGTTGCAGCCCTCGGAAATCTTGAGATAGCTGTAATGGCGCGGCGTCAGCGACACGCCGGTTGCGGGCAGCAGATCAATGAAAGGATGCGGATCGGGCGGCACGGCGACATGCACCGCGTCCAGCACCTGTTCGTATTGATGCGGGCCAGTCACCGCCAACACGCTGGGATGCGCGCCGGTGATGTAATCGGGTTCTGCTCCCAGACAGCCGGTCACGATGACGCGTCCATTTTCGTTCAGCGCCTCGCCGATTGCCTCAAGACTTTCGGCCTTGGCGCTATCAAGGAAGCCGCAGGTGTTCACGATCACCGCATCGGCGCCAGCGTAATCGGGGCTGATCGCATAGCCTTCGGCGCGCAGACGGGTCAAAATCCGCTCGCTATCCACCAGCGCTTTGGGACAGCCAAGCGAGACCATCCCGATCACCGGCTGGCCGGGGCGGGGGGCGTCGGTGATGCGGGCGCGCGGCGCAAGATCGGGGCGCAGGGTCGGGGGGTTGGTGCTCATGCCCGCGATATAGACTGCGCGCGTGCACACGGAAAGCCCCGAGACGATGCTGCGCTTAATTAGGCCAGAAAACGCTTGCCTTAGGTCACATAAGTAAAGTTGAATATCTGCAAGCGTTGTTTCGACGCTGCCGGAGGCTTGTGCAGAGAGGGAGACTCGCGCGCGCCACCTGACCCGGCCCAAAGGGAGGATAGAATGACAAAATTGACGAAAACCCGTTTTGCGGGAGTGGCTTTGGTGTGCCTGACGGCGGCGCTTCCACAGGTGGCCAGCGCCACCGAGGGCTATTTTGCGCTCGCCTATGGTGCGGCGCAGCGCGGTGTTGGTGGCGCGGGTGTGGCCTATTCGCAAGACGCGATGTCGGCGGCGATCAACCCCGCGAATATCGGAGATATCGGCCATCAGATGAGTTTTGGGATCGAGGCATTTTCGCCGCGCCGGGGTTTTACGGCGAGTGGAACCAATTTCCTGCCCGATGGCGAGACCCGGTCCGGGCATGACTGGTTCCCGATCCCCAATTTCGGCTATAACCGCCCGCTGGACGGGGGTGGCGCGCTCAATGTCATGGTCTATGGCAATGGCGGGATGAACACGAGCTACCCGGATGTAGCCAACCCCAATTGCGGTGGCGGCACCGGTATCTTTTGTGGCGGCAAGGCGGGCGTAGATCTGATGCAGATGTTTGTCTCGGTCGGGTATGGGCGCAAGGACGGCAATTTCAGCTGGGGCATCGCGCCGACCTTCGCCGTGCAGCGTTTTGCCGCGCGCGGGATTGCGGCCTTTTCGGGGTCATCGGTCGATCCGGCGAATTTCAGCAATCGCGGTTATGATATGTCCACCGGTGTCGGATTGCGCGCGGGGATCAAATACGAGGTTTCGCCGCAACTTACGCTGGGCCTGTCCGGGCAAACACGGTTCAAGATGTCGAAATTCGACAAATATGCGGGGCTGTTCGAGGATGGCGGCAGTTTTGACGTTCCCGCTTCGATCACCGCTGGGCTTGCGTTCAAGCCTCGCTCGGATCTGACCTTGATGCTGGATCTGCAAAAGATTTTCTATTCTGATATCGGCGCTGTCGGAAATCCGCAAACTGCCGGACTTTATGGCGCGGCAGGCGGCGCGGGCTTTGGCTGGGATGATGTGTCAGTCGTTCGACTTGGCGCAGAATGGCAGCAAAACCCGGACATTATCTGGCGGGCGGGTTATGCCTATGCGAGCAACCCGGTCGGTACCGATGACGTGACGATGGGTGTTTTTGCGCCCGGGATTGTCGAGCACCATTTCAGCTTTGGCGGCGCTAAGAAGATCAACGACCGCGATACGCTGGATTTCGCGGTGAATTATGTCTTGCCGCATGAAATCAAGGGGGCGTTCATGACCGGTGGCGAGGTAGAGTTGGACATGCACCAGTTCTCGGCCTCGATCGGCTGGACGCGGCGGTTCTAAGCCGACACCATCTCATGCAAAAGGGCGCCTCGCGGGGCGCCCTTTTTCTATTGATCGGCGGCACCGCCTAGCGGCGGCGGTCGCGGTGCTCGCCTGATTTGCCGTGCTGCGTCACCTAGCGGCGACGGTCGCGGCGGGCGCTCATCGGTTGGAACGCTACGCCGACATGAGCCTCGCAATAGGGTTTGCCCGCTTGGCTGGGCAGGCCGCAGAACCAGAATTCTTCGGTTGCGGGATCGCCGATCGGCCATTTGCAGGTCCGCTCGGTCAGCTCCATCAGGCCAAGTTTCTTGGCGTGCTTTTCCACTTCGCCGACTTTGGCAAGCGCTGCCGGGTCGATCTCATTGGCGGAGGGTTGGGGCGGCAATGGCTGGCCCGCAGGAATGATCGCTTTGCGCGCCGGACTCGACGCTTGCACCGGCGCGGGATCCGGGCGCGCGGCACTCGTGACGGGGGCCGGTTTTTCGGCGGGCTTAATCTCGGGCGTGGGCTTGGCGGGCTTGGCCTCTACCTTTTCGGGTTTGGCCTCGGGCTTGGCGGGTTCCGCCGCGCCGCCTGCACGGTTGGACAGGCCCAACCGGTGCACCTTACCGATCACCGCATTGCGCGTCACGCCGCCCAGTTCCTTGGCGATCTGGCTCGCGGATTGGCCCTCGGACCACATCTTCTTGAGCAGATCTACGCGTTCGTCGGTCCAGGACATGGGAAGCCTCTCATTGTGCAGGGTGCCCGAAAAGGGCGGGCGCAGGGATGCGTGCAAGGCACATTCTAGCGGTAAGGGGCACAGATACAATCGCGCAGGCCGATTTTCAAGGGCGCGCACGTTGGACAGTGCCGATCTGCGTGCTAGGTGAGCGGGTAAGTTGGGGAGAGCCGAGATGCAAGATATAGGTGTGCGCCGTTTTGGTGCGGTGAACTGGCTGGGCATGCAGACGCTGGGCCTGCGCGAGATCCGGCGTTTTATGTCGGTCTGGCAGCAGACTGTGCTGGCACCGCTGATCACGGCGGGGCTGTTTCTGACGGTGTTCGCGCTGGCCTTTGGCAAGGGGCGTGCGCCAGTGATGGGTGTCGATTTCCTGCATTTCATCGCGCCCGGCATCTTGATGATGACGGTGATCCAGAACGCGTTTGCCAATACCTCCAGCTCTATCGTAATTGCCAAGGTGCAGGGCAATATCGTGGACACGTTGATGCCGCCCTTGGCCCCGTGGGAGATCATGGTCGGCTATCTTATCGGCGCGGTGGCGCGGTCCTTGTTGGTGGCCTTTGTGATTTGGGTCGGGCTGTTTATCACGCTGGACCAAGGGATTGCGCATCCGTTCTGGGCGCTGACCTGGGTGGTTCTGGGGGCGGTATTCCTTGGGGGCTTAGGTATTCTGGCGGCGATTTTCGCCGATAAGTTTGATCAGATGGCCGCGATCACCAACTTCATCATCACGCCGCTGTCGTTTTTGTCGGGCACGTTTTATTCGGCCAAGGCGCTGCCGCCAGCGTTTCAAATCCTGACCCATTACAACCCGGTCTTCTACCTGATCGACGGCGCGCGGTTCGGGTTTCTGGGTGTGTCGGATGCGCCGCCTTGGCAAGGGCTGTTGGTTGTTTTGCCCGCTCTGGTCGTTGTGTTGGGTCTAGGGTGGTATTGGCTGCGCATCGGCTACCGGATGAAGTCGTAACCGCGAAACCTCTTTACTTTGCGCAGGGCGCGCCCTAATGCAACGCCCATGATCACAACGTGCCGCCATATCGCCGCCCGCCGACGTCGCCGCATTCGCGCCTGACGTCCGATCTGCCGTGGCCCCGTGCCACATCCCCAAATCGTTGACCCCAAGGCCATGAGTGTTGACAGCGCTTTATGCCTGATGCACCCCTTGGCCTTCTTTTTTCCGGAGACCAACAGATGATCCCTTCTGTTTTGCCCACTTACAACCGCGCACCCCTAGCCTTTGTCAAAGGCGCTGGCTCTTGGCTGGAGACGGCAGACGGGCAGCGATATCTTGATATGGGCGCGGGGATCGCGGTGAATGCGCTGGGCCATGCCGCACCTGAACTGGTGGCCGCATTGACCGAGCAGGCGCAAAACCTGTGGCATGTCTCCAACCTGTATCAGATCCCGCAACAGCAGGCGCTGGCGGATGCGCTGGTCGAGCACAGCTTTGCCGATACGGTATTTTTCACCAATTCCGGCACCGAGGCTGCGGAACTCGCGATCAAGATGGCGCGCAAGTACTGGTCGGCCAAGGGCGAGGACCGGATCGAGATCATCACCTTTGACGGCGCTTTTCATGGCCGCTCGACCGGGGCGATCTCGGCAGTGCCTCATTCCGAAAAGATGGTCAAAGGGTTCGGCCCGCTGCTGCCGGGTTTCACGCAATTGCCATGGGGCGATCACGACGCGCTGAATGCTGCTGTCAACGATAAAACCGCCGCCATTCTGATTGAACCGGTGCAGGGCGAGGGCGGTATTCGTCCGGTCCCCGATCAATGCCTCAAGGGGCTGTGCGATCTGTGTGACAGCACCGGTGCGCTGCTGATCTTTGACGAGGTGCAATGCGGCATGGGACGCACGGGGCGGCTGTTTGCCCATGAATGGGCGGGCGTGACGCCCGATATCATGATGGTCGCCAAGGGCATCGGCGGAGGCTTTCCGCTGGGCGCGATTTTAGCCACCGAAAACGCGGCGAGCGGTATGACCGCTGGCACGCATGGCTCGACCTATGGCGGCAATCCGCTGGGCTGTGCGGTGGGGGCCAAGGTGATGGAGATCGTCTCGGACCCGGCGTTTCTGGATCAGGTCAACGCCAAGGCGGGTTTCTTGCGCCAAAAACTCGAAGGGCTTGTCGCAAGCCATCCCGACACGTTCGAAAGCGTGCGCGGTGTGGGGCTGATGCTGGGGCTGAAATGCAAGCGCGCGCCAGCCGATCTGGTTGCCGCCGCCTATGATCAAAACCTGTTGACAGTGCCCGCCGCCGACAATGTGCTGCGCCTGCTGCCTGCGCTTAATATCTCAGAGGCGGATCTGTCCGAGGCGGTCAATCGCCTCGACGCCGCCACCACGCAACTTGAATCCTGATCTTCCTCTTGATGAAAATATCCTCGGGGGTCCGGGGGCAGACAGCCCCCGGCGAGCCGCCACGAAAGACAAACCCATGACCCATTTTCTCGACATTCACAAAACCGACCCCGCCGCTTTGCGCGCGATGATTGACCAAGGCATCGCGATGAAGCGTGCCCGCCAAGACCGCCCTAAAGGCGCACCCGATGACGACCAACCCTTGGCGGGGCGCATGGTGGCGCTGATCTTTGAGAAACCCTCGACGCGCACGCGGGTAAGTTTCGATGTCGGGGTGCGCCAGATGGGCGGGCAGACGATGGTACTGTCGGGTAGCGATATGCAGCTTGGCCATGGCGAGACGATCGCCGATACGGCGCGCGTTCTCAGCCGCTATGTCGATCTGATCATGATCCGCACGTTTGAGGAGGAAACCCTGCTCGAGATGGCGGAATATGCCAGCGTTCCGGTGATCAACGGGCTGACCGACCGCACCCATCCCTGCCAGATCATGGCCGATGTGATGACCTACGAGGAACATCGCGGCCCGATCAAGGGCAAGAAAGTGGTGTGGTCGGGCGATGGCAATAACGTCTGCGCCTCGTTCCTGCATGCGGCCGGGCAGTTCGGGTTCGACTTTACCTTTACCGGCCCGCCGCCGCTGGACCCTGAAGCCGCATGGCTGGAGTTTGCACGCTCCAAAGGGGTGCGGGCGGTGATCGAGCGTGATCCGGTCAAGGCCGTCAGCGGGGCGGATCTGATCGTGACGGACACTTGGGTTTCGATGCATGACCCGGAATCGGCCAAGGAGCGACGGCACAACCAGCTACGTGGCTATCAGGTCAACGAGGCGCTGATGGCGCATGCCAACCCAGACGCGCTGTTCATGCATTGCCTGCCCGCGCATCGCAACGATGAGGTCACGAGCGCTGTCATGGACGGCCCGCAATCGGTGATTTTCGACGAGGCGGAAAACCGTCTGCACGCGCAAAAGGCTGTGATGCGGCACTGTCTGGGCGTTTGAAGGCTTGCGTCAGGCGGGGATGCGCCCCTGCCTGTCCGCTTTCGGGGCGGTAAATTATCGCTAACTTTAATTTTACCCTTTTAGCGGCTTTGTGTTTTGGCTCGGTGATTCTATGCGCATAGGGTGCGTACGGCAGGGAATCGGGCAAAGCCGCGAAATTTCTGGCAGATTTCGGGTCGTGCCTGCGGGCTTGATGCGACCAAAGCGCGCTGCCGCGCCTTAGTTTTGCGCTTTTGGCGTCACATCTGTGCCAAAGTGCAACAGTTCCGCGCCGCAGGGCAGCACGCCCAAGCTTTATTCTTTCAAAGCCCGCTCACCTATGCAAATCTCCCTTCGATGCCGCTAACTGTAAGCGGCTCCTATCGGTCATGACGGAGATTACTATGAAAAAGATCGCTACCATCGCTCTGGCCCTCGGCCTCACCGGTTCTGCTGCATTTGCTGGCGGCTACGTCGCTCCTGTTGTTGAGCCCGAGCCCGTTGTGGTTCAGCAGTCGTCCTCCTCGAACGCTGGGATCATCATCCCGGTTCTTCTGCTGGTTGCCGTCGCTGTTGCAGCGTCGAACAACTAAGTTCGGACGATACCAAGTTAGAAAAGGCCGGAGCGCGTGCGCTTCGGTCTTTTTTAATGTCTGAGTGCGCGCCAGTGCGTAGGTGTCGCGACACGAAAAAGCCCCCGGGTTTCGGGGGCTTTCGTGTATCGGAATTGGGCTAGGGGCAGCGGGCTTAGTTGCGCAACTGTTGGATCGCGACATAGCCCAATCCCGGCCCAACCCATTGCCGTGAGGCCAAAATCGTGCCGCCCGCAACGAGATAGCTCATGTCCAGACTGACGCCCGAGCCCTCGCAATGCTCGCCGACCTGCTGGGCGGTGACGGGGCCTTGCTGCACCGTGCCGCCCGGCGTGATCGTGCAGGACACGGGCAGGGGGCGTTCCTCGCCATCGCCATCGAGATAGCGATAAACGCGCGGCGCGGTGCCAGCCTTGGCGGCGCGGATCAGCGCTCCGGCAGCGCTGGTATCGGCTGACATCAGGTCGCGCCCGAATCCGCGTGTGCCTGCCAGCAGCCCGCCGCGCAGCACGAAGGCGCGCTGATCGGGGGTTTGATAGGTGCGCATCGTGCCGTTTTGACCGCGCATCGCAGCGACGGTCGCGGCCTTGTTGGCCTCAAATGTGACCATGATCACAGGGCCTTGCAGAGATTGCAGCGCAGCGGCGGCCAGCGCGTTGGGGTCTTGCGGTGCCGCATTTTCGGCGGCTTTCTTTTTGCCCGGCAGCACCTGACCCAGCGCCGAGGTCACCATTTTGACTCCGCCTGATTTCTTTTCCTGAATGCCTGCGCTGTCATGGCTACACGCGCCAAGCGCCGCGATCAGCGCAGTCGCGCCAAGGACGCTCCGGCTCATCGCCAGAACCTCCCCCAATCGCGATACAGCCCACCTTGCTGGCTGCCATCCAGCGTCTCATACAAGCGGCCCTGCACATCCACGCGCGCCCCACCATCGCCGACATAGGGGCGCAGTGTGGTCGAGAAGCTTTTGAGCGAAGGCATGCCCGTTGCATAGCCCAGCGGGATCGTCAGGCGGACGCCCTTGTCAAACTTACCCGGCCCGAAATCGCTGCCCGACATATCGGTGAGCGTCGCCCAAGCGCCGACTTTCCAGCCATTGGCCAATTCGCGATCCAGCGAAATCGTCGCGCCGAAATCGCGCGCCAGATAGCGCCCGACATCCAACTCGCCCGTCAGCCCGTTGCCAAAGTCGTAATAGGCCGAGAGGAAGGCGGTGGTCGTCGAATAGTCGAGGAAGGAGAAATGCTGATCGTAGTCACGCTGCTTGACCACGTTCACTTCGGCACCCAGCGCCAAACGGCTATCGACCGGTTTCCACAGCAATTCGCCCGAAACCCCGCCATACATCTGTTCCAGCAGACCGACTGTGACGCGCGAATATAGATTGTCGGCGGGGCGACCGTAGGCGGCAAAGGTCAGGTAGGGAATCGTGAGATCGCCCTCGCGCTGATATTCGTAAATGTCGCTGCGCACATGCTGCACGGTCGAGGTCGAGGTCTTCGGATTGTCGTCAAGATTGCCAATCGCCTTTTGGCGCAGTGCGCCTGCAACCACCAGACCGGGCGCGAATTCATAGCGCCCGCTAAGCGTGACGCCGAGATCTGCGTGCAGATCTTCGATGGGATCAAAGGGCGACAGTTCGAGATAGGGCGCGATGCCCCACAGCAGGCGCGGATAGACGCCGGGCGTCTGCGTGAAGCCGCGATTGCCGCGCTCGCTTTCCCCGATCTGCGCAACGGTGGCAATCTGCGTCGAGGGGCCGTTTTCCAGCCGCTCGATGTCCGAGCGTTTCAGCGTCGTGGTCGACGCGGGCATGCCGCGCTCCATCAAGGTGACCTTGATCGTGTCGATCGATGCGGGCAGGGCGCGGCTTGCGATGCGCGCGGCGTGACCGATGGCTTGGGGATTGGCGCGATAGGTCTCGTTTGAGATGCGCAGATCGGCGCTGGTGGGCGAAAGTTTCATCGCCTCAAGCACTTGGCCGTCTTTCATCAGCGCATCGCCGATGGATTTCTGGATCGCGGGTTGCGCGGTCGGGTCTTGCGCCCAATCGGTGGCGTAGGCTTGGGGATTGCTGGCGCGCGAAGGGCGCGGCGCGACGGGAACGGGCGCGCGTTCCAGCCCCGAAGGTGCGGCGGGCTGGCGCGGATCGAGCGCGATATTGAACTGGAAGCCAACCTTGGAGCCGTGCAAAACATAGCCCGACACCGACGCGATATTATTGATCTTGTAATCGACGCCGAAATTCAGCGGGGTCTTGTTGTCAAACCCGTTTGCGGCGGTTTCGGCGGTGTAGTCATCGTCGCTATATTCAGCCTTGAGCGCGATTTTGTCGGTCGCCTGCCAGATCACCGAGGCGAAGGGCGCGGACGGTCCTTTGAACCAAGTGTCATTGTTTAGCCCGCCCGAAAGCGACGCGGCAGGACGTGTGCCACCGCCCGAACCGCCCGAGCCAAGCCGACCCCAGCCCCAACCCACACTCGCGCGCAGACGCGGCGTGAAGGTCTTGGTGGCCACCACATATTCCGAGGCGTAAACCCCGTCACCAAACATATCGCGCAGCCCAACGGCAAAGGCCGGACGCCAGCCCTTTTCCTTGAGCAATTGCAGATGCAGATCAAAGCTGCGGTCCTTGAGGGTATCCCCGCCAACGCCCAGCCCTTTTTCGCGCGAAAAGCGCAGGGTGGCGGTCAGGCGCGGGAACATCTGAAACGAGAAATTGCCGCGCTGGCTGTCGGAATAACCAGAGACCGAGGCAACCAGTTCGCCATCGCGAAACGTCTCGGCGGTGGGAGTGTCGATCACGCCGGGTGCGCCAAGGGTGCCGATGCTCCACGCGAGTTGATTCTGGGCGAGTTGATCTTGCGCATGGGCCGTCTGTGCAAAGCCCATCCCTGCCAAAAGCGCTGCGCTTGCGATGCCACCCGTAATCCGTTTCATGCGTCTTCCCTCAAAACCGCGTCTCTTGAGGGTATTTCTAGACGAGGTGACGTGATTTTGCGAGCGTATCGGGCGCAAGATTGGCGTTTCTTGGGGCAGGGTTGCATCCTTGCCGCGCGTCAAATGCTGAAAACCGTGGCTGCGGCAATCTGTCTAAATGATCCGCAGAAAGTTCACGATATAAGATAACATATCATAGCGAGGAAATGATGTCTCACGAGTTGTCCCAATCCGATCAAAAACGTAGTGGTCATCGCGGTGGTCACGGCGGCGGCCGGGGGCAGGGCATGGGCCCTGATCGCGCCCAGCGTCATCATGACGATCAGGCCGATTTCCACGCGCTTTTGAAGCATTACGACCAGATCACCCGCAGCGTCACCAACACGCACGACGGGATCGTCGCCGAGACTCGTTCAGATGACCCTGCGATTGCGGCGCTGATCCGCAAACATGCCCACGCGATGCATGCGCGCATGGTCGAAAAATGGGGTTTGCGCCATTGGGATCCGGCCTTTGCCGAAATCTTTGCGCAGGCCGACAAGGTCGAACTGGTGCTGCACGATCTGCCCGATGGGGTTTGCGCGGTTGAGCGCTCTGACGATGCGAATGTGGCGCTTTTGATTCAGGTGCATGGCGCTGTGGTCAGCGCCTTTGTGAACGGTGGGGCAAAGGTCGCGGCGCAAGCAAGCCCGCTGCCTGAGGCCTACATTCGAATGGCCGGTTCGTCTCCGGCCGGGTGAGCGACCCGACGGCTTATTGCGTCCCTAAAGCCGTCGGGTCCGCCCATATTCTACATACAGGCTGCAAATAGCGCGCGGGTGTTTTCGCGTGTCATTTCAACGGGGTTGCCGCCGCAAGACGGGTCTTCCAGCGCCATTTCGGTCAGCTCATCCAGACGCGCAGGATCAATGCCCATTGCGGTTAGGTTTGCCGGGATCGACAGTTCGGTGCGCAACGCCAGGATGCGCGCCTTGAATCCGTCGAACCCGCCCGCAATGCCCAAATAGGCAGCCGCGCGGGTGATGCGGTCCTCAATCTTAGCGCGGTTGAAGTCGAGCACCATCGGCATCACCACAGCGTTCGTCGTGCCGTGATGAGTGCCGTAAACCGCGCCGATCGGGTGGCTTAGCGAATGGATCGCGCCCAGACCCTTTTGGAACGCAACCGCGCCCATCGCGGCGGCGGACATCATCTGCGCGCGCGCGTTCAGATCATTGGGCGTGGCGTAGGCGCGGGGTAGGTTTTCGAACACCAGCCGCATGCCTTCCAGCGCGATGCCTTGGCTCATTGGGTGGTAATGGGGGCTGCAATAGGCCTCTAGGCAATGGGCCAGCGCATCCATGCCGGTGCCTGCGGTGATAAACGCGGGCATCCCGACGGTCAGTTCAGGGTCGCAGATCGTGACAGCGGGCAGCAGTTTGGGATGAAAGATGATCTTTTTCTTATGGGTCTGTGAATTGGTCAGAACCCCTGCGCGCCCGACCTCGGAGCCGGTGCCAGCGGTGGTGGGCACGGCGATGATCGGCGCGATGGCGTCGCTATCCGCGCGCGTCCACCAATCGCCGACATCTTCCAGATCCCAGACGCTGAGAGCAGGGTCCTGATGGGCCATCAGCGCAATCATTTTGCCCAGATCCAACGCCGAGCCACCGCCGAAACACACCACGCCATCATGCCCGCCCGCTTTATAGGCGGCAATGCCGTCGGCCATGTTGGTCTCGTTCGGGTTCGGATCGACGTCACTGAAAACGGCACGGCCAAGGCCCGCTGCGTCAAGAATATCAAGAGCTTGTGCGGTAATCGGCAGGGTCGATAGCGCCTTGTCGGTCACCAGAAGCGGCTTGGTCATGCCAGCCGATTTGCAGTGATCGGCCAGTTCCGCGATCCGGCCGGGGCCGAATTTGATCGCGGTGGGATAGGACCAGTTCGCAGTGGGAGCGTTCATTTCGTCACCTTCTTGAGATGGTAGGATTTCGGGCGCGTCAGCGCGTGATAGCCCAGCACCGACAACGAGTTCCCCCGACCCGTTTCCTTGCACCCCGTCCAGCATAAGGCCGGGTCGAGATAGTCGCAGCGGTTCATGAACACGGTGCCGGTTTGCAGTCGTGCGCCAATCGCCTCGGCGCGCACGGGGTCGGCGGTCCAGAGCGAACAGGTCAGGCCATATTGGCAATCGTTCATCGCCGCGATTGCCTCTTCATCATTTTTGACCGACATGATGCCGACCACGGGGCCAAAACTTTCCTCGCGCATCACCCGCATCTCGTGATTGACGTTGATCAGAATTTGCGGCGCCAGATAGGCCCCCCCGTCATCGGCGGGGAACATCGCGGGGTCCAGCAGCGGCTGCGCGCCCTCGTTGATCGCATCCGCGATCTGGCCGCGCACGACCTCGGCAAAGCGTTTGTTCGCCATCGGGCCAAGCGTGGTGTCGGCGTCAAACGGGTTGCCGAGCTTCAGCTTGCTCGCCCAGTCAATCGCCTTGCCCACGAAAGCGTCAAACAGGCTTTCGTGGACGTAAATCCGTTCAATCCCACAGCAGCATTGCCCCGCGTTGAACAGCGCGCCATCCATCAGCCCATCGACGGCGGCGTCCAGATCGGCGTCCTCGGCGACATAGCCGGGGTCTTTGCCGCCCAGTTCCAGTCCCATGCCGACAAACGTCCCCGCGGCGGCCTTTTCCAGCGCCCGCCCGCCCCCGACAGAGCCGGTGAAGTTAATGAAATCAAAGGCGCGCTCGCCCAGCAGTTTTTCGGTCACGTCATGTGTGAGGAAGACGTTTTGGAACACGTCCTCGGGGATGCCAGCAGCGTGGAAAGCCTGCGCGATACGCTCGCCCACCAGCATCGTTTGCGTGGCGTGTTTCAGCACCACCGTATTGCCTGCAATCAGCGCGGGCACCAGCGAGTTGATCACCGTCATATAAGGGTAATTCCACGGCGCGATGATCAACACCACACCCATCGGCTCGCGCGCGATCTGGCGCAGGGCGGTGGCGCTGTCCTCGATCACCATCGGCGCAAGCGAGGACTCGGCAATCGAGATCATGTAGTTTGCGCGTTCGTTCATGCCGCTAAATTCGCCGCCGTAACGTGTCGGGCGGCCCATTTGCCAGGCGAGTTCCTCGACCACCTGATCCTTCATTTCATTGAGCGCGGCGATGCCCGCCTGCACCAGCGCGATACGCTCGCCCAAGGGGCGCGCGGCCCACGAGGGCTGCGCGGCACGTGCGCGCGCGACCATCATTTGCGCATCAGGGTGCGAGAGCGTTTCCCGCTCGCCATAAACCTGCCCGTCAACGGGCGAGATACATTCGATCACTTTTGACATGGGGTCTCCTTGCGGGCGATCTGCCCGCGTCTTGGCAAAGTCTTAGGCGCGTTCAAAGCCGCGCGCACGTTCCCAATCGGTCACGATGCGGTTTTGTTCGCGGATTTCCCAGCGCGCGGCATGGGTGTAATGGGCCATCACCTGATCGCCAAAGGCGGCGCGCAGCATGGCGCTGGCGTGGAGCGCTTCGGCGGCCTCGGGTAGGGATTTTGGCACATCAACCACATCGCCCGCCTTGTAAAGATCGCCGCCTGCCTCGGGGCCGGGGTCGATTTCACCCTCAATCCCCGCAAGGCCAGCGGCCAGCAGCGCGGCGCAGGCCAGATAGGGGTTCAGGTCTGATCCGCCAATGCGACATTCCACACGCACGGATTTGGTGTCTTCGCCGCAGATGCGGAATCCAGCGGTGCGATTATCGAGCGACCAGACGGCTTTGGTGGGGGCAAATAGCCCCTCGCAAAAGCGTTTGTAGCTGTTGGTGTAAGGCGCAAGAAAATAGGTGATGTCGCGGGCGTATTTCAGTTGCCCGCCCAAGAAATGGCGCATCAGGTCTGACATGCCATGAGGCGCGTTAGCGTCAAAAAACGCGTTCTTGCCACCTTTCCACAGCGATTGGTGGACGTGGCTGGACGAGCCGGCCTTATCGGTGTGATATTTCGCCATGAAGGTCGCCGAAAGCCCGTGTTGTTGCGCAATCTCCTTGGTGCATTGTTTCACAAGAACATGCATGTCGGCGGTCTCAAGCCCGGGGGCGTATTTGACGTTGAGCTCTTCCTGCCCGCGCTCTGCCTCGCCCTTGGAGCATTCCACCGGGATTCCTGCATGATACAATGCGTTGCGCATGTCGCGCAGCGCGGGTTCGGTGCGTGCATTGCCAAAGATCGAATAGTCGATATTTTGGCGCGAGGCCGGGGTCGGGTCGGGGTAGCCCGCGTCAAACAACTCGGGGTAGCTTTCCTCGAACAGGAAGAATTCCAACTCGGTCGCCATCATCACATCAAAGCCCAGCGACTTCGCACGCGCGATCTGCGATTTCAGCATCGAACGGGGCGCGTGGGGCACGGGCGTGCCGTGATGATCAAGCAGATCGCACAACACGAGCGCCGTTCCGGGCACCCAAGGGATCAGGCGCAGCGTTTCCATATCGGGCTTCATGACGTAATCGCCATAGCCGCGTTCCCAGCTTGAGGCCTCATAGCCCGGCACGGTTTCCATCTCAAGATCGGTGGCTAGAAGGTAGTTGCAGCAATGGGTTTCTTGCCAGCCGCTTTCGACAAAATGCGCGGCGTGGAACCGCTTGCCCTGAAGACGGCCCTGCATGTCGATAAGGGCGACGATCACGGTGTCGATCTCATTGGCTTTGACAGCCTTTTTGAGCGCATCGAATGAGAACTTGGCGGGCATGGAATCCTCCGGGTGGACAGCGGGCTGCGCGACAGTGCCGCGCGGCGGCGCGCTCGGCAAGGGGCAGCGTATGGGAAAGAGGGCGCGGCAAGGAAATTTACCCCGACGCGCCCCCGGTTATTGCTTAGCCATAACGGTAGGGCGGGCCTGCTTTGCCCATCGTTTCGTTGTATTTCTTAAAGATATCAACGACTTTGGCCTTAAGCGGGCTTTCGGCAGCAATCTCATCCCAGAACACATGCGCGGCATCTTCGACCTGTTTCCATTCCGCATCTGGGATCGTGGTCAACTGCATTTCGGTGCCGTCCACGCGAAGCTTGGCCTCGCCTGCCCAATACCAGTATTGGCGGTGATAATGGGACTGATCAAAGCAGGTTTTCATCAGCGTCTTGAGCCGATCGGGCACGGCGTTCCAGCGATCCATATTGGCAAAGAAATGCCCGACCCACGCACCCGAGATGTTATTGGTCAGGAAATAGGGCGCGTTCTTGCCCCAGCCCGAGGTGTAATCCTCGGTGATGCCCGACCACGCTACGCCGTCCAACTCGCCGGTTTGCAGCGCGACCTCGACATCTTCCCACGGGATGGTGACCGGAACGACGCCGAACTGCGCAAGGAAGCGACCCGCCGTCGGGAAGGTAAAGACACGTTTGCCCTTAAGATCGGCCAGTGCGTTTACCGGTTCCTTCATCGCGAAGTTGCACGGATCCCACGAGCCCGCCGAGATGTGTTTCACACCCACGGCTGAATACTGTTCGTCCCAGATCTCGTTCAGGCCCCATTCGTTAAACAGGGTCGGCACATCCAGCGAATAGCGCAGGCCAAACGGGAAATAGCCGCCAAACACCGTGACTTCGGTAGGCGAGGCCATGCTGTCATCATCGGACTGCACCGCGTCAATCGTGCCCGCTTGCATAGCGCGAAATAGCTCGGACGTGGGCACAAGCTGGTCGGCGTAATACAGCTCGATCTCCATTTCGCCATCGGCGATTTCGTTGAAGGTCTTGATGCAGTTATCCACGACCTGTTCGGCCAATGCAGGTCCGGCATAGGTCTGCATCCGCCATTTGATCGGCGTGGTTTGCGCGAGGGCCGGGGTTGCTAGCCCGGCTGCCGCCGCACCCACCGCGCCGGTGGTTAGAAACTTTCTTCTGGTTGTCATCACTTTCACTCCTTGTTGGTTACAAGGCCCGGTTGCTCCGGGCTCTGGTTATCGTCCAAGAACCACATGCGGCAGCCACAGCGCCAATTGTGGAAAGAGCATCACGAGGATCAGCGTCAGCAGCATCACCCCCACGAACGGAAAGACCGAGCGGTAAATTACCGGCAGGGTGAATTCGGGCGGTGCCATCGCCTTCATCAGGAACAGGTTATATCCGAAGGGCGGGGTCAGATAGGCGATCTGACAGGTGATGGTATAAAGGATTCCATACCAGATCAGATCAAAGCCGAGGTGACGCGCAAGGCTGACATAGACGGGGGCCACGATCACCAGCATCGCGGTGTCATCCAGAAACATCCCCATCACCAGAAAACTAAGCTGCATCAGGATCAGGATCTGCCACGGGCCAAGGCCCAGACCTTCGGTGAAGAAATCCTCGATTGCGCGCCCGGCACCCAGCCCGTCAAACACCGCGCCAAAGGACAGCGCGGCGGTGATGATAAGCATGAACATCACGGTGATCTGCATCGTCTGGCGCGTGGTGGTCTGGAACACCTGCCACGTAAAGCGGCGCTTGATGACTGCGGCGAATACGGCGGCTAGCGCACCGATCACCGAGGCCTCGGTCAGGCTTGCCCAACCCTTAAGGAACGGCACCATCATCGCGACGAAAATGAACACTGGCAGCAGGCCCGCCCGCAACAGCCGCAGCTTTTCGCGCATCGTGATGGCGGCGCGCTCGTCAGCGTCCATCGGTGGGGCGAGGCTAGGGTTCAACCGGCAGCGGATCACGATATAGATCACGAACAGCGTCGCCATCAGCAGCCCCGGAATCGCACCCGCCAGCCAGAGTTCCGACACCGGCTGGCGCGCAATCAGCGAGAACAGCACCAGCACGACCGAGGGTGGAATCAGAATGCCAAGGCTCGATCCGGCCTGAATGACGCCGGAAATCATCAGCTTGTCATAGTCGCGCCGCAGCAGTTCGGGCAGCGCAATGGTCGCGCCAATCGCCATGCCCGCCACCGACAGCCCGTTCATCACCGAGATCATCACCATCAGCATGATCGTGCCAATTGCAAGGCCCCCCGGCAGCGGCCCGAACCAGACGTGAAACATCCGGTACAGGTCTTCGGCGAGGCGGCTTTCAGACATGACATAGCCCATGTAGACGAACATCGGCAGCGTCAGCAGCGGCGTCCATTTCATCAGCTTCATCACCGAGCCAAAGCCCATCTGCGTCCCCCCCGGCCCCCAAAGGGCAAAGGCGGCAACCACGGCGACAAAGCCGATCGCGCCAAACACGCGCTGGCCGGTGATCATCATCAGCAGCATCGTCGAAAACATCAAAAGCGCGATGGTGTTGTGATCCATCAGATCTCCTCTCCGCGGATCGTCGCGATATCGCGGATCAAAAGAACGGTGGCTTGCAGGAACATCAGAAAGAACCCGGCGGTGATGATGGTCTTGATCGGCCACATGTAGGGCCGCCACGCGCTTGGATTTCGCTCGCCATATTCAAAGGCATAGACGGTGGAATCGAACGCCGAATAGACCATGATCCCCAGGTAGAACATCAGCGCAAACACGGTGAACGCATCCCACCACGCCTGACCTTTGCGCGAAAATCGCGTGTAAAACAGGTCCATGCGCACATTGGTGTCGCCCTGCAAGGTCCACGGCGCGCCCAGCATGTAATAGGCAACCAGCGTGAATTGCGCCATTTCCAGCGTCCAAAGCGCGGGGATATGGGCGATTTTGGTGATCGAGGAATACAGCATGATCGCCATGATCACATAAAGCAGATACATCGTGATCTTGCCGAGGCGGCGGTTCAACCCCTCGACAAAACGGACATAGGCGCAAATCCATGCGGGCATCAGGCGGCCTCCCCGGTTTGCTGGCTCAGGCGCGCGATTGCAGCGCGCAGCACTGGCGCAAGGGTCGCTGCCATCGCAATTTGCGCGTCCTCATCCGCGATCAGATCGTTGCGCAGCTCTAACATGACATGGGGCAGGCCCATCGGCGTCGCCTGTAGTGCGAGCGTATGCGTGACGCCATCAGCAGCCGAATAGGGATCGTTCAGGCGCGTATCCAGATTGGTTTGCGTCTGCGCCTCTTGCAGGACGCCTTGGGCCAGCGCGGGATCGGCATCATGGATCACGCCCAACTCGACGCTGCGCGGCTGCCCGAAATAGACGGGCGTAAAGGAATGCACCGTGATCAGTACGGGCTGCGTTCCTCGCGCCAGCTTACGCGCGATTAAGGCGCGCAACTGGGCGTGAAAGGGCAGATACAGTGCCACGGTGCGTGCCAGTCTGTCTTGCGCACTTAGGGCTTGGTTGCCGGGAATATCGGTCGTTTCGGATCGCGTAGGCATTGCGCCCGAGTGGTGCGGCGGGCGGTTGAGATCATAGATCAGCCGCGATTGGCACGCGGAGGCCAGCGGCGCGTCAAGCTGCATGGCCAGCGCGCGCGCCAAGCCCAAAGCGCCCGGATCCCACGCGATATGGGCCGCGCGCTGGGCACCGCTTAGCCCCAGATCGCCCCACGGCTCTGGTAGCGCGTTAGAGGCATGCTCGCACACCAGGACACAGCGACCCGCGCGCTCGGCCCCCTCAATCTGGATCGGTGTTTCGCCGCGCTTGTCGTCCGCCGCCATCGATTCCCTCGCCCCGGTATCCGTTGTATTGTGTAAACAGGCTCGCCTTAGCGCCCCATTTGTGTCAAGATTTTTTCAGGATTTCTGAATCTGTTACGATTTGTTCGTGCATGCGGATAAAGGAGTGCTCAATTTGGCAGCAGCCACGCAAAACATCGAAGACCAGATCGGGCGCGCCATCGAGGGGATGACGCGCGCCGAACGTCAGCTTGCCAGCCATATCCTGCGCCATTATCCGGTGGCGCTGCTTGGCTCGGTGACGGCGCTGGCCAAGGCGGCGGAGGTGTCGTCACCCACGGTGGTCCGGCTGGCGCAAAAGATGGGCTTTGGCGGCTATCCGGGGCTGCAACAAGCGGTGCGCGACGAGTTAGAGGCGCGGCTGGTCTCGCCGCTGGCCAAGCATGACCGCTGGGCCGAGGCCGCGCCCGAAACCCACATCCTCAACCGCTTTGCCGATGCGGTGCTGGGCAATTTGCAGGCCACATTGGCGCAGATCGATCATGCGCAATTCGACGCCGCCGCCGCGCTGCTGGCTGATCCCGAGCGGAGGATTTTTGCCACGGGCGGGCGTGTCACCCTGCCTATAGCGCAATATTTCACCACCCATATGAAGGTGATCCGCCCCGGCGTGGAATTGCTTGAGCCGGTCTCAAACGCGTGGCCGCCCGCGATGCTAGAGATGCGCGCGGGCGACGTGCTGTTGGTCTTTGACATTCGCCGCTATGAAAACAACGTGCTGCAGCTGGTGGAAATGGCGGCAGAGCAGGGGGCTGAGGTTGTGCTGATGACCGACCCTTGGGTCAGCCCAGCGGCGGCCCACGCACGCTATCGCTTTTCCGCCCAGATCGAGGTGCCAAGCGCATGGGACAGCACAGTCGCGTTGCAGGTTCTCGTCGAGACGTTGATGGCAGCGGTGCAATCGCTGACATGGGAGGAAACGGCGGCGCGGATGAAGCGGCTAGAATCGCTGTACGATCGCGCGCGGTTTTTCCGGCGCGGCAAGTAGCGGCTGCATCGCAGGCCGAAGAATACCTTAGTATAAAACTCGCCTATTGTTTTCTCTGACAGTTTAAGTCAGTTATATCCCCGACATCCGCGCAGGACGTCGATTGATCGCACTGGATCACTTGATGTCGCGCCATGACCCATCGGTGGGAGCCGGAGGGGTCAAAGCTAGTAGCGGTGCCATTGGGAAATGCACTCTGGGAGACACAGATGATCCGGATATTTTTAAGCACAACGACGTTTGCCGTCGGGTTGGCAAGTGCTGCGCAGGCGCAAGATGCCTCGCAGGTGATTGCCACCTACGCCGATATTGCCGCCGCGAAATACGAAGATAGCCTGAGCACCGCGCGTCGGTTGCAAACTGCGGTGGACGCGCTGATCAAATCGCCCTCTGCCGAAGCACTGCAAGCCGCGCGCTCCGCTTGGATCGCCTCGCGCGTGCCCTATCAGCAGACCGAAGTTTACCGGTTCGGCAACGCGATAGTTGATGATTGGGAGGGGCGCGTGAACGCCTGGCCGCTGGATGAGGGGCTGATTGATTATGTTGACGGCGCGTACGGCGGGCCGACTGATGAAAACCAACTTGCGGCGCTGAACGTGATCGCGAACCCCGAATTCACGCTGTCGGGCAGTAAGATCGACGCCTCGAATATCACGCCCGCCCTGTTACAAGGCACGCTGCACGAGGTGGACGGGATCGAGGCAAATGTCGCCACCGGATATCATGCGATCGAATTTTTGCTTTGGGGGCAGGATCTGAACGGGCATGGCGATGGTGCAGGTGATCGCCGCTGGAGCGATTATGCCTCGGGCGATGCCTGCACGAACGGCAATTGCGAGCGGCGCGGGCAGTATCTGGTCGCTGCGACCGAGCTGCTGGTATCTGATCTGGGCTGGATGGCCGCGCAATGGGGGCAGGACGGGGCCGCGCGCGTGGAATTGACGGGGGATGAACGCGCGGGTCTGACGGCGATTTTGACCGGCATGGGGTCGTTATCATATGGCGAGCAGGCCGGAGAGCGGATGCGCCTTGGCCTGATGCTGAACGACCCCGAGGAAGAGCATGATTGTTTTTCCGACAACACCCATAACAGCCATTATTACGATGGGCTTGGCATCCAAAGCGCCTATCTGGGCGAATATGTGCGCGTCGATGGATCGCTTGTGTCGGGCGCGTCGCTGTCCGATCTGGTCGCGGCCAAGAACCCCGACCTTGACGCCGAAATGCGTGCGCGTCTGTCAGCCACGATGATGGCGTTGGGCCGGATCAAAACGGCGGCGGAAGCGGGGTTTGCCTATGACCAGATGCTTGAACGGGGCAATGAATCGGGGGAGCGGTTGATCATGGGCGGGGTAGATGCGCTGATCGCGCAGACGCGCTCGATTGAACGCGTTGTGAGTGAGCTGGATCTGGACGGCGTCGCGATTGAGACCTCGGACAGTCTCGAAAATCCTTCTGCTGTTTTTCAGTGAGTGAAACCGGGAGGCGCGGCGTATCCCGCGTCTCCAAGTTTGGACCGATGCCCATGAAATGGATGCCACTCGCGCTGGTGCCAATTACGGCGCTGTTTGTTACCTCCACGCCTGCCTTGGCGCAACCGTCGGGGGCGTCGCCTTGGGGTGGGCTGAAGGATGCCCATCTTGACGTGATCCCAAGGACCGAGGCAGAACGCGCCCGCATTGCGGCGGTCACGGCCTCGCCGCGCGACTTTTCCGCCCCTTGGGCCTTTGAGGAAAATGCAGGGGGCGCGCAGACCGTGCGCGTGCGCAACACGCCCGATGCATTTTCGCAACCCGCCGCCAATCTGACATTCCAGCAAGAGTTGGATTTTCGTGTCGGCAACGGGATGTTTCGCCGCATCTGGGTTTCGCCGCCCGCGTCGACGCTGGCCTCGGACGGGCTGGGGCCGCTTTACAATGCGCGCTCGTGCCAGCGTTGCCACCTAAAGGACGGGCGCGGCCACCCACCCGAGGGGCCACAGGATAGCGCGGTGTCGATGTTCCTGCGCGTGTCGATCCCCGCGCCCGACGCGCAAACGATCAAACATTACATTGAGGGCACCCATCCAAGCGCGCCCGAGCCGACCTATGGCACACAGATACAGGATTTCAGCTTGCCCGGTCACGCCCCCGAGGCGCAGATGCAGATCACCTATGAGCAGATCGAAATCCCGCTTTCGGGCGGAGAAAAGGCAACGCTTCGCCACCCGACCTATGCCGCTGCCGATCTTGGCTATGGCCCGCTTGCGCGCGGTGCCATGCTTAGCCCGCGCGTGGCGCAACAGATGATCGGCGTAGGCCTGCTTGAGGCAATCTCGACGCAAGATATTCTGGCTTGGGCCGATCCCGATGATGCGGATGATGATGGTATTTCAGGCCGCCCGCAGGTCGTTTGGTCAGAGGTGTATGATCAGCCGATGTTGGGCCGCTTTGGCCATAAGGCAGGCAACCCGACCGTGCTGGAACAGACCGCGAGCGCCTTTGCGGGTGACATCGGTATATCGAATCCGGTGCATCCGGCGGGCTCGGGTGAGTGCACCGATTTGCAGGCCGATTGCACCGCTGCGCTGGATGGCAGCAACCCGGAACAAGGCGGGCTAGAGATTGACCAGATCGGGCTTGATCTGGTGACGTTTTACAGCCGCACGCTGGCCGTGCCTTCGCGGCGCGCGGTAGCTGACCCAGACGTGATGCGCGGTCGGCAGGTGTTTTTCGACACGGGCTGTGCGTCATGCCATCGCCCCAATTACGTCACCCAGCGGCTGGCGGGCGACGACCCCGCCAGCTTCCAATTAATCTGGCCCTATAGCGACATGCTGCTGCATGACATGGGCGCCGGGCTGGCCGACAATCGCCCCGAAGGGCGTGCGGACGGGCGGGAATGGCGCACCGCTCCACTTTGGGGGATTGGGATGACGCAAACCGTCTCGGGCCACAGCTATTTTCTGCATGACGGTCGCGCGCGTTCCCTTATTGAGGCCGTGCTTTGGCATGGCGGCGAGGCCCAAACGGCGCGCGATGCGGTCGTCAGCATGCCCCCACAAGACCGCGCTGCCCTGATCAAATTCCTGGAGAGCCAATGAAGCTGCTTGTTGCCCTGACCCTTGCGCTTGGCGCAGCTACTGCCGCCTTTGCCGATGTTGACAGCGCGCTTGATCGCCACGTTCTGCCGGCTTTGAAAGACTTTGCGGAGGCCAGCGACACGCTGGCGCAAACCGCTGCGCGCGACTGCCGCCCTGACGCCGTGCGCCCCGCGTTTCAAGCAACATTTGATGCGTGGATGCAAATCGCGGATCTGCGGCTTGGCCCATCCGAGACCGGCGCGCTGTCGATCTATTTCTGGCCCGATACGCGCGGCTTTACCCAACGCTCAATAGCGCGCCTCGTCGCCGAGGAGGACCCAGTCGGTCGCGACCCGACCGCCTATCGCGATGTGTCGATTGCGGCGCGCGGGCTTTTTGCGCTGGAGATGCTACTTTATGATCCGGAGTTCGCTGATTATGACACGGGCAGCTACACCTGCGCATTGGTAACGACGATTTCAGCGGATTTGAACCATCAGGCCGATGATCTTGACGCGGCTTGGACAGATAGGTTCGCCAACATACTGCGCACCGCCGGAGAGGATGGGAATGCGACCTATCTGACGTCGGATGAGGCTTTGCGCGCGCTTTATACACAGATCCTGTCTTCGCTGGAATTCAGCGCAGATCAACGCCTTGGCCAGCCGATGGGTCGCTTTGATCGCCCCCGCCCGGCACGCGCCGAAGCCAGACGTTCGGCGCGCAGCCTGCGCAATGTCGTGCTGGCCAACGGCAGTGCCTATGATCTTGCCGCGTCGCTGGTGCAATGGGATCTACCCCTTAGCAAGGCCGCTCTCGCGCAGGTTCATCAGGCCGCTTCGCGCATATCGGACCCGGCCTTTCAAGATGTGGGCGACCCGCAAGCGCGCCTGCGCGTCGAGATCTTGCAGCAATCGGTGCGTGCGCTACGCACTGCCATCGAAACCGAGATCGGCGTGCGCCTTGGCATCACGCCCGGCTTTAACGCGCAAGACGGAGACTGATACCATGACCACACGCCGCAGTTTTCTTGCCTCGCTATTGGCCGCAGGCGCCGCACCGCGCCTTGGTTGGGCGGCGGTGGGCGATCCGTCCTATCTGGCAGCCGCGCGCGAGGGCGATGGCGGTTTCGCGCTCTACGGTCTTGACGGGGCAGGTCGCGCGACATTTCGCGTGCCGCTTCCCGCGCGCGGCCATGCCGGGGCGGGCCATCCAAAGCGTGCCGAAGCGGTGGCTTTTGCGCGCAGGCCCGGAACATTCGCGCTGGTCATCGACTGCGTCAGCGGCGCAGTTTTGCACCACCTTACCCCGCCCGAGCATCGCCAGTTCAACGGTCATGGCGTGTTCGCCCGCGCGGGCGCTGTGCTGTTCACAAGTGAGCAGAAAAGCGAGACAAGCGAAGGCGTTATCGGCGTCTGGGATGTCGGGTCGGGCTATACCCGGATCGGTGAAATGGCGAGCGCGGGGATCGGTCCGCATGATTTGCGCCTGATGCCGGATGGAAAAACGCTGGTGGTTGCCAATGGCGGCATCGCTACCGACCCCTCGGATCGCACAAAGCTTAACCTTGAAACGATGCGCCCGAACTTGACCTATCTCAGCCTTGCGGGAACGGTTCGGGATCAGGTCGAGCTGGAGCCGGATTTATGGCAAAATTCGATCCGCCATCTTGCGATCCGCTCAGACGGGCTTGTCGGGTTTGCGATGCAATGGGAGGGCGCGCCGGGGGCTGCCACGCCGCTGCTCGGCCTGCACCGTCGCGGCGCAGCGCTGGTGTTGGCGCAGGCGCCGCTGCGCGATGAGCTGGCGATGCAGGGCTACGCGGGCAGCATCGCCTTTAGCGGGGATAGCACGGAACTCGCTATTACTTCGCCGCGCGGCGGGCGGATGCACCGGTTTTCGAGCGAGGGCAAGTTTCTGGGCGTGGTGTCGCGGGCCGATATTTGCGGGCTTGCGCCGCAGGGAAATGGCTATCTTGCAAGCGACGGTTTGGGCGGGCTGATCGCTGTTGATCGAACTGGCCCCGCGCCGCTCGCGCGCCTTGAATGCGCTTGGGACAATCATATCGTTTCGCTGTGAACGAGAGATCCCGCGATGCCATCGGCGCAGATAGAAACGCTGTTGGCATCGCTGGGGGTGACTGAAATTTAGAATGAAAAGGGAGGCGTTGCGCCCCCCTGATTAGGTTTAGCGCGAGCGCACCATGCCCATGATGTCATAGGTCTGCGCAAGGATCGGGCGCGCGATGGCATCGGCTTTGTCCGCGCCTTGGCCGAGGATTTGGTCAATCTCGGCAGGGTCCGCCATCAGGCGCGCCATCTCGGTGCTGATCGGGCTAAGCTTTTCGACCGCCAGATCGGCCAACGCGGGTTTGAACGTCCCGAACCCCTTGCCGCCATATTCGCCTAGCACCTGCGCCGGGGTCATATCGGCCAAAGCGGCGTAGATATTGACCAGATTGCGCGCCTCGGGGCGGTCCTTGAGCCCCTCGATCTCACCCGGAAGTTCCGCCGGGTCGGTCGTGGCCTTGCGGATCTTCTTGGCGATTGTGTCGGCGTCATCGGTCAGGTTAATGCGGCTGGCATCGGACGGGTCGGATTTCGACATTTTCTTCGTGCCATCGCGCAAGCTCATCACGCGCGTCGCCGTGCCCTCGATCAGCGGCTCGGGGGTGGGGAAGAAATCGACCTTGAAGTCATGGTTGAACTTGGCCGCGATATCGCGCGTCAACTCGACGTGCTGTTTTTGGTCTTCGCCCACGGGCACCATCGTCGCGTGATAGAGCAAAATATCAGCCGCCATTAGCGCGGGGTAGGCGTAAAGCCCCAGCGAGACCTTCTCGGCGTTTTTGCCCGCCTTATCCTTGAACTGGGTCATCCGGTTCATCCAGCCCAAACGCGCCACGCAATTGAGCGCCCACGCCAGTTCGGCATGGGCCGAAACCTGACTTTGATTAAACAGGATCGAGCGCGCCGGATCGACACCCGAGGCGATGAAAGCCGCTGCCGCCTCGCGGGTCTGGCGGCGCAGCGCCTGCGGGTCTTGCCAGACCGTGATCGCGTGCAGATCGACGAGACAATAGATCGTCTCGATCCCCTCATCCTGTTTCTGTGCAAAGCGCTTCAACGCGCCCAGATAATTGCCCAGCGTCAGCCCGCCAGAGGGCTGGATGCCGGAAAAGACCCGGGGTTTGAATTTGGCGTTGAGGGTGGCGGCGGTCTCGGTCATCTGTTGCTCCTGGGAATGCGGGGGGTGGAAGCCCGCGGGGGTGGAAATCCACGCTCTGCTCGCTTATCGCTAAAGCGCGCGGGGCGTCAACCAAGCCCGCGCCCAAATGGAGCGCACATGCACGAAGGTTATAATGAACATCCGATCAACCCATTGCCGCCCATCGTGTGGCTGCTGGCGCTGCCGATCATCGCGACCGAATTGTTCTTTGCGCTGGGCAGCTCTGGGCTGATTGCGAGTGGTGCAGGCGCGGGCTGGCGTCTGGATGCGTTGCAGAAATTCGCGTTCTCGCCGCAGGTTTTGCGCGCGATGATCGACTCCGGGCAATATCCGCCCCAGCAGGTGCTGCGGCTGATCACCTATCCGTTTGTGCACGCCAGCGTGACGCAGGCGATCTTCGTGCTCGTGTTTTTGCTGGCGCTGGGCAAGATGGTGGGCGAGTTGTTTTCCAATCTCGCCGTCGCCGTGGTGTTCTTGGGCTCCAGCGTGATTGGCGCGCTGATCTATGGCCTGCTGCCCTTCACGGAGGTCGGGCTGTATGGCGGCTATCCCGGCGATTACGGGCTGATCGGCGCGTTCACTTGGATCTTGTGGACGCGGTTGGGGCAAGCGCACGCGAACCAACTGCGGGCGTTTTCGTTGATCGGGGCGCTGATGGGCATCCAGCTGGTCTTTGCGATGATGTTTGGCGCGCGCCCTGACTGGATCGCGGATCTGATTGGCTTTGCCGCCGGTTTCACGCTCAGCTTCTTTGTCGCGCCTGGCGGCATGACGCGGGCGCTGCAGCGGATACGCAAACGTTAAGCGCCGCCTTTGCCCCGACGCATCGCTGCGCGGAAATCAGCGAAATGCACCGCGCCGATGGCGATGGCGGTCCCGAAATAGACCGCCATCCCAAAGATCACGAGGCCCAGCATCGCCAGCCCGCGCAGCCCCGGCGCCGTAAATGCGCTTGGGAACGCCCAGCAGATTGCCCAGACCAGCGCGCCCATGACGGCCGCCGAGACGATGATGCGCGGCACGCGGCGCAGGAAGCGTGCATCAAACCGCGCCGCTTCGCCCATCGAACGCGCGCCTAGCCAGAGTTGAGCCACCATCGCCCAGCCTGCGAGCGTGGTGCCCACGGCTGCCGAGAGATAGCCGATGAACGGCGCAAGCCCGACCGCGATCACCACATTCACCCCCATCGCGACCAGCGCGTAGTTGAACGGCGTGCGGGTGTTTTCACGCGAGAAATAGAGCGGTTGCAGTACCTTTTGCAGCACAAAAGCGGGTAGCCCCAGCCCATAAATCGCCACGGCCCACGCGGTGGCGACGGTATCGGCATGGGTGAAGCGCCCACGCTCAAACAGCACCGAAACGATGGGCAGTGCGGCCACCAGCAGCGCAACCGCCGGGCCGATGGTTAGCAGCAGCGCGAACTCTCCGGCACGCGAAAACGAATAGCGTCCGCCTGCTACATCGCCCGCGCGCAAGCGGCGCGACAGATCGGGTAGCAGCACTACGCCAATCGCGATGCCGACCACGCCGAGGGGCAGTTGATACAGCCGATCCGCGTAGTTGAGCCACGCAATCGCGCCGTCAAATTGCGAGGCGACCTGGCGACCCACCAACAGGTTGATCTGCACCACTCCGCCCGCCAGCATCGCAGGGATCGCGATGCGGATCAGGCGCCTCATATCGGGGCTGAGGCGGGGGCGGGCGGGCACGATCTTGAAGCCCGCACGCCACGCCGCAATCCAGACCAGCGTCAGTTGCGCAATGCCCGCAATCGGCACCGCCCACGCCAGCGCAGGCCCAATCGGCCAGCCAAAGTGATCGGCCAGCACCATCGCCGCAACGAAAGTCACATTCAGCAGTACCGGCGCGGCGGCCGCAGCAGCGAAATGGCCTGCCGCGTTCAGCACCCCCGAGAGCAGCGCCCCAAGCGAGATGAACAGGATATAGGGAAAGGCGATGCGGCCATACTCAGTGGCAAGCGCAAAACGCTCATCCGCAGCGAACCCAGACGCCATCGCCAGCACCAGCCACGGCATCGCGGCAATGGCGATCACACTCAGCGCAATCAGAACGGTAATCAGCCCGCCCATTGCCTCACGCGCGAAGCCTTGGGCATTCTCGCCGCCTTCGAGCTTTTTCGAGAAGAGCGGGATGAAGGCGGTGTTGAACGCGCCCTCGGCAAAGAAGCGGCGAAACAGGTTGGGTAGCGAAAACGCGATCAGGAACGCCTCGGCCACGGGCCCGGCACCCAGATAAGCCGCGATCATCATGTCGCGCGCAAATCCCAGCACGCGGCTCGCCATCGTCCAGCCGCCCACCGTGAGGAAGCCGCGCACCAACCGGATCGGTTTCATCCTAGTTGCCCGCCCGTTTCGACCCCGAGGCGATTGCCTCGCGGAGCCGCTTTTCTAATGCCCGTTGGCGCGGCTCTGAGTGCAGCTTCAGCCCGAACATGTCTTTGACGTAGAAACTATCCACCACCTGCGCCCCGTAAGTCGCGATCACCGCGCTTGAGATCGAGATGTTATTGGCTGCCAGCGCACGGGTCAGATCATAAAGCAGACCGGGGCGGTCGCGGGTATCGACTTCGACGATGGTGTAGATATCCGAGCCTTCATTGTCGAAGACGATATGGGTTGGGAATTTGAACTGGCGCTCGCGTTTCTTGATCTTGTCGCGATCTTTGAGCGCTTCGCGTGCGACGACCTCGCCGTGCAGCGTCTTTTCGATCATGCTGCGCAGACGGCCCAGTTTTGAGGCCTCGTAGGGGTGACCCTCGGCGTCTTGAATCCAGAAGACGGCGGTCGCATAGCCATCTTTTGACGTATAGGTGCGTGCATCAACCACGTTCGCCCCCACCAGCGCCAAAGCCCCCGCGAGACGCGAGAAAATGCCCGGATGATCGGCCAATGCGAAACTGGCCCGCGTGGCGTCGTGATCATCATCGGGGTGCAGGTCGATGCGAATTTCGCTATCGTCCAGACCGCGCAGCAGCCTTGCAAAGATCGTGTGATTGGTGGTGTTGAGCGATTGCCAATAGGGATCGTAATGGCGCCCCAGTTCGGCGCGGATTTCCTTGCCGTCCCAATCGCCTGCCTGCTCCAAAACGATGCGTAGGGCGCGCTTGGCCTCAGAGCTGCGCTGATCGCGATTGACGGCCTCTAGCCCGTGTTCAAGGGCGCGTGCAGTTTCCGTGTGGAGCTTGCGCAGCAGCGTCGCTTTCCAGTTGTTCCACACGTTCGGCCCAACACCGCGAATGTCACACACGGTCAGCACGGTCAGCAGATCAAGGCGTTTGCGCGACTTCACCTGACGGGCAAAATCGCGGATCGTGCGCGGGTCGGACAGATCGCGTTTCTGCGCCACATCCGACATCAACAGGTGATTGCGGATCAGCCATTCCACGGTCTCACATTCCTCGGCATTCAGCCCCAAACGCGGTGCTACCTTGCGCGAAATTTTCGCCCCCAGGATCGAGTGATCTTCGGGGCGGCCCTTGCCAATATCATGTAGCAACAGTGCAACGTATAGCACCCGCCGCGAGATCCCCTCTTCAAGGATTTTCGACGACAGCGGTAGATCCTCGATCAATTCGCCTCGCTCGATCTGCGCCAGCGTCGAGATCACTTGAATCGTGTGCTCGTCCACGGTGTAGCTGTGATACATATTGAACTGCATCATCGCCACGATCGGCTCAAATTCGGGGATGAAGGCGGCCAGCACGCCCAGCTCGTTCATCCGGCGCAAGGCGCGCTCGGGGTTGCCGTGCTTGAGCAGCAGATCCAAAAAGATCTTTTGCGCCTCGCGATTTGTGCGGATCTTGTCGTCGATCAGACCGAGATGGGCCGAGACCAACCGCATCGCATCGGGATGAATCAACATGCCGGTGCGCAGCGCCTCTTCGAAGATGCGCAACAGGTTGACGGGATCGGCCAGAAACGCGGCCTCATCTCCCACGTTGATGCGCCCCGTATCCTCGCGGTAGGGCGCTTTGAGCTTGCGGCGGCGGCGGAAAATGCGCTGCAACATCGGCGCGGTTTTGACGTGCTGTGCCTCCAGCTTGGTCAGGAAAATGCGCGTCACATCGCCCACCGCTGTGGCGTGGCGGAAATAATCCTGCATGAACACTTCGACCGCGCGCCGACCCGCCAGATCGCGATAGCCCATGCGCTCGGCCACCTCGACCTGCATGTCGAAACTTAGCTGATCGGCAGCGCGCCCCGCGATCAGATGCAGATGACAGCGCACCGCCCAAAGGTAGTCCTCGGCGGCATAAAAGGTTGCGTATTCCTCGGGCGAGAATGCCCCGATTTCCATCAACTCGCGTGCGCGCCCGACATGATGAATATATTTGCCAATCCAATACAGCGTTTGCAGATCGCGCAGACCGCCTTTGCCCTCTTTGATATTGGGTTCCAGAACGTAGCGCTGCCCCCCCTGACGGCGGTGGCGCTGGGCGCGTTCTTCTAGCTTGGCCTCGATGAATTCGCCTGCCGTGCCCTCAAACAGATCATGGCGCAGGCGTTGTGACAGCGCATCGGCCAGCGCGGCGTCGCCGCAGATATAGCGATGTTCCAACAATGCGGTGCGGATCGTGATATCTTCGCGCCCAAGCCGGATGCAATCATCCAGTGTGCGCGAGGCATGCCCCACCTTCAGCTTGAGATCCCACAGCATATAGAGCATCGATTCGATCACGCTTTCGGCCCAAGCGGTGATCTTGTAGGGCGTCAAAAACAGCAGATCGACATCGGAATGGGGCGCCATTTCAGAGCGGCCATACCCCCCCACGGCGAGCACCGAGAACCGTTCGGCCTCGGTCGGGCTGCCGATCGGGTGCAGCCGCGTCGTAGCCACTTGCAAGACGGAGCGCACAATCCCATCCGTCATCTGCGCATAGGCCTCGACCGTGACGCGTGCGGCACGCGGATGCGTGGCAAAATCGGCCTCAATCACGTTGCGTGCCAAGGCGCTCTCGCTTGCCAGAAAGGCCACGGTCGCGGCGCGAATGTCGCGCGGCTCGTTCACCCCTTCGAGGGCGGTATCGAGTGCCTCGAAGATGCCTGTCTCTCGAAGAAGAAGCGGGTCCCCGGACTCGGTCAGGGGAGGGGTCTGCGCGGTGCTCACGGCTTTGGTCACGTCCCGAATGGGCCTTGGTTGAGGGCGAAGGTAGGGTGTGGCCGAGGGTTAAAACCCGGCCCCACCGAAGCTGCGCGGTGCGGGGTCGATGACCACGGCCTGCCCGTTGCGCACCTGCGCAATGGCAAGGCCGCGTTCGTTCGTACCATCGGGGAGCAGGCGGAACACGCCATTCACCCCGACAAAGCCCGAAGGCTGGGTCAGCCCCTGACGCGTCAGCGCGTTGGAATTACCAGACTTGATCAGCGCACCGATGGCGGCGATCCCGTCATAGGCAAGCCCTGCAATCGGATGCGGCGCGCTGCCGTACGCAGCTTGATAACGCTGCACGAACTGGGCTTGCAGATTGGGGTCGGGTTCCGCGAACCAGCCCCCTTGCACGCCCGGAAGCGACAGGGTTGCGGGCGGAATATCCCAACGGGTCAGGCCGATAAACTGCGTGCTTTGCGAGCTGACGCCGTTTTCCGGCAAAAGTTGTGACAACAGCGGCAGCGCACCAGCAGTATCGGCGGTCAGGAACACCGCATCCACATCGCCGGCCTTCACGCGCTCGGCGATTTTGGGCGCGGCAGAAACCACACCTTGCTGCGAGAACGGATAATTCGTCACGCCTGCCAGCGTTCCCCCGTTGCGCGCAATCGCGGTCTGGATTGCGGCGGCCCCGACCGCGCCAGCACCCGTATTCTCATGCACCACCATGATCCGGCGCTTGCCTTGACGTGTGGCGTAGCGCACCAGCCGATTGGCGGTGTTGGGGAAGGTCGGTCCAAGCACGAACAGGTTGCCGCCCGCGATGTCGGTGTTATTCGAGAAGGACAGCACGTTCACATTGCGCGGGGCCACGGCTAAGGCGGCAGCATTGGCCGATTGCGCAAAAACCGGACCCAGAATGATTTTCGCACCGTCATCAACCGCTTTGGTGGCCATCGCAGCCGCCTGACCGGGCTGACCGCCTGTGTTGTAGATGCGCAGGTCAATGCGGGCACCTTGCAGATCGGCCACGGCCATGTCAGCGGCGTTTTTCAACGCACGCGCTAGCGTCTCATCGCCCGATTTTCCAGATCCTCCCGGCAACAGCAGCGCCACAGTGACGGGGGCAGAGGTGTCAATGCGCTGGCCGCTATTGGCGCCCATCGGCCCGGTCGGGTTACAAGCAGCCAGCCAGAATGCCGAAAGAAGCGCTACGATTTGTGCCGCACGTGCACGGGTGTTACGGATCAGGGCAAACATGATAGGTCCTTCGGGCTCGATGCGCAGGAAATTGCTTGGCGAAAGCCTATTCGGATCGTCGCGCGAAGTAAACGATACTCACGCTTCAAGGAGCAGGTGATGCAGCAAGAGAACGAAACTGGCAATATCCTGCCCGAGTCACAAAGCGCGACGGGCGAGGGCCGCTTGGTGCCGCTCGCGCCGGGGTTGCATTTTATCGCAACCCCGATCGGGGCGGCGCGCGACATCACCTTGCGCGCGCTTGATATTTTGCGCTCGGCGGATGTTTTGGCGGCTGAAGATACCCGCAGTTTGCGTCATTTGATGGAAATTCACGGGGTGCCGCTGTCGGGGCGCAAAATCATCGCCTATCACGACCACAACGGCGAAGCGATGCGCCCGCGACTGCTGCGCGCTCTGCAAGAGGGGCAGTCGGTGGCCTATGCCTCCGAGGCGGGCACGCCGCTGGTCGCGGATCCCGGCTTTCAGCTTGGCCGCAGCGTGATCGCCGAGGGCTACCGGGTCTATGCCGCCCCCGGTCCGTCGGCTGTGTTGGCGGCGCTGTCGGTCTCGGGGCTGCCAACGGATCGCTTTTTGTTTGCGGGATTCGCACCCAACACCGGTGCTGCAAGGCAAAAATGGCTGGCTACCTTCCGCGATATCCCCGCAACGCTTGTTTTTTATGAAAGCCCCAAGCGCGTTAATGCGATGTTAAACGATTGTGTGGGAGTGTTCGGTGAACATCGAGAGGCGGCGCTGTGTCGCGAATTGACCAAACGCTTTGAAGAAGTGCGGCGCGGCACGCTGCAAGAGATTGCGCTCGGATTGGAAGAAACGCCTGTCAAAGGCGAGATCGTCGTGCTGGTCGATCGCGCGCATGGGCCCGCAGCGGGGCCTGAGGAATTGGATAAGATGCTGCGGCTCGCCTTGGCGCACCAAAGCATGAAAGATGCAGTGTCCGAGGTGTCGCAAGCCCTCGGACTACCCCGGCGGGAGGTTTATCAGGCCGCCCTTGAAATGGAGAAGAAGTCATGAGTGGCGCGCTTTCGTATTATTCTGGTTTGGCGGCTGAAGAGCAGGTTGCGCGTCAATATGAAGATTCCGGTCAGCCGATTTCCGAACATCGCTGGCGGGGCCGCTATGGTGGCGAGATTGACTTGATCGCGCGCGATGGCGACACTGTGATCTTCATTGAGGTCAAGAAATCACGCTCACATGCGCGCGCTGTGCAACGATTGTCGCCGCGTCAAATGCAACGCATCTGCGTGTCGGTGCAGGAATATCTGATGAAATTTCCCGCGCCTGCCAATTGCGATCGCAAGGTAAGATTCGATCTGGCTCTGGTTGATGAACAGGGCCAGATCAAGATTTTGGAAAACGCATATTTCGGAATGTGAGTTGCGATTGCATCCCCGCGCTCCACATTGCATCAAGGGTGGAACGCAAAGGGGACGCTAATGGGCTTGAAAGTCGCAATTCAAATGGATCCGATTGAGGCGGTCAATATTGACGCCGATAGCACGTTTCGCATCGCCGAAGAGGCCCAGGCGCGCGGACATGAGCTGTTTTATTATACGCCTGATCGCTTGATGTATCGCGAGGGTCGCATTCTGGCGCGGGGCTGGCCGCTGGAAGTGCGTCGTGAGCGAGGCAATCATTTTACGCTCGGAGAAGAGGTTGAGGTCGATCTGGCCGATTGGGATGTTGTCTGGCTGCGTCAGGATCCGCCTTTTGACATGGGATATATTACGACCACCCATCTGCTAGAGCGCATCCATCCCGATACTCTGGTGGTGAATGATCCGTTCTGGGTGCGCAATTTTCCTGAAAAGCTGTTGGTGTTGAACTTTCCCGATTTGACGCCGCCGACGCTGATCGCGCGGGATCTAGCCACGATACGCGCGTTCAAAGAGGTTCACGGCGACATCATCCTCAAGCCGCTTTACGGTAATGGCGGGGCAGGTGTGTTCCGCCTTGATCCCAATGACCGCAACCTGTCTTCGCTGCACGAGCTGTTCATGGGGATCAATAACGAGCCTTTGATTGCGCAGAAATTCCTGCCTGCTGTCGCCAAAGGCGACAAGCGTATTATTCTGGTCGATGGCGAACCTGTCGGCGCAATCAATCGTGTGCCAGCGGCAGGGGAGACGCGTTCGAACATGCATGTTGGGGGGCGGCCAGAAAAAGTTGCGCTAACCGCGCGTGATTGCAAGATTTGCGCCGCCATCGGACCGGTTCTGCGCGAAAAGGGCCAGGTTTTTGTCGGCATTGACGTGATCGGCGATTGGCTGACGGAGATTAACGTAACCTCGCCTACGGGCATTCAAGAACTCGAACGCTTTGACGGGGGCAATATCGCTGCCAAAATCTGGGAGGCGATCGAAGCAAAACGGAGCTGACGTGTCACTACAACAGAGCTTTTTGAACCTGATTTTGCGCAACGTTACCAAGCGGCGTATGCGCGCAATGACAGACCCGGTGCGTGTGCGTGCCGAAGGCGAGCGTGCGGCCAGTTGGGTTGTAATCGAGCCAAAGAACCTGTGCCTTATGCATGTGCAATATGGCGCTGTGCCATGTTTGTCGGCGCGGGTCGGTTCGGTCGCGTTGGATGCTGTGATTCTGTATTTTCATGGCGGGGGCTATATCGCAGGTTCTCCCCATATGTATCGCGCCTTGGCGGGTCGGCTGTCGAAGCTGTCCGGCCTTGATGTGATTTTGCCAGACTATCGGCTGGCCCCCGAACACCCGCTGCCAGCGGCGCTTGAAGATGCGTATGCCGCTTGGGAGGGATTGATCTCGGCAGGCTACGCGCCCGAGCGGATCGTCATCGCGGGTGATAGTGCGGGGGGCGGTCTGGCGCTGCTGTTGCTTGCGAAACTCTGTGCGGCGGGCGCACCGCCTGCCGGGGTGATTGCGTTCTCTCCTTGGACCGATCTAAATTGTTCGGGCGAAAGTTTTAACGCCAATGCCGCAACTGAGGCGATTTTGCCGCGCGAGCGGGTCAAGCAATCCAGCTATTTTGCGCGTGGTGAGCGTGCGGGCGACGATCCTGCGGTCTCGCCTCTGTTTGCCGAATTTCCCGCCGCGCCGCCGGTTCTGATCCAGCATTCGATGGCCGAAATCCTATGTGATGATTCCTTGCGTATGGCCGAGCGTTTGCGCGGTTTCGGCGGTGAGGTGACGGTGCAAAGCTGGCCCAATGCCCCCCATGTCTGGCAGTTTTTTGATGGTCGCCTGCCTGAAGCGCGTGAGGCGCTTGAGGATGCAGGCAAGGCGGCGCGAAATATGCTTAACCCGCCATCGCTGTGATGCGATAGCTTAGCGCCTCGGCGATATGGGGTTGGCGCACATCGGTTTCCCCATCGAGATCGGCAATGGTGCGCGCGACGCGCAGAACGCGGTGATAGGCGCGCGCGGACAGCCCGAATTTCGCCGCCATCCTCGAGAGCATATCGCGGCCCTGTTCATCCGGCGTCGCGATTTCCTCCAACAGCGCGCCCTCTGCCTCGGCATTGACCCGCACCGATGTATGCCCCTCAAAGCGCGCGGTTTGCACGTCGCGCGCGCTCTGAACGCGCTGGGCAATAGTGGCTGAACTTTCACCGCTGGCGGGCAGGTCGAGATCACTGAAGGCGACGGGGGGCACTTCGATGCGCAAATCAAAGCGATCCATCAGCGGGCCCGAGACCTTGCCAAGATAATCTTCGCCGCAGGTCGGCGCGCGCGAGCAGGCCCGTGCTGGATCACCAAGATATCCACATTTGCAGGGGTTGGCCGCCGCGATCAACAGAAACCGGCAAGGATAGCGCATATGGGCATTGGCGCGCGCGACCACGACCTCGCCGGTCTCAATCGGCTGACGCAGTGTTTCCAGAACGGCGCGTGGAAATTCGGGAAACTCGTCCATGAACAGCACGCCGTTATGGGCCAGACTGACCTCGCCGGGGCGCGCGCCACGTCCGCCCCCGATCATTGCCGCCATTGAGGCGGTATGATGAGGCTCGCGAAAGGGGCGGTCGCGTGAGATCCCGCCCTCGCCCAGCAGCCCCGAAAGCGAGTGGATCATCGAGGTTTCCAGCGCCTCGGTCGGCGTCAAAGGCGGCAGGATTGAGGGCAGCCGCGCCGCCAGCATCGACTTGCCCGACCCCGGCGCGCCGATCATCATCATGTGGTGGCGTCCCGCCGCAGCGATTTCCAGCGCCCGTTTCGCGCGTTCCTGTCCTTTCACATCGCGCAGCTCGCGCGCCAAGACAGGCGAATCGAGCAGACCGGGGCGCGCGGGGTCCAGCGGGGCGCGCCCGCTGAGATGCGCGATGGCCTCGCTTAGCGTGGCAGGGGCGAACACATCGGCGGCCCCGACCCAGGCGGCCTCGGCACCGCAGGACTTCGGGCAGATCAGGTCGCGCCCGTTTTCCGCTGCGGCAAGCGCAGACGGCAGCGCACCCGCCACCCCCACCAGCCGTCCGTCCAGCGCCAATTCACCAATCGCCACCACCGCCTCGGCCTGTTCTGGCGGCACCAGACCAAGGGCGGCCAGCAGCGCCAGCGCGACCGGAAGATCGAAATGCGAGCCCTCTTTGGGCATGTCTGCGGGCGAAAGATTGACGGTGATCTTTTGCATCGGCATCGCGATGGCCAACGCGCCAAGGGCGGCGCGCACCCGCTCGCGGGCCTCCGATACCGCCTTATCCGCCAAGCCGACAATGGCAAATCCCGGCATCCCTTCGGATAGCGCACATTGCACTTCGACCGTGCGCGCCTCAACGCCCTCAAACGCCACAGTATAGGTCTTGGCGACCATGATCCCGTCCTTTTCCTCGCTGTCTCAAGGGGTAAAGACGCATGGTTTAAGAAAGGTTAACGCGGAACGGGAGACTCACATCGCGGCGCGGGCGTTGAGTTGGCGCGACACTGTTCCGGATGGCGCGTCTGGCCATAGTGCGCGCGCTCAACCTGTCGAGAGATTTGTTGCAAGAGCTTGCAGATACGTCAAGAAATCGTGAGCAAGCTTAGGGTTTTGCGCATGGAGGTTTTTGCGAACGGCCGCGTTACTGGACTGAAAAGTATAGACTTTTATTGGGGCGGTGGCGTCAAGAGGCGTGAATGCACAAAGTTACATGCAAAAACCAACAATTCCGTGAGGAACCTTTTCATGCCAAGAACATTGGGTCAGCACTGCAGACACGCGTTCACGTCGCGCTCAATGCGCGGGAGACCCGGGGAGATTGGTAAATGGCACTCGATGGTATGACTGATGAAACCCTGCCGCGCCAAGCGATGCGCGCGGAATTCCTGGACGCCGACACCGAGGTCGCCTTAGCCCGAGCCTGGCGTGACAACCGTGACGAACAGGCGTTGCACCGTTTGGTGACCGCCTACATGCGCCTCGCGATTTCGATGGCGTCGAAATTCCGCCGTTACGGCGCGCCAATGAACGACCTGATCCAAGAGGCCTCACTTGGCTTGATGAAAGCCGCCGAAAAGTTCGACCCCGAACGCGGTGTGCGCTTTTCGACCTACGCTGTGTGGTGGATCAAGGCATCGATCCAAGAGTTCGTGATGCGCAACTGGTCGATGGTGCGCACCGGCTCTACCAGCTCGCAGAAATCCTTGTTCTTCAACATGCGACGTGTTCAGGCGCAATTGGCGCGCGAAGCCCAGCAAGCAGGCATCCAGCTTGACGCGCTGCAATTGCGGATGCGCGTGGCTGAGGTGATCGGTGTGCCGCTCCATGATGTCGAGATGATGGAGGGGCGTCTGTCCGGCTCTGATTTCTCGCTAAACGCTACGCAATCAAGCGATGAGGAAGGCCGCGAATGGGTGGATACGCTGGAAGATGACAGCGCCAACCCCGAGGAAAGCGTTGCTGAAAGCCATGACGGTTTGACGATGAAAAATTGGCTTGGCGAGGCTATGGAACGTCTGACCGACCGCGAGAAATACATCGTCACGCAGCGCCGCCTCATCGAAGACCCGCGCACGCTGGAAAGCCTTGGCGAAGAGCTGAGCCTGTCCAAAGAGCGCATCCGCCAGCTTGAGGCGCAGGCTTTTGGCAAGATGCGCAAATCGCTTGAATGTCATCAGGGCGAGGTGCAAAGCTTCTTCGTATGAAGAGCGTTTTGGCTGCACTGCTTAGCTTGACACTGATCTCCCCGGCCCATGCTGAGGAGATTTCTGCAGACGCGCTTGATCATATTTCCGGCGACATCGTCGTGCTTGGCGAAATCCACGACAATCCGACGCATCACCTCAATCAGGCGCGCGCGATTGCGGCGATCAAGCCCAAAGCGGTGGTGTTTGAAATGCTTAGCTCCGCGCAGGCGGCCAAGACCACGCTCGCTTTGTTGAACGATGAAAAAGCGTTAGATAGAGCCTTAGGCTGGGAACAGGCAGGTTGGCCGGATTTCGCGATATATTACCCAATTTTCAAACCCTTGGGCGATGCGCGTATCTATGGCGCAGCCGAGCCGCGCGATGTTGTTCGCAGCGCCATGACCGCGCCTTTGCCCGAGGTCTTTGGCCCAGATGCCGCGCGCTACGGTCTTGATAAGCCCTATGCAGACACGCTGCAAAAACGCCTCGAGGCCGAGGCGCAGGACGATCACTGCAACGCGCTGCCGGAGAAGCTTTTGCCCGGTATGGTCGCCGCGCAACGCTACCGCGACGCCGCCTTCGCGCGCACCGTTCAGCAGGCCTATCAAGACACCGGCGGGCCAGTAGTGCTGATCACCGGATCGGGCCATGCGCGCAATGATCTCGCCGTGCCAGCCCTGCTGCGAAAGCTTGATCCAAGCGCCAAGGTGGTATCCATCGGCCAGATTGAGGCAGAACCAGACGCCCCCGCATCCCCCGATCAACCGTTTGATTACTGGATCGTCACGCCGCCAACCCCGCGCGATGACCCCTGCGCGGCGTTCAAGTGATCCTTGCGCGCGTCCGCCCTGCCGCTTAGACCTAAGGCAACCCATTACGGAGGGGCAAATGCTCGCGGGCAAACGCATCCTGATGATCATCGGCGGCGGTATCGCAGCCTTTAAAACTCCCGAGCTGATCCGCGCCTTGCGCGGGGCGGGGGCGGCGGTAACGCCGGTTTTAACGCGCGCGGGGGCCGAGTTTGTAACCCCGCTGACGATTTCGTCGCTGGCGGGCGAGGCGGCGCATAGCGACCTGTTTGATCTCACCCACGAGGCCGAGATCGGTCATATCCAGCTTAGCCGCGCTGCTGATCTGGTCGTTGTCGTGCCCGCCACCGCCGATCTGATGGCGAAAATGGCGCAAGGGCTGGCCAATGATTTGGCTTCGACGCTGCTGCTGGCGACCGACAAACGCGTGCTGATCGCGCCTGCGATGAATGTTCGGATGTGGGATCATGCTGCCACGCAGCGCAATATCGCGACGCTGAAATCGGATGGCGTGCTGTTTGCAGGCCCAACGGATGGCGATATGGCCTGCGGTGAATTCGGGCCGGGGCGCATGGTTGAACCTCTTGAGATCATGGCGGCAATTGAGGTCGCTTTGTCGGATGGTCCACTTAAAGGTCGCCACATCCTTGTCACCTCCGGCCCCACGCATGAGCCGATTGATCCGGTGCGCTACATCGCCAACCGCTCCTCGGGAGCGCAGGGCACAGCGCTTGCGGCGGCCCTGCGCGATCTGGGCGCGCGCGTCAGCTTTATCACCGGTCCCGCCAGTGTGCCACCGCCTGCGGGTGTGACGGTGACGCGGGTGGAAACCGCGCGCGAGATGCTGGACGCGGTGCAGGCCGCTTTGCCCGCCGATGCCGCTGTTTTTGCCGCAGCCGTGGCGGATTGGCGCGTAGAAAATGCCGCAAACAAAAAGATGAAAAAGGAACGCTCTGGCGCGCTGCCCACGCTCGAATTTGCCGAAAACCCCGATATTCTGGCGCAGGTGTCGCAAATGACCACTGGGCGTCCGGCACTTGTCGTGGGCTTTGCCGCAGAGACCCATGATGTGCAGCGCCACGCTACCGCAAAGCGCGCGCGCAAGGGCTGCGACTGGATCGTGGCCAATGACGTCAGCCCCGAGACCGGGATCATGGGCGGCAGTGAAAACGCGGTCACGGTGATCGACGATCAGGGTGCCGAGCATTGGGAGCGCATGAGCAAGGCCGACACCGCGCGCCGTTTGGCCGCGCGCATTGCCGCAGCATTGGGTGCGAGTTGACCACAAGGGCCGCTTCGCGGGGAGTATTTGCAGCTAGATGAAATGGATCACGCTTTCATCTGGCCATAAATACTCCCGCCGGAGGCCGCCAACAGCAAAGCCCAAGCGCCACGGCAGGGCAGGGAGAGCAAGATGAGCACACCGACGATCAAGGTTCTGCGCGAGGATTGGGCCGATCCTGCCATTGCGCTGCCCAGCTATGAAAGTGCAGGCGCGGCGGGGGCAGATATTCGCGCCAATCTCGTGCCGGAGGATCGTGGCAGCGGTTTTACGCTCTATCCGATGCAACGCGCGATTATCCCGACGGGGCTGCGCGTTGAGATACCCGAAGGGTTTGAAATGCAGATCCGTCCGCGCTCGGGGTTGGCGCTGAAACACGGGATCAGCCTGCCCAATACGCCCGGCACGATTGATGCCGATTATCGCGGCCCCTTGGGTGTGTTGTTGATCAATCTGGGCCATGAACCTTATCTGATAGAACATGGCGCGCGCATCGCCCAAGCGATTATTGCGCCGGTGGTGCAGGCCTGTTTCGAGGTCGCTAACGAGCTGGGCGACACCGCGCGCGGGCAGGGGGGCTTTGGCTCCACCGGAAAGCACTAGGCGATGCTGGGTCTGATCCTTTTGGCCGCGATCCTTGGTTTGGGGCTGTTCATGCGAGCCTCGGCGCGCGCGGTATGGGCGATGCTTGGGCTGGTGTGGCTGGCGTTGATCATCGCGCATCTGCCGGTTCAGGGATTGGCGCCGCTGGGGCAAACTTTGGGCGGGACGCTGGCGGGTTGGTTGGGGCTGGGTCTGCTTGCGGCGCTGGTATTGGCCTATCGCGCGATGCTACGCGCCATTCGCGCCCGCGCAGTCGAAACGACCGTTGCGCCTGCCAAACCGGGGCAGTTTTCGGGCGCAGAGCTGGATCGTTACGCCCGTCACATCATGCTGCGCGAAATCGGCGGACCGGGGCAGAAAAAGCTGAAATCCGCCAAGGTGCTGGTGATCGGTGCGGGGGGGCTTGGTTCGCCCGTCTTGCTGTATCTCGCGGCGGCGGGTGTGGGGCGGATCGGCGTCGTTGACGATGATGTGGTGTCCAATTCCAACCTGCAACGCCAAGTCATTCACCGCGATGCCGATATCGGCTTGCCCAAGGTATTTTCAGCGCAAAAGGCGATTACCGCGCTTAATCCGCATATTGAGCTCTTGCCCTATCAGCGCCGCCTGAGCGCGCAAGATGCCCCCAATTTGATCGCAGGCTATGATCTGGTGATCGACGGCACCGATAATTTCGAGACGCGTTCTCTGGTCAATGCCGCCTGCGTGGCGGAAGGCAAGCCGCTGATATCTGGGGCAATCTCGCAATGGGAGGGGCAGCTTTCGCTTTATGATCCCGCCCATGACGCCCCCTGCTACGCCTGCATCTTCCCGCAGGCCCCCGCGCCGGGGCTTGCGCCCTCTTGCGCCGAGGCGGGGGTGGTGGGCGCGCTGCCTGGTGTGGTGGGCGCGATGATGGCCGCCGAGGCGATCAAAGAGATCACGGGTGCGGGCCAATCGGCGCGCGGTCGGCTGATGATTTACGACGCGCTTTGGGGGGAAAGCCGCCAGATCACGATCCGGCGCGATCCCGATTGCGCGATTTGCGCCGCGCCCAAGGTCTAGTCGCGTCAATCGCGGTTGCCCACTGGCCCTTCCAGCAACCGCGCCCTAGTTTGTGCTCAAAGGAGACCTCCCATGACCAACCCGCTTTTGATCGACTGGACCGGCCCCTATCAGTTGCCGCCCTTCGCGCAGATTTCCGATGACGATTTCGCCCCTGCTTTTGAGGCGGCGCTGAGCGAAGCGCGCACCAACACCGCCGCGATTGCCGATAGTGCAGACGTGCCGACATTTGCCAACACGATCGAGGCGATGGAGCAATCCGATGGCGCATTGGATAAGGTGGCGGGCGTTTTCTATAACCTCGCTGGGGCTGATGCGACGCCCGCGCGCGAGGCCTTGATGCGCGATCTCGCCCCGAAACTGGCGGCATTTTCGTCTGAAATCACGATGAACAAGGCGCTGTTTACGCGCATTGATACGCTTTGGCAAAATCGCGACGATCTCGGCTTGAACGCTGAGCAAGCGCGGGTACTGGAGCTCTATCACCAGATGTTCACCCGCGCCGGGGCCGCGCTCGAAGGCGAGACCGCGCAGCGTATGAAAGCGATCAAAGAGCGCCTCGCCACGATCACCACGCAGTTCAGTCAGAACCTGCTGGCAGATGAGCGCGAGTGGTTCCGCCCGATGTCTGACGATGATCTTGCCGGCCTGCCCGATTTCGTCATCGACACCGCGCGCGCAGCCGGGGCTGAGCGCGGCCAAGACGGCGCGGTGCTGACGCTCTCGCGCTCGCTGATCGTGCCGTTTTTGCAATTCTCGCCCAATCGCGAGCTGCGCCGCATCGCCTATGAAGCTTGGGTTGCGCGCGGTGCCAATGGCGGGGAAACCGACAATCGTGTCCTCGCCGCCGAGATCTTAAAGCTGCGTGAGGAACGCGCCAAGCTGCTTGGTTATGCCAGCTTTGCCGAATATAAACTTGAACCCGAAATGGCCAAAACCCCCGCCGCCGTGCGCGACTTGCTGATGCGCGTCTGGGCCCCCGCCAAGGCCGCTGCCGAGGCTGATGCCGAAAAGCTGGCTGAGATGATGCATGCAGACGGGGTGAATGGCAATCTGGAGCCTTGGGACTGGCGCTATTATTCCGAAAAGCGCCGCGTCGCAGAGCATGATTTCGACGAGGGCCAGATCAAGCCCTACCTATCGCTCGATGCGATGATCGGGGCGGCGTTTGACACCGCTAACCGCTTGTTCGGGCTAGAGTTCAAGCCTCTTGAGGGGACGTTTTACCACCCCGATGTGCGCGGCTGGGAAGTCTCGCGCAAGGGCAAGACCCTCGCCGTGTTCATGGGCGATTATTTCGCGCGCGGATCAAAACGCTCGGGCGCGTGGTGTTCGGCGATGCGCAGCCAGAAGAAACTGGGCGGTGATACGGTTCCGATCGTGCTGAACGTGTGCAATTTCGCTAATGGCGATCCGGCGCTGCTAAGCCATGACGATGCGCGCACGCTGTTTCACGAATTCGGCCACGCGCTGCATCAGATGCTGTCGGATGTGACCTATTCCTTCATCTCGGGCACCTCTGTTGCGCGCGATTTCGTCGAATTGCCAAGCCAGCTATATGAACATTGGCTGGACATGCCCGAAGTGCTGGAACGCCACGCGCGCCACTATAAAACGGGTGCCGCGATGCCTGCCGAGCTACGCGTCAAACTCAAAGGCGCGACCACCTATGATCAGGGCTTTTCCACGGTGGAATATCTGGCCTCGGCCTTGGTCGATCTGGCCTTTCACGAGGGCGCGGCGCCGTCTGATCCGATGGCGAAACAGGACGAGGTGCTCGGGCTTATCGGCCTGCCGCACGCGATCCGGATGCGCCACGCGACGCCGAATTTCGGGCATATCTTCTCGGGAGATGGCTATTCCTCGGGCTATTACAGCTACATGTGGTCCGAAGTGATGGATGCCGATGCGTTCGAAGCCTTTGAGGAAGCGGGCGATGCGTTTGATCCCGAAACCGCACAAAAGCTGGAACAGTTCATCCTGTCTGCGGGCAATTCGCGCGCGCCAGATGCGCTTTATACCGCGTTTCGGGGCCGGATGCCGGGCGTTGAGTCGCTGCTCAAGGGGCGTGGTCTGCTTGATCCAGCGGCCTAATTCTGGAGATAGAGCAGGAGCCTCTGGCAGGAGTACTTAGGGCTAGATGAAAGCCATATTATTTCATCTAGCCAGAAATACTCCGGGGGTCTTGGGGCAGCGCCCTCAGCGCTAGCCGCGCCAGACGTCTTTGTGGATGATCACGTCGGTCTGGGGATAAGCGGCAAGAATCTTACGTTTCAGCGCAGCGCCGATGTCATGGGCCTGTTCCAGAGTTTGATCGCCATCCAGCTCGATATGGAGGTTGACGAAAATCTGTGCTCCCGCCGTTCGGGTCTTGAGATCGTGAAAGCCGCGTACGCCGGGATGATTGCGCGCGAGTTCGGCGATTCCGGTGATCACTTCGTTTGGCGCGGCGCGATCCATCAGCGCGTTCCACGCCCCCGACCCGATGCGCAAAGCGCCCGCTATCATCAGGGCAGCGGCGATCAGCGCGACCATACTGTCGATCTGGCCCCATCCGAAGGCATGCGAAACCCAGAGCGCGCCAATCGCGCCCAAAGTGGGCAACAGGTCGCCGACGTAATGCAGCCGGTCTGCGGCCACGACCTTATTGCCAGTGGCGCGCGCGACCCGGCTTTGCCACCAGATTAACCCCCCCGTCACCAAAGCCGAGATCACCATCACCACGATGCCCGCACTTTGCGCGCTCAGCGGGTGGGGTTCAGGGGCCATAAGACGGTGGATTGCGGAATAGCCGATCAGCGCTGCGGAAGCGAGAATGACCAGAGATTGACCCAAAGCGGCCAGATCCTCGGCCGAGGAATGGCCAAAGGCGTGATCGTCATCTGCCGGTTTGGCGGCATACAGGATCGCGGCCAATCCCCCCGCCGAGATGATTAGATCAACCGCGCTATCTGCCAGCGACGCGGCCACTGACAGCGCCCCGGTCTGCCACAAAGCCCACAGCTTGAGCGCCACCAGAAGGGCTGCCACCCCAACCGAGGCCAGCCCCGCCGAGGCATTCAGTTTCGTGTCTGTTTCACTATAGGCCATCGGTTTCGCCGCTGTTTGCGTGCCGTTGATGTAGGGCAAGTCGCTTGACTAGTCACGCGCCTCATCGGCATCGACACCCCAGATATCCGTCTTGGGCAACCAGCCAGCGGCCCCGTCTGCGTCGATTTCGCACCACGTGCTATTGCATTTGTCGAGCCGTGCAATCGCGCCCGATTGGGCCTTGGCCACGACCTCGGCTTTTTCATCGGGGCGGGCGTGCAGGGACACCATATCTTGGGTGATCACAACATGGCGCACACCAGAAATCAGCGCGTAATGGATCCAGCCACCCTGACCATCGCGGTCTTCGACACGCCGCCAATGGCCGAATTCTGCAGTGACTTTCAGCGGCATCCCCGGATGGGTGAACACCCAGTCGATGCGATGCGACAGCGAGGGGCCACGCCGTGCATTGCCCTTGGAGCCTTTGAGCGAGACATAACGTGGCAGCGGCAAATGGGTGACCGGGCCGCGATGATCGGGCGGGCTCAACCTGATCGTGCTTTGCGTGAGGGGATCTTGCGCGGAGGGGGCCGGAGCGGGCGGCGTCGGTTTTGTCATCGGACGCATTGTGGGAGGAATGGTTGTAGGCGCGCTCTCAGCCGGAGCGCTCGCAGATGCGCCATCAGAATTGGCCTGCGCCGCGCGATTGCCGCTCCACGCCATCAGGCCCAGAATCGCCATGCCGCCAATTGCTGCCAAAACAGTGCCCTTGGTCATCATTTGCCTCTTGCCCCTTGGCCTGAACCGTCAGCGCCGCCGATGGTTCTCGGTGGCTGCGCAATAAAATTACGCATTCCTGTCGCTTCGGGCCATTTTCGCTCGATCAGGGTCTTGTGCCTGTCCCCGTTGAACGTCACTTTGCACCCAAGAGACCAGCTTTGGAAGAGAGGAGAGGCTCAACATGCCCGTAGAGCGCCTGAGTGTTGTCGTGACGCGACGCTTGCCCGATAGCGTCGAGACCCGGCTGAAAGAATTGTTTGAGGTCGAGTTGAGCGCCGAGGACGCAAAAATGAGCCGTGAGCAGCTTGTGGAGGCGATGAAACGCGCCGATGTGTTGGTGCCATGTGTGACCGACCGGATCGATGCAAGCATGCTGGCGCAAGCTGGTGAGCGGCTGAAATTGATCGCAAATTACGGCGCGGGGGTCGATCATATTGACGTGTCCTCGGCGCGCCAACGTGGAGTTTTGGTCGCCAATACCCCCGGCGTTGTGACCGAGGACACCGCCGATATGACGATGGCGCTGATTCTGGCGGTCACACGGCGCATCCCCGAGGGGCTGGCGCATATGCAAAGCGGTGACTGGGAGGGCTGGGCGCCGACGGCGTTCATGGGCCACCGCATCGGCGGAAAGCGGCTGGGCATTCTTGGGATGGGGCGGATCGGTCAGGCGGTGGCGCGGCGTGCGCGCGCGTTCGGCATGCAGATCCACTATCACAACCGCAAAAAGGTGCATCCCGATATCGAGGCCGAGTTCGAGGCGACCTATTGGGACAGCCTCGACCAGATGGTGTCGCGGATGGATGTGGTTTCAGTAAACTGCCCGCATACCCCCTCGACCTTCCATCTGCTCAACGCGCGTCGTTTGCAAATGATGAAACCCGAGGCGGTGATCGTGAACACCTCGCGCGGTGAGGTTATCGACGAAAATGCCCTGACGCGGGCTTTGCGCGCGGGCGAGCTGGGCGGCGCGGGGCTGGATGTGTTCGAACATGGCGCCGAGATCAACCCCCGCCTGCGCGCCCAGAAAAACGTGGTACTATTGCCGCATATGGGCTCGGCCACGGTTGAGGGTCGCGTCGAGATGGGCGAGAAGGTTTTGATCAATATCAAGACTTTCGCCGATGGTCACCGACCGCCGGACTTGGTCGTTCCAGCAATGGTTTAAGACGGCAAAAGGCCCCGAGATCGCTCTCGGGGCCTTCGCTATCGAACGCGTTAAGCGCAGTTCAAGTCATCGCGTGGCGCGATCACTCCTCGTATTTCGGCAGCGATTTCAACTGCTCTTCGGTCAGGCCAGTATGCACCGTCATCGACGTGTCGTTTTTCAGAACGGTCAACTGGTTGGCTTTGATTTCAACCGGTTTTGCACCGATCCCGATAAAGCCGCCCACATCAATCACAACGCCCTCAAGCTTGCCATCCGAGGTTTTCACCAGCTTCGAGATGTCGCCCACCTTGTCGTCATTGGGGCCATAGACGCCTTCGCCATGCAGCGTGTCAGCGTCGAGCGTTGCGATATCGACGGCAACGCCGTCTGTCGCGTCAGCCTGACCCGTCATGCCGACGGCAGCGGCGGTTGAATCGACGGCGTTATCAATCGCAGAGCCGGTTTTTGCAGCCGCATCTTTGGTGGCCTCACCGGCACTATCCGCAGCATTTTTCACGGTTTGCCCGGTGTCAGAGGCCATCTGCTTGGTTTTCTCGGCGGCGTTGGTGGCCATTGCCTCGGCATTGTCGCCCGCCTGTTCCATGCCATCTTCGGCCTTGGATGCTGCCGTTGCAGCAGTGTTCTCCATTGCCGTGGCTTCAGTTTCACTCGAATCCATGACCTGTTGGCTCATATTGCCTTCATAGGTAGGCGCAGCGTCCAACATGGCCTTGTCGCCCTTCACCACGACGAAATAGGCGTTTTCGGTGTCGCCATCGGGGATCAGGCGGAGCGAATTCATCGAGATCGCGACGGTTTTTTCGCCCATCCCAAGGAAGCCACCGACATCGACGAGAACGGCGTCAACACTGCCATCCATGCCAAGCACGACATCGCTTACTTCACCGATATCGTCCCAGTTCTGATCCGCGGCTTTGATCGGCTCGCTCGTGCTCATGTCTTCTTCCGAGACATAAACCCGTTTGCCGATTAGCCCCGACGCGGTGATCGAATGCGGGATCATCTTAAAGAACATATCGGTTGCGCTTTGGGCCTGCACGTCGACCTGAGCGGTTCCGGTAGTGGCCGTTCCGTCGGTGCTAGTTTGCGCTTGCACGGAAACGGGCAGCGCGAGCATCAGGCCGATTGCGGTGGTTGTGACTAGCTTTTTCATCATCTTCTCCCTTTAGATGTCTGTCGGGCGGTGACGCGGTGTGGCGCGCCTTTGCCCTTTGATGTGCTCTCAACACGTGAGTCGGGGCTCAGTTCCTGTGTGTGGATGGGAAATATTTTCGCTTTTTGAGGGAACTTTTTGCGCCCCGCGCGTCGTCAGGGTGTGACATCTCAAAGGCATCGCCATCATGCGCCCATGTCGTTTTTGTCGCGCGAATGTCGGCTGTAACGGATTGCGCGCGCGTGGAAACAGGGCATCCTGCGCAAGAACAACCCTCAGGAGTCACCGCTATGAAAACTCATGTCAAAGCTTTGGTCGTCGGCGGTGGCGCGGTTGGCTGCGGTGTCGCCTATCACTTGGCCAAGGCCGGGTGGGGCACGCTTTTGGTAGAACGAGACGAGCTGACCTCGGGCTCGACATGGCATGCGGCGGGCCTGCTGCCGCTGTTCAACATGAGCTACGCGACCACCCATATCCACAAATACTCGGTCGATTTCTACAAAAGCCTTGAGGCCGAGACGGGCCTAAATGCCGGTTTCGCGGTGGTGGGCAACCTGCGCATGGCGCAAACAGATGAGCGCATGGATGAATACATGCTCTATTCATCGGTGGCCGAAACCGCCGGGGTGTATCATGAGTTTCTGACGCCTGCGCAGATGAAGGATCGCTGGCCGCTGTTGCGCACCGATGACCTTAAAGGCGCGCTGTTCCACCCCCAGGATGGCTATATCAACCCCGCCGACGTGACCCAAGCGATGGCCAAGGGCGCGCGCCAGCACGGGGCCGAGATCGCGCGCAAGCTACAGGTCAACGCCTATCGCTGGACGGGCAGCGAATGGGTCGTGACGCTGGAGCGCATGGTGGATAAGGGCGGCAATCTGGTCGGTTCGGGCGAGGAGATCGAGATTCACGCCGAGCATGTCGTGACCTGCACGGGCAATCACGCGCAGCGCACCGCGCGGCTGCTCGGTATCAAGATCCCCGCGATCCCGGTCGAGCATCAGTTCATCGTCACCGAACCCGACCCCGCGCTGGTGAAATGGCGCGCCGAGGGCAATTCCGAACACCCCGTTTTGCGCGATGCCGATGCGAAATGGTATGTGCGCGAGGAACGCGGCGGCTGGATTCTGGGGCCTTATGAACGCAATGCCCCCGCGCGGTTCAGTTACGACGTCCCCGAAAGCTTCCGCGCCGATCTGTTCCAGCTTGATCTGGAGCGGATCGAGGAAGAATACATGTCGATGATCCACCGCTTGCCGAGTTCCGAGGAAGTCGGTTTAAAGGACGATTTCAACGGCCCAATCTGCTACACGCCCGATGGCAACCCGCTGGTTGGCCCCGCGCCGGGCCTGCGCAATATGTGGCTCGCCGAGGGGTTCAGTTTCGGTATCACCGCAGCGGGCGGCACGGGCTATTACCTTGCCCAACTTATGACGCAAGGCGAGGCCGAGATCGACATGGCCAGCCTCGATCCCAAGCGCTATGGCAGCTGGATGACCACCGAATACGCCGCGCGCAAGAACGAGGAATGCTACGAGCACGTCTTTATTCTGCACCACCCCGATGAAGAGCGTGCAGCCTGTCGTCCCCTACGCACCGCGCCCAATTACGACCGCCAGATCGCGGCGGGCGCGCAGATGGGGCAGGTCAATGGCTGGGAACGCCCGAACTATTACGGCCCGCTTGATGCGCCTGCCAGTTTCGATCACGACTCGCGCAGTTTTCGCCGTGGGGCATGGTGGGACTATGCCAAATCCGAGGCCGCAGCGATCCGCGAAACCGCCGGTCTGATCGACGCCACGGCCTTTACCAAGCACCTTGTGCGCGGCCCCGGCGCAACCGCGTTCCTTGATCGCTTTACCTGCAACAAGCTGCCCAAAACGGGGCGCATCAACCTGACCTACGCGCTGACCAAGGCCGGCACCACACGCACGGAATATACCATCGTGCGGCTGGGCGAGGACGAATACTACCTGATCTCCGCCGGGGCTTGGACAGATTACGATGGCGACTTCCTGCGTCAGTCGATCGAAGATTTCCGCACTGAGGGCGGCGAGTATGTCGAGTGCCACGACATCACCACGCAATGGGGCGTCTTCGCGCTGGCAGGCCCCAATGCGCGCGCTATTCTGGCTGAGATCGTCAAGGATGCGCAGCCCGAAACGGTGCTGTCCAACAAGCGCTTCCCGTGGCTTTCGATGCGCAACATTGAACTTGGCATGTGCCCCGTGCGCGCCGTGCGCGTGGCCTATACGGGCGAACTCGGTTGGGAGCTGCACCACCCCATCGAGATGTCGCGCTACCTTTGGGATTTGCTGATCAAAGCGGGCGAAAAGCACGACCTCAAACTGGTCGGTGCGCGCGCGCAAAACTGGCTGCGTCAGGAAAAATCCTATCGCGCCTTTGGCAATGAACTGGGCCGCGATGCCACCCCGCAAGAGGCCGGTCTGGATCGCTTTATCGACCTGTCCAAGGATTTCACCGGCAAATCTGCAATGCTTGACACCGGCATCCGTTCGAAATGCGTGACGCTGCTAATCGACGGCCCCGCAGACGCCGATCCTTGGGGCAAAGAGGCGCTGTTGCTGAATGACGAAAAGGTCGGGCGGTTGACCTCGGGGGGGTATTCGGTGGCCTTTGGTCAACAGATCGGAATGGGCTATGTGCGCCCCGATCTGGCGGAACCGGGGACCAGGCTCAAGGTCAAGATGTTCCTGAAGGAATGGGATGCGGTGGTGACCGAGGACAGCCCCTATGACCCCACCAACGCGCGCATCCGCATTGACGGTTAACGGCTTTACGCGACGCGCTGGCCCTTGACCCAAGTGCCGCGCAGCGCGCCAGTGCCATTAATCGGGCGCACCCGGATCAGATCGGCGCGCTTGCCGATCTCAATGCGCCCGCGATCCGCCAGCCCTACGGCATCCGCCGGGGCGGCGGTGACGGTTGCGATACCGCGCGCCATGTCGCCCCAAAGATCGCCCAGCATCAGCGCGCCCGACAGCAACGCCGAGGGCACATAATCTGACGAGACAATATCCAGCAGGTCGGCGCGGGCCAGATCTTGTGCGGCGACATTGCCCGAATGTGACCCGCCCCGGATCAGGTTTGGCGCGCCCATCATCACCGCAATGCCGTTGGCGCGACAGGCCTGCGCAGCCTCGAACGTGGTCGGAAACTCCGCGAAATGCACGCCCTGCGCGCGCGATTGCGCGACCTGCCCGGCGGTGGTGTCGTCATGGCTGGCCAGCACCGCGCCATAGCGCGCCGCCGCCGCAATCGCGGCCTTTAAATGTCCCGCGCCAAGGCGCTTTTTCAGTGCAATCCGGTCAGCGACATGGGCCTCAAATTCCGAGTCCTTCAAGCCATGCTTGCCACAGACATACTCTCGCAGCTTGCCAAGATCGCGAAATTGTCGCGCGCCCGGCGTATGATCCATCAGGCTGACAATGCCGATCCGATCCTCGGGGCCGAACCTTGCCAATTCCTCGATCAGGGTTTCCGAACAGGCCTCGGCGCGCAGATGCAGGAAATGACTGACGCGCAGTGCGTCGCGCGCGCGCAAATCCAGAATTTCATTGGCCAAGGGCCGCGCATATTCAAGGTAATCCGGGCGCGCGCTTTTGCCCGCAATTGAGCCCACCCGCAGCGCGTCAAACACCGTCGTGATCCCGACCGAGGCGAGCTCGGCATCATGCGCAATAATCGCCGCGCCATGGGGCCAGTTTACCTTGGGGCGCGGCTCGATATGGCGTTCTAGATTGTCGGTGTGCAGTTCTATCAAGCCGGGCATCACCAGATCGCCGTCGCAATCCATCGCACCGTTCACCACACCTGCACCGGGGTTGATCTGCGCAATTTCACCATCGCGGATCAGCAGCGAACCGGTGAATACCTCCCCCGGCAAAACAAGCGTGGCATTGGCGAGGATCAGATCGGACATCTCGGGCTCCGGTGGGCGGGGTTGTGCTTAATGAAGGCGTGGGTGAGTGTTGCACTCGTGGACACGATGGTCAGAACAGGGTCATGACGGAATTTCAACGATTTGCAATCTATCATGCGCCGCGTGAGCCGGGTTTGGCCAAGGCGGGCGCGCAGTGGTTGGGCTGGGACGCGATGACTGGCAGCGCATGCACCCATCCCGCGCTCGACGCGCTGCCCCGCCCCTTGGCCGAGCTGACCGAGACCCCGCGCAAATACGGGTTTCACGCTACGATCAAAGCCCCCTTCGCGCTGGCGACCGGCGTTACGCGCGATGATCTGACAGCCGTACTGATGGATTTGGCGCAGGCCTTGCCCCCGGTCGATTTGGCCGGGCTGGAGGTCGCGGCTTTGGGCGATTTTCTCGCGCTGCGCCCGACTGGCGATGTCACCGCTTTGCAAGCCATGGCAGGGCGTGTCGTCGAGGCGCTGGAACCATTTCGCACGCCGCTCACGCCCGAACAAATCGCCAAACGCAACCCCGACAAACTGAACACGCGACAACGCGATTTTCTCGCACGCTTTGGCTATCCTTATGTTTTTGAACATTATCAGATGCACATGACGCTGAGCGGCGCGCTGAGCGAACCCGATCTGACCGCGCTGCTGCCCATCGCGCAGACCTATTTCATGCCGCATCTGACGCGGCCCTATCCGATTGGCGATATCTGCCTGTTTGGCGAGGCGCGCAGCTGTCGGTTTCACCTGATCCATCGCTACGCGCTATCCGGATAAAGCGCGCTTGAAAAACGGCGCAGGCCCGTTTCAAGGTTGCCGTCATTGCAGATTTGGCGAAGCGGCAGGCCATTGGGAACCGGGGTGGGGCAGCGTGCGATCCGCGCCGCGATTTGGGCGCTCGTTTCGCGCCCGCGTGCCGCTAGCCGACTTGCCCGCAAGCCACTGGGCGCGGTGATTTCGATCACGCAAAGCGCGGGATATTGCGACCAAGCCTCGGCCAATGCGTCGCGCGAGCCGTTGAAAATCACCGTGCGTCCTTGATTTAGCGGGGCGAGTTCTGCGCGTGAAATTCCATAGCGCAGGCCATGGGCGTGCCAATGCAACGCGAATTCCTCAGCCGCAAGGCACGCGTCAAATTCGGCGTCGCTCAGCGGCCCAAACGGCTCGCTGCCCGAGGCCGGACGGGTGATCGCGCGGCGCGCCCAGTGTAGGGCGGGGTCTTGCACCATAGCCGCGCGGATCAACGTATCCTTGCCCGCCCCAGAGGCCCCAACCACCGCCACCAGCCGCCCCGTTTTGCCCCCTTGCGTCATGGTGCGACGCCCGCAGTCATCGGTGTAAAGGCGGTGACATCGACCTCGCGATCGCAGATTTGCGCCCGCGCGGCCTCGTCGTGGAAAATTCCCACAATCGCCGCGCCGCGCGCCTTGGCGCGCGCGATCAGATCCAGCACCACCGCTCGGTTCGCGCCGTCCAGTGACGCGGTCGGCTCATCAAGCAATAAGGCCGGATAAGGATGGGCAAAGCCGCGCGCGATGTTCACCCGCTGCTGCTCGCCGCCCGAAAACGTAGTGGGGGAAAGCTGCCAAAGGCGCTGCGGGATATTGAGCAAGTCCAGCAACTCGATCGCGCGGGCCTCGGCCTGCGCCTCGGGCGTGCCAAGCGCCAAAAGCGGCTCTGCCACAACGCGCAACGTGGGCACGCGCGGCACCACGCGCAGAAACTGGCTAACATAGCCCAGCGTGTCGCGTCGCAAGGCGATAATCTCGCGCGCAGAGGCGCGCGCCACATCCAGATCCCCCACCCTGATCACGCCAGAGGAGGCTAGATAATTGCCCCAGATCATCCGCATCAGCGTGGATTTCCCCGCCCCAGATGCCCCCGTCAGCGCCACACATTCGCCGCGCGCCACACGCAAATGCGCGCCCGCCATCACCGCGATCACCGCGCCGCCCTGATTGTGCAAGGTGAAGGATTTGCTCAGGTTTTCGATCTCGATCATCGGTTCATTCATCACGCTCAAACCTGCAACACAGAGGACACGAGAAGCTGCGTATAAGGCGCTTGCGGATCATCCAGAACCTGATCGGTCAGCCCCTGTTCAATCACGCGCCCGCCTTGCATCACCATCAGTCGATCCGCCAACAGCCGCGCCACGGCCAGATCATGCGTCACCAAAATCACCGACAGCCCCATGTCGCGCACCAGACCGCGCAGCAGGTCCAGCAACCGCGCCTGTACGCTGACATCAAGGCCCCCCGTCGGCTCATCCATGAACACCAGCTTGGGCGCGGTCACCAGATTGCGCGCGATCTGCAAGCGTTGTTGCATCCCGCCCGAAAACTGGCGCGGTCGGTCGTCAATGCGCGTGGCGTCAATTTCAACGCGGCCCAGCCAGTCGCTCGCCGCCTCGCGGATCGCGCCGTAATTGCGCGCGCCCACCGCCATCAGCCGCTCGCCGACATTGCCGCCCGCAGACACCCCCATGCGCAAACCATCACGCGGGTTTTGATGCACAAAGGCCCAGTCGGTGCGCGCCAGCGTGCGGCGCTGCGGTTCGCCTATGCTCAGCGTATCGCGCCCCTGATACAGAACGCGTCCCGTATCAGGGCGCAGATGCCCGGCCAGACAGCTTAGCAATGTCGATTTGCCCGACCCGCTTTCGCCCACGATCCCCAGCACCTCGCCGGGCCAGAGATCAAAGCTGACATCAACGCAGCCGATGCGTGCGCCGTAGTGTTTTGTCAGGGTCTCGACCACCAATAGCGGGGTGTCCTGAAAATCCCTCATGCCAATTCCTCCGAGCTGAGCCGCCCGCGATGCCCCGCGTCGCGCCGCGCTTCGCAGAAATCCGTGTCCGAGCAGACAAACATCCGCCCGCCAGCATCATCCGTGATCACCTCATCCAGATAGCTGCTCGCACAGCCACACAGATCGCAATCGTGATCGGCCTTGGAGGGTGTGAACGGGTGATCCTCAAAATCAAGGCTAACCACGTCGCAATAAGGCGGCAGCGCGTAAATCCGCTGTTCACGCCCGGCTCCGAACAACTGGATCGCGGGGCAATTGCCCAGCTTGGGATTGTCGAATTTTGGGATCGGTGAGGGGTCCATCACATAGCGCCCCTCGACGCACACCGGATAGGCATAGGCTGTCGAGATCTCGCCATGGCGCGCGATATCCTCATAAAGCTTCACATGCATCAGCCCATATTCCGCAAGCGCATGCATCTTGCGGGTCTCGCTTTCGCGCGGCTCAAGAAAGCGCAGCGGTTCCGGAATCGGCACCTGATAGACAAGGATTTGCCCCGTGCGCAGCGGCTCTTCTGGAATGCGGTGGCGGGTCTGGATAATGCTGGCCTGCGCCGTATGGGTCGTGGTTGCCACCCCCGCCGTGCGTTCAAAAAACGTGCGGATCGAGACCGCGTTGGTCGTGTCATCCGCGCCTTGATCAATCACCTTCAGCGTATCTTCCGGCGTCAGGCAGGCGGCGGTGACCTGCACCCCGCCCGTGCCCCAACCATAGGGCATCGGCATCTCGCGGCTGGCGAACGGCACCTGATAGCCCGGCACCGTAACCCCCTTGAGGATCGCGCGCCGGATCATGCGTTTCGTCGCCTCGTCGAGATAGGCAAAGTTATAGGCTTGATCGCTCATGGTGCGGCCTGCGTTGGGGCCGCTTTGGCCTCGCGCCGCAGTCGGCGGAGCAGTTCAAGTTCGGATTGGAAATCGACGTAATGGGGCAGTTTGATATGCTCCAGAAACCCGGTCGCCTGGATGTTATCGCAATGATACAGCACAAATTCCGCGTCCTGCGCAGGCGCGCCGGTGTCGTCTTCACCCAGCTCTTCCCAACGCAAGGCGCGGTCCACAAGGCTCATCGAAATGGCCTTGCGTTCGTTTTGCCCAAACACCAGCCCATAACCGCGGGTGAATTGCGGCGGTTCGGTTTTCGAGCCGGTGAACTGGTTTACGGTCTCGCATTCACTCAGCTCGACCTCGCCAATCTCGACCGCGAAACCCAGTTCAGGGATCTCCATTTCAACCGCACACGCGCCGATGCGCAACTCACCCACAAAGGCATGTGTGCGCCCGTAGCCGCGCTGCGTCGAATAGGCCATCGAGAGCAAAAATCCCTCATCGCCGCGCGCCAGCGCTTGCAGGCGCAAGGCGCGCCCCGCAGGCATTTCCAAAGGCTCGCGCGTCAGATCCGGGGGCGTGTCATCGCCCCGCTCAAGCGGCTCCATCAGCCCGTCACGATCCAACAGCGCAAGGATATGGGGCGCGGGTTCGTCCTGCGCGGGTTTGCGCGCGGCAATGGGCGGGGACGCACCTTCGGCGGCCAGTTTGAAATCCAGCAGCCGGTGCGTGTAGTCAAATGTTGGCCCCAAAATTTGACCGCCGGGAATGTCCTTGAACGTGGCTGAAACCCGGCGCGTGATCGCCATATCCTCGGTCGCGACGGGCAGGCTTGCGCCAAACCGGGGTAGGGTGGTGCGATAGGCGCGGATCAGGAAAATCGCCTCGATCAGATCGCCGCGCGCCTGCTTGATTGCCAGCGCCGCAAGGTCGGGATCAAACAGCGAACCCTCGGCCATCACCCGGTTTACCGCCAGCGCCATTTGCTCACGGATCTGCGCCAGTGACAGTTCGGGCACGGTTGGGTCGCCCCGGCGCTCCTCAGTCAGCCAAGCATGCGCCGCTTCGATCGCGCGCTCTCCGCCTTTGGTCGCGACATACATCTAAAGCGCCTCCACCTCGGTTGAACGCGGCAGGCCAAACACCTGTGCCCCGCTGCACAGCAGAAAATCCACCCCCAGCGGAAACTGCGCGTGGTTTTGCGCGAACGCCTCGATGGCGGGCAGCGGGGCCGGTGTCGTGACGGCAATCCCCGGCCCGCTGAGACGCGCGTTCACGGGGCCGAACTCCGCGTTTTCGACGATCAGCGTCGCCGAGCGGTCGGGATAGTCAGGCGTGCCGATGGCAAAGCGTTCAATCGGGTCAAGCGCCGCCCAAGTGCCAAGCGCGAAATCCGCCCGCTCGGTACTCACCAGCGGCGCGCCGCAGTGAAACGCCACCCAGTTGCGGATCGCAGGCGTGTCATGCGAGCGGGCGAGATGCAGCGTCACCGCCTGATCGACCAGCGTCAATAAAACCGCCCCTGCAGCGGGCGACAGCGGCGCAGGGGGCGCAGCACCTGTGATCGCTTGCATCTGACCGGGGCGCGCCATCGCCTCAAGGCAGGCGCGAAAGGCCTGTGCCGCCTGTTGCGGAGCTTGCGCGAAACCGCCTGACAGATCGCTCTGCATCAATCCTCCCCCCGCACCAATGTGAAAAACTCGACCTTCGTGGCGGCGGCCTTTTCGGCGCGCTTTTGGTGACGTTCGGCCTCATCTGCGCGCAAGGCAGCGAGGAACGGCGCAACGTGCTCCAAACCTGCCTCGTCCAGCGCGTCCAGCACGGCTGCACGCAGCGCATGATCCCTATCGCGTCCCTGCACATAGGCGTGCCCAACCGTGCCATCGCCTAGCGTCAACGTGCAGCGCGTCACCGTCATCTCACCAAGGTTAAACGGCGCGCCACTTGCGCCCGTGCGCCCCTGCACCATCACGGATCCCGTCTCTGGCGGGCGCAAAAGGTTATGGGCGGGGAGGTCTGGCAAAAGCTGCGCCAGCCGCGCAGGGTTTGCACGCGCCAGAAGGCCCATGCGATTGCGCCGCGCCTCTTGTTGTGGGGTGAGTTTGGACATCTTGCCGATTTGTCTAGGTTCCTATACAACTAGACAAATATCACGCGATTCTCATCCAAACGACAAGAAAAATATCGATGGCACCGCGCATCCCGATCTGGCGTCAGATTTCAGACACTTTGCGTGCAGAAATCGCGCAGGGGCTGTATCCGGCGGGGGCGAAACTGCCGACCGAGGCGCAGCTCGCCGCGCGGTTCGGAGTCAATCGCCACACGGTGCGCCACGCGCTTGGCGCGCTGGCCGAGGAAGGGCTGGTGGTCTCGCGGCGCGGTGCGGGTGTGTTTGTCGCCCAAGCCGCACCTGCACAATATCCCATCGGGCGGCGGGTGAGGTTTCAGCAAAATATCATCGCCTCTGGTCGCGCCCCCTCACGCGAAATCAGCCGCATCGAGACCCGCCCCGCGCGCGCCGATGAGGCCGAGGCGCTGGCGCTATCCCCCGATGCGCGCGTGCATGTTGTCGAGGGCATTTCGCTGGGCGATAATCTACCGCTGGCGCAGTTCCGCTCGGTCTTTCCCGCCGCGCGCTTTCCCGAACTGCCGCAGGCTCTGCGCCGTCTGACCTCCGTCACAGCGGCGCTGCACGAGCAGGGCTTGGGTGACTACACCCGTGCCTCCACCAAGGTCACGGCCGTGATTGCGCGCGGCACACGAGCGGGCGTGATGAAGCTGCCCGAGGGCGCGCCTTTGCTGCGCACCGAGGCGATCAACGTCGATCTTGAAGGCACGCCGGTTGAATTTGGGATCAGTTGGTTTTCTGGTGATCGCGTTGCGCTAAGCGTGACGCCTGAGGACCCGCGCTAGTCGCGCGGTGCACTCGCGCGGCGCAACCGGTCGTTAATCGCGCGCCCCAACCCGTGATCGGGGATCGGGGCGAAGGCGATAGTGCTCGCGCCACGGGCTTGGGCCAATGCATCGGCGGCGCGCAGCGTGGCAAACAGATTGGCGGCCGCTTGCACCATATCGCCGTTTTGCGACAGGCTCAGATCGGCCCGCTCAGTTGGCCCGAAACCGACAAACACCTCGCCCGCCTGCGCCTCATTCGCGTTCATGCGCACCTGCGCACCCGGTGCGTAATGCGAGATCAACTGACCCGGCGCATTGGGCTTGGCCGCATCGCCTGCGCTGGCAATCGGGTGCCCCAGCGCGGCCTCTAGCGCCTCAAGCGGCAAGCCACCGGGGCGCAACAAACGCGGCGGATCCAGCGACAGGATCGTCGATTCGACACCGACCTCGCACGCACTACCATCGACCACCGCCGCAATTTTACCGCCCAAACCATCAAGCACATGGCGCGCCGTCGTCGGGCTGATCTTGCCCGAAGGGTTGGCCGACGGGGCCGCGAGCGGGCCGCCAAATGCGCTGAGCAAGCCGCGCGCCACAGGATGCGCGGGCAGGCGGATCGCCACGCTGTCATTTCCCGCCGTCACCAGATCGCTGATCCCGCAGCCCGCCCGCAGCGGCAAAACCAGCGTCAGCGGGCCTGGCCAAAACGCCTGCGCCATGGCGTGCGCGCCATCAGAAAACACAGCGATTTTCTCGGCCATGGCCATGTCGGCGACATGCACGATCAGCGGGTTGAACTGCGGCCTCCCCTTGGCGGCAAAGATGCTGGCCACCGCATGATCATTGCACGCATCGCCCGCCAGCCCGTAGACCGTTTCGGTCGGCAGCGCGACCAACGAACCCGCGCGCAGCAGGCGCACGGCCTTTGCGTAACCCGCAGGATCGGGCGTCAGGATTTGGGTTTCATGGCTCATGGCGAAATCGTGACGCAGCGTTGAGGTTGAAGGAATGCGGGGCTCGGGTAGGGTAGTGATAACGCAGACAGGACATAGACGCGGGCGGGGCCTTTGCCAAGCCGCCCCGGAGGAGACCCCATGACCTACCGCTCACCCGTGACCGATATCCGCTTTATCCTTGATCATGTCGTACCGATCGCGCCGGTGTCTGATACCGAACTGTTCGCCGAGGCTACGCCCGATATGATCGAGGCGATCCTGACCGAGGCCGGGCGGCTGTGCGATGAGGTGATCGCGCCGACCAATCGCAACGGTGATCTGCACCCCGCCAAGCTGGAAAACGGCGTCGTACGTAGCTCGCCCGGTTTCAAAGAGGCGCTGGGTGCGCTGGCCGAGGGTGGCTGGGTCGGCATCGCAGCCAATCCTGATCACGGCGGGATGGGTCTGCCGCAAACGCTCAACGTAGGCTTCAACGACATGTTGTCGGGGGCGAACCTGTCGCTGCAACTCTGCCCGCTGCTCACGCAGGGCCAGATCGAGGCGCTCGAACATCACGCCAGCGACGCGATCAAGGATCTGTATCTGCCGAAACTGATTTCGGGCGAGTGGTCGGGCACGATGAACCTGACCGAACCGAGCGCGGGCTCTGACGTCGGCGCGCTGCGCACCAAGGCGGAACCCAACGGCGATGGCACCTACGCGATCACGGGCCAGAAGATATTCATCACTTGGGGCGACTCGGATGTGTTTGAAAACACGTGCCATCTGGTGCTGGCGCGTCTGCCTGATGCAGCGCCGGGCACCAAAGGGATCAGCCTGTTCATGGTGCCGAAGTACATTCCCGACGATGACGGCAAGCCCGGCGTGGCCAATTCGCTCAAGGTCGTGTCGCTTGAACATAAGCTCGGGATTCACGGCTCGCCGACCTGCGTGATGAGCTATGAGGGCGCGATCGGCTGGCTGGTTGGCGCGGAAAACAAGGGCATGGCCGCGATGTTCACGATGATGAACAACGCCCGCTTGAATGTGGGCGCGCAAGGCATCGGGGTGGCCGAGGCCGCCTATCAAGCCGCGCTCGCCTATGCCAAGGACCGCGTGCAATTTGCGCCGATCGTCGAGCATGCCGATGTGCGCCGGATGCTGGCCGAGATGAAGGCCGAAATCTTTGCCGCGCGTTCGATTGCGCTGGCCTGCGCTGTTGCGATCGACATGGGGCGCGCCACTGGCAAAGACAGCTGGCAAGCCCGCGCTGCCCTGCTGACCCCGATTGCCAAGGCATATGGTACCGATATGGGCATCCGCGTCGCGAATACCGGTATTCAGGTGCATGGCGGCATGGGTTTCATCGAAGAAACGGGCGCCGCGCAATATGCCCGCGACGTGCGCATCACCACGATCTATGAGGGCACCAACGGCATTCAGGCGATGGATCTTGTGGGGCGCAAGATGATGGATGATGGCGCTACTGCCTGTCGTCTGCTCCAAGAGGTCGAGGACGAAGCCCAAGGCGCGCGCGGTGATTTCCCGGTGCTGGCCGAAGATGTCTGGCAAGCCGCCGAGGCGCTGCGCGAACATACCGAATGGATGCTCAAGCAGGGCGCGCAAGACCGCTTTGCAGGCGCTGTGCCCTATCTTGATGCGTTCGCGCGGGTGCTGGGGGGCTATTACCACCTGCGTGCGGCGATGGCCGAGGGGCGCAATTCGGCGCGCGGGCATCTGGCCGCGGTCTATATCCGTCGCTTGATGCCGCTTTATGCCGCTGCTTTGGTCGAGGCACGCGAAGGGGCTGAGGGGCTTTATGCGCTGAGCGTCGAAGACCTTGAGGCATGAGGGACGAGTTCGCCGGCATCCGCTACCCTTGGGCAGAGCCACCCGCCCCCGGTGACGCGATTGAGGTTGCGCCGGGTGTGATGTGGCTGCGCTTGCCGCTGCCGATGGCGCTGGATCACGTCAATTGCTATGCGCTCGATGATGGCGATGGCTGGACGCTGGTCGATCCGGGCATCGACACGCGCAAATGCCGCGCCACCCTGCAAGCCGCGCTGGATGGGCCTCTCTCGGGCAAGCCGGTGACGCGCGTGCTAGTCACGCATTACCACCCCGATCACATCGGCCTTGCGGGCTGGCTGCAAGCGCAAGGCGCGGAACTGGTGACCACGCGCACCTCATGGCTGTTTGCGCGTATGCTGGTGCTGGACCCGCAAGATCGCCCTGCCACCGAGACGCTGGACTATTATCGCCGCGCCGGAATGGACCCTGAAATTCTTGAGCTGCGCGCCGATGAGCGCCCGTTCAATTTCGCCGATTGCGTGCATCCGCTGCCGCTTGGGTTTACGCGCATTGTTGAAGGTGACCAAATCACCATCGGCGGGCGCGTTTGGGACGTGTATATGGGCGACGGTCACGCGCCCGAACATGCCACGCTGTTTTCGCGCGACGATGATCTGGTTCTGGGGGGTGATCAACTGCTGCCCTCGATCTCGGCCAACCTGGGGGTCTACGCCACCGAACCCGAGGCCGACCCGCTCACCGATTGGCTGGCCTCCTGCGCGCGGTTTTCCGAAATCGCCGAAGAGCGCCACCTCGTGCTGCCCGGTCACAAACTGCCCTTCACCGGGTTGCCGCTGCGCCTGATTCAGATGGTGGAAAACCATGAGGGCGGGCTGAAACGTCTGCGCAAGCATCTGCAAACCCCGCGCGTCGCGGGTGACTGTTTCGCGCCGCTGTTCAAGCGCAAGATCGACGAAGGCACCTATGGCCTCGCGCTGGTCGAGGCGATGGCCCATCTCAACCACCTTTGGCTGCGCGGCGAGATCACCCGCACCCTGCGCGACGATGGCGCATGGGAATGGGCGCTGGCCGATCAAGGGGCGTGACAGCGCGCACAGGCTCGGCTAGGTTTCGCATCGGGAGATCAGCACAACAGGGAGACGTGCAATGGCCGAATATAAGCCGGGCGAAATGGATATCCGTGTCCAAGAGAGAACATTCGCGGGATTTGCGCGCTTTGTCGCTGTTGCGGTGATTGTTATTATTGCGTTTCTGGTGTTTCTCGCTCTGGTAAACGGCTGAGGCGCGTCGCGCGCAGTCAATCGGGAAATCACCAGAAAGGGAGATCGGGCTGATGATGCGCCTGCTTCTCGTCTGCCTGATGCTGCCGCTGTTTCTGGCGGGCTGCGGTGCGGACAATATCTATGCTTCGGATGCCGATGTCGCGCGCTATCGCTATGTCTCGGATGAGCCGCCCTCACTGACGCTATACACCGTGATCAGCACGCGAACGAGCGCGGGCGGGCATTCGGCGTTGATGATCAACGGGCGCGAGCGGATCATCTTTGATCCCGCAGGCACTTGGAACCACCCGTGGGCGCCCGAACGCAACGATGTGCATTTTGGCATCACCGAGAAGATGCGCAAATTCTACATCGACTATCACAGCCGCGAAACTTGGTATGTGCGTTCGCAAAAAATCCCGATCACGATGGCGCAGGCCGATCAGTTGATGGCGCGGGTCGAGCGCAACGGCTCGGTCAACAAAATGATGTGCGCCGATTCGGTGTCGGACGCGCTACGCGATATGCCGTGGCTGCGCAATGAGATCCCGTTCACCTTCTCACCGCTCAAACTGTCCAAGGCATTCGGAAAATTGCCGGGCGTGGTCAGCAAAGATCACTATGACGACGACCCCGACGACAATTCCGGCGTGCTGATGATCCAGCAGGAAAAGCCGAAGCAGCAGGTCATGGCGACAAGGCGCTAATCGCTAAAATATCCGTTCAACGAGAGCAGCGCGCGAGGGAAACTTCGCGCGCCGTTTTTGTTTGGGGCGGGTGGCAGTGGCGGACGAAGCGGTCGTTAGTCCGATAGAGCATTATCGGGCGTGCCAAGCTCTGCGTGGACACGGAAGGCGGCAATCGTTAGACAACGAAGGGTATAATTACTTGGGTTCAGGCTCCATGAATAAGCCAGTCATCTTTGCAACATTGATCGCTCTAGCCACGCCTATTGCTGCTGAGCCAGTGAATATGACAGGACTAGCCTGTAGCACACCAACGAAATTCGGGGCGCTAACTTGGGAATTTTACGGCGAAGTTGCTATAAGGTACTTCGAAGACGGTAGTGTCTCGAGCCTTCCACGTGTCGGCGAAGGCGCTTACGAAAGATATGACCGCGAAGGGAATTGGGCCGCGATTTATTATTTCTATGATACTGGTGACGGAATTCGGATGCGCAGCCTTTCTAGACCCGGCCTACTTGTTCGAGAACAGGACCGCGCTGCGCCGTTGAATATATATGTTTTGAGATTTGATGGCGCGTGCGCACCGATATCGGAGCGGCCATAACACTTGTTTGTTTTCTGATAGAGATAAACTGTGCCAACCTCTCAACTAAATGGTGGCCTGCTTGTTTGGTCAATAGTCGTATCGTAGATCAATGGTATCAGCTATCGTCTCACAGCCGACACCCGCCTCGACCCCACGTTTCGCGCAAAATCACCGCCCTTATTCTCGCCCAGCCCAACCCCCTCAACCAAGCCCCCAAAGCGCCAGATATAGCGCGCTCAGCCCGCCCACAATCGCCCAAAGCGTGTTGCGCGTCGCCACCCCTACCGCCAGTGCAGCGACCGCCGCGATCAGCCGGGCAGGGTCGGGGTGGCCGTCGGTGGCGGCAGGCCACACCACCAAGGGCGCGACCAGCCCCGGCAGCACGGCAACGGGTGTGTAGCGCAAGTACCGCAGCGCCCATTCGGGCAGGTTGCGATCGCCCAGAAAGCCCAGAAACGAATAGCGCAGCGCGAAAGTGCCAATCCCCAGCGCGACGATAATACCCCAGATCAGCGCGTCGGAATATCCGCTCATAGCAAGGCTCCTTTGCAGCGCGCGACCCAAAGCTCAACCTGAGCGCCCGTCACCATCGCCGCGAATGCCGCGATCATCAGCCCGACACCCGAGGGCAAAAACGACAGCGCCAGCGCCCCCACCACCGACACGACCGCCGCCGCGACATGGGCAAGACTGCGCAAGGCCGGGCCGATCATCGCGAGAAACGTAATCGGCACCGCGAAATCGAGCGCGAATTCCGGCGGGATCGCAGACCCCACCAACGCCCCGACCAGCGTCGCAACATACCAGTTCGGACAGACGGGCGAGCAGGCTCCGGCATAATAAGCCAGCTTCTCGGCGCGGCTCATCTTGGGGTGGGTTTCATATTCATTAGCCGACAGCGCATAGACCTGATCGACCATGAAATAGGCCACCAGCGCTTTGTGCCAGACCCGCGCCTTTCCTAGATGCGGCGTCAGTGCCGCAGAATACATCGCCATGCGCAGATTGACCGCAAGCGAGGCCGCAAGGATCAGCACCACCGGCGCCTGATCTCCCATCAGTTGCAGCGCGGTGAACTGCGCCGCCCCCGCAATCACCATCACCGAAAAGCCCATAACCTGCGCCAAATCCATGCCCGCTTTGGTCGCAGCTACGCCAAACAGCAACCCGAACGGCGCGATCACCAACAGGAACGGCAAGCCGTGGCGAAAACCGCGCCAATAGGCGGCTTTGATGGCAGATGTTTGCGACATCGTGCTTGTCTCCTCCTAGATCTTGCGAAACTGTTAGAGGAGGCGGCGCGAAATGGCAAAGCATGCGATTGTATTGGAGGCAATCAACCCCGTGGCAGAGGTGACTTTCGGACTGATTCTGGCGGGCGGTCAGGGCCGTCGCATGGGCGGTGTGGACAAGGCGCAGGTTATGCTGGCCGGTCGCCCTTTGATCGCGCATGTCACAGATCGCCTCGCCCCACAGGTGGCGCGCTTGGCCATATCAAGCAATCGTGCCCCCGATCAATTCGCTCCGCTGCTGGTGTTACCGGATGCGCCCGAAACGCTGGGCGAGGGGCCGCTTGCCGGGCTGCTCGCGGGGCTGGATTGGGCGGCGCAGGGGGGCGCGGATGCGCTGGTCTGCACGCCCGTAGACACGCCGTTTTTGCCCCGCGATCTGGTGGCGCGGCTGGCCGGGACGGGGGTGGCGATTGCGCGCTCAAACGGGCGCGCGCATCCCAGCGTGGGCTATTGGCCGGTCTCGAAGCGCCCCGAAATCGCGCAGCTTTTCGGGGCGGGCGAGCGCCGTCTGCGCATGGCAGCACAGGGCGCACGCGAAGTTGAGTTCAGCGCCGATCCCGACCCGTTTGCCAATCTCAACACCCCGCAAGACCTGACCGATGCGGAAACTGCGCTGCGACACATCCCATGAACGCAATCACCTATCATCACGGGCTGCGCCCCGATCAACGCGCCCGCGCCGCGCAGCTTTACTGGCAGGCGTTTGGTGGCAAGCTTGGCCGGGTGATGCGGCCGCAAACCCGTGCGCTGGATTTCATCGAACGCGTGATCGCGCCGCAATTCGCTATCACTGCGCAAAATTCTCAGGGCGAACTGATCGGTGTGATCGGATTTCGCACCCCGATTGGCTCGTTCGTGGGCGGCGGAGAACACGACCTTCGCGCCAGTTATGGGCGGATCGGTGGGCTGTGGCGTGCAGCATGTTTGCGGGTTTTAGGTCAAGATCTCGAACCGCGCACGATGATGGTTGATGGCATTGCCGTCAGTGCCGAGCTGCGTGGCCAAGGCGTTGGCACCGAGCTGATCGAGACCCTGTGCAGCTATGCCCAATCGCAAGGATACCGCGCGCTCTGCCTTGAGGTCGTCGCGGACAATATGCGCGCCCGCGCCTTGTATGAGCGGCTAGGATTTGTTGCTACCGGGCAACGTCACTCGATCTTCACGCGGCTGGCATTCGACTTTCACCGCGTGCATGAAATGCGCCGCGCGCTTTAGTCGAAACTGCCCGTCACACGGCCCAGAAGCATGAAGGCGCGCGCCGTGCGCGTCTCGGCCAGCTCGGCAATTTCCTGATCCGAGGCGTTCTTTTCAAACTCGCCAAAGGTGCGGTCGAACTGGCGCAGGAAATGGTGGGCGGCGTCGCGAAAGATCGTGTCGCCGCGCATCCGTCCCGCCGATAGCGCCAGCGACGAGCGGTCGCGAATCCCGCCCAAACTGGCAATCTCGCGCCCCCGTTCGCCTTTGGCAAAGCGCCGCCACAACGCCGGGCGGGCGCGGTCGGGCGTGAGATCGTCCATGTAGATCCCGTCTTGCGACAGCAGGTTCAGCACATCTTGCGACGAGCGCAGCAATTTCGCCGTCGAGCGGTCTTCAAGCGCGCGGCGCAGTGCGCGAAAGCCCTCTTTGTCCTCGGGGGTGTCGGGGAAATTCAGCGCGCGAATGAAATCGGCAATCGAGATTGGGGCACGCAATTCCTCGGCCGGGGTGCCAAGCGCCAGCATCGGTTCGGTGTCGTCGGGGCGCAGCGGGGCGGGCGCGACTAGCGCGGCCTTGCGATCCGCCGAGGGCTGCGTGGCATGAGAATCGCGGCGCGAAGCAAAGGTCGCGATGGTGGTTTCGGCCTGACGGGTCACGGCGGCAATCTCGTCAAGCTTGCGCTCGACCGATTGATCGCTGCGCAGCGCCTGCTGGTTAAGCCACGCCATCCGCATCGCCTCGATCGACTGCTTGAGCGCCTGTGCCTCGCGGCGCATCTCGCGCGCGCCCCGCGCCGTGATCGCCGCGACCCAAATCATCGCAATCGGCAGCGCCATTCCGACCATCAACGAAACCGTGTTAAACAGTGACGCAGCCCCGGCCACGCCGGGCGCGAAGAACCAGAACGCCAGCACCATGAACAGCCACAGCACCGACAGCGCCAGCGCAATCCACTCGATCGCACCGGGCCCGCGTGACGCCATGGCCCCACCGCGCGCCATCGACGCGCGCATCCCGCCCAAAGGCGAAGGGGTTTGCGTGGTCTGCTCCGTGGGCGTTTCCATTCATGGCTCCCAAATGGGCGGTATCAGCCGAATTTGACCGACAAGATCTCGTAGCTGCGCGTGCCGCCGGGGGTGCGCACATCAATCGAGTCACCCTCGTCTTTGCCAATCAAGGCGCGGGCAAGGGGCGATTTCATGTTCAAGCGACCTTGTTCCAGATCGGCCTCGGGCTCACCGACGATCTGATAGGTTTTTTCCTCGTCAGTGTCTTCGTCGACGATAACGACCGTGGCGCCGAACTTCACCGAACCGGTGAACTTGCTTGGGTCGATCACCTCGGCGCGGCCCAACAGGCTTTCGATTTCCTTGACGCGGCCCTCGATAAAGCCCTGCTTTTCGCGGGCCGAATGGTATTCGGCGTTTTCCGACAGGTCACCCAGCTCACGCGCCTCGGCAATAGCCTTAATAATCGCAGGGCGTTCCTGCGACTTTAGTTTTTTCAATTCTTGACTAAGCGAGTCGTGACCCGCGCGCGTCAACGGCACTTTTTCCATGGAAGGCTCCTGAACTCGGAGAAAACTCCAATTCATGGCATCTAAATCTTTTCTTGCCCCCCCAAGTCAAGCCTCGAGCCACATTTTTGCCAAAACCCGCCGATCACAGCCAATCACCGCTGGCGGCGCCAATCTGTGCGACCCGTCGCCAAAGTGGCGCAGGTGTCAGCTTGGAACGCAACATTATTGCGTGCGATCGCTGCGTAACAATTGCCTCATTGCGCGCACTAGGCTAGGCAGAACGACAACCAGTAGCGGCAAGCCAGAGGATTTGGGATATGGCCGAGATCGAACGCGAGTCGATGGAATATGATGTAGTGATCGTGGGCGCGGGGCCGGCTGGCCTGTCTGCGGCGATCAGGCTTAAGCAGATCAACCCAGACCTTGAGGTCGTGGTGCTGGAAAAGGGCTCGGAAGTGGGCGCGCATATCCTGTCCGGGGCGGTGCTGGACACGGCGGGTCTGGATAAACTGCTGCCCGATTGGAAAGAGCGCGGCGCGCCGATCAAAGTGGACGTCAAGAAAGACAACTTCTTCATGCTTGGCCCGCACGGTCATCTGCGCATTCCGAACTGGCCGATGCCCAAGCTGATGAGCAATCATGGCAAATACATCGTTTCGATGGCCAATGTTTGCCGCTGGATGGCCGAACAAGCCGAGGCGCTGGGCGTCGAGGTATTCCCCGGCATGTCCGCCTCGGAAATCGTCTGGGATGGCGACCGGGTCGCCGGTGTTGTCGCGGGTGAATTTGGCAAAAACCCCGATGGCACGCAGGGACCGGGCTATGAGCCGGGTATGGAGCTGCGCGGCAAATACGTCATGCTGGGCGAGGGCGTGCGCGGCTCGCTGGCCAAAGTGGTGATGGAGAAGTTCAACCTCTCCAAAGATCACTGCCCGCAGAAATTCGGCCTCGGCATGAAAGAGATCTGGGAGATCGACCCCGCCAAACACCAAGAGGGCACTGTCACGCACACGATGGGCTGGCCGCTGGGTGGCAATGCGGGCGGCGGCTCGTTTGTTTATCACCTTGAGAATAATCAAGTTTATGTCGGCTTTGTCGTCCACCTGAACTACGAAAACCCGCATCTCTATCCCTATATGGAATTCCAGCGCTTCAAACATCACCCGATGATCGCGAACCTGCTGGAGGGCGGCAAACGCGTGGCGTATGGCGCGCGCGCCATTTCCGAGGGCGGCTGGCAGTCGATCCCCAAACTCACCGCGCCGGGCGTGGTGCTGATGGGCTGCGCGGCGGGTCTGGTGAACGTGCCCCGCATCAAGGGCAACCATAACGCGATGCTGTCGGGCATTGCTGCAGCCAACGCCGCGGCAGCCGCGATCAAGGCCGGGCGCGCGGGCGACGATCTGGTCGAATACGAGACCGATTTGCGCTCGGGTCCGATTGCCAAAGATCTCAAGCCAGTGCGCAACGTCAAACCGATGTGGTCGAAATGGGGGATGTTCCCTTCGCTGGTTCTTGGTGGTCTGGATATGTGGACCAACTCGGTGTTCAAGATGTCGCTGTTTGGCACGCTCAAACATGGCAAGACCGATGCGGCCGCGACGGGCGAGGCGAAGAATTTCAAGCCGATCGACTACCCTAAACCCGATGGCAAACTGTCCTTTGATCGTCTGACCAATGTTAGCTTTTCCTTCACCAACCATGAAGAAAGCCAGCCCTGCCACCTGCATCTGAAAGACCCGTCGATCCCGATTTCGGTCAACTTGCCGAAATATGACGAACCCGCGCAGCGCTATTGCCCGGCGGGCGTCTATGAGGTGATCGGTGAGGGGGCAGACGCAAAGTTCCAGATCAATTTCCAGAACTGCGTCCATTGCAAAACCTGCGATATTAAGGACCCAAGCCAGAACATCAACTGGACCACGCCGCAGGGCGGGGATGGCCCGAACTATCCCAATATGTAAGGCGCTCAAACGCCCCTGAAATGCATAAAGCGGGAGGCTTGCCTCCCGCTTTTTCATATTGTCTCACTGGCAGCGGGCGTTCAATCGCCCGGCCTTGGCCCGAAATTAGGCCGAAGTGGAAAACAGCAAGTGGCGCGTGTCGGCCCAATTGGCCTCATGCGCGGCAACCTTGTCATTAAGCTTCACGTCGCGCTTGGTATCTTCGTTGCGCAGAGCGTGGCCAGTGGCGGACTTCTCATTGGTTTTCTTGGTCATTTATATCTCCATTCTACGGCGGTTGCGCGCAAGCCGTCTGCTATGCGCGGTGTCTTGTAGATCGCACCGCATGCCAAGGAGCCCCCTGAACAGCAGCAATAAAGCGATCAGCGTCGTATAGATGTCCCGGCGCAGTGCGGTGCGGTGGTTTTGGCCCACGCTGGTCGACGCGCGCACGCAACGGACCAAGCAGTGATGTCACAAATACCCAGCGGGTGCAGCGGCCTGTCAGCTCGACCTTCCAGTCAAGCCGCGAGGGAATTTAATCTCAAACTAAGATTGAGGGCTTTATATGTGCTAATGCGCACGAAACGCAAGCGCAAAGTGACTCGCATTTGATTAACGCACGGTCATCACGAAAGCGTCATCGCCCGTCCCTTTGGGAAAACAGTCAAAACGGCGTGTTTTTGCCAAGCGGGGCAGGCTGGTGCGCGCGGGCTGCATTGCTATGCACCAGATGCCTCGTTACGGTCGCCCCAAACTCAATGAGAGGACTGTTTCGTGTCGAGTAATTCCTCTGCTTTTCGCATGGCTTTTATCGCTTTGCTGATGGGCTCTGTCGCTATCACCTCCGCGCTTGCGCAAGATAAAAAGGCCCCCGCCGGGCAAAGCGCGCAAGACGCTGCCACTGCCGCTGATGCGCAAGCCGCCAAAGACGATGCCGATGTCGCCAATGACCCGACCCCGGAAGAGGCCGGGGCCTATCTGGCAGCGCGCATCGCATCGCAGCAATTCGACTTCGAGCAGGCGGCCAATTATTACCGCAAGCTAATGACCGCAGGCGACGTCAGCGCCGAAACCGCCGAGGCCACGCTGGTCGCCGAAATCGCAATTGCCGATTTTAATCGTGCCGTGCCTTTGGCGCGCGAGATGCTCAAGGCGCAGACGGGCAGTCAGATCGCGGCGATGACGGTGCTGGCCGCAGATGCCAAGGCGGGCGATTGGGCGGCTGCGATCAAACTTGCCGATGACGAAAGTGCCGATCCCGGCCCGCTGCTGGGCGGACTGACACGCGCTTGGGCGCTGGTGGGCGAGGGCAAAATGTCAGACGCCGCCGCGGCCTTTGACAAGATCGGCAAGCAACAAACCCTTGGTGCATTCGCGGCCTACCACAAGGCGCTGTCGCTGGCGTTGGTGGGCGATTACGAGGGCGCTGACAAGATCCTGTCGGGCGAACATGGCGCAATGATTACCTCCACCCGGCGTGGGGTGATTGCGCATGCGGAAATCCTGTCGCAACTGGAACGCGACAAAGATGCGCTGGCCCTGATCGAGGACCGCTTTGGCACCAATCTTGATCCGCAACTCGAAGCGATGCACACCAAGCTTGCCGCGGGCGAAACGCTGCCCTTCACGGTGGTGCGCAACGCGACTGATGGCGTGGCCGAGGTGTATTTCTCCGTCGCGCAGGCGCTTATTGGCGATGCGCCCGATCCGTTCACGCTGATGCACACACGGCTGGCCAATCTGGTGCAGCCCGATATGTCCGATGCGACGCTGCTGTCGGCCTCGCTGCTGGATAAGATGAAGCAGTATGACCTTGCGATTGCCGCCTATGCCGCGATCTCACCCAAAAGCCCGATCTATCACGCCGCCGAGATTGGCCGCGCCGAGGCGATGGTGCGCGCGGGGCGCAATGATGCCGCCATCGAGGTGCTGGAAAACCTTGCGCGCATCCAACCTAAGATGTCGGGCGTGTGGATCGCACTTGGCGACACGCTGCGGCGCGAAAAACGCTTTGGCGAGGCGGCGAAAGCCTATGATCAGGCGATCGCGCTCATTGGCCCGCCCAAGCCCGAGGATTGGTTCGTCTATTATTCGCGCGCAATTGCGCAGGAGCGCTCGGGCGAATGGGACGCGGCGGAAAAGGGCTTTCGCGAGGCGCTGAAACTGTCGCCTGACCAGCCTTCGGTGCTGAACTATCTTGGCTATTCCTATGTGGATCGGGGTGAAAACCTTGATGAGGCGCTCGATATGATCCGCAAGGCGGTCAAAGAGCGCCCCGATGCTGGCTTTATCATCGATAGCCTTGGCTGGGCGCTTTACAAAACGGGCCACTACCAAGAGGCGGCCAAGGAAATGGAGCGCGCGGTCGAACTGGAACCCCGCGATCCGCTGCTCAATGACCATCTCGGCGATGTGCTTTGGGCGGTCGGGCGTCATCGCGAGGCGCGTTTTCAATGGAGTCGCGCGCTGAGCTTTGGCACTCAGCAAGATCCGGCGGAAACCACCGAAGACCTTGACCTGGACCGGGTGCGGCTGAAACTGTCGGTCGGGCTGGATCAGGTGCTCAAGGATGAGGGCAAGCCGCCGCTCAAAGCTGTCCCTGAGACTGGCGTAGGCGATGCCAACAACTAGCGTTTTCGCGCCCGCCAAAATCAACCTGACCCTGCATGTCACTGGGCAGCGCAGCGATGGCTATCATCTGCTCGACAGTTTGGTGGCCTTCGCTCCGGTGGGCGATACGCTCGATATCGCACCGGGTCAGGGGGTGGGTCGGGGGCTGACGCTGACGGTCTCGGGGCCAGAGGCGGCGGGCGTCCCGGTGGATGGCTCGAACCTTGTGTGCAAGGCGGCGGCGCTGGCGGGGCGCTCGGATCTGGCGTTGCACCTGCATAAGTCGCTGCCTGCGGCGTCGGGTATTGGCGGCGGCTCGTCTGACGCGGCGGCGGTGCTGCGCGGCCTTGGTGTGACACCCGATCCGCAATCGGTTATGTGCCTTGGGGCCGATGTCGCGATGTGTCTGACGCCCCATCCTCAGCGGGTGCAAGGCATTGGCGAGACGCTTACAGCGGCACAGCTTCCCGCACTGCCAGCACTTCTTGTGAACCCGCGGATTGGGGTTCCAACCCCCGCCGTCTTCAAGACGTTGTCCGCCAAAACCAACGCCCCGATGCCCTCGCATCTCCCCAGCTTTGCCGGAACCACCGACTGCATCGACTGGCTCTCCACGCAGCGCAATGACCTGCAAACGCCCGCAATTGCCCTGGCCCCGGAAATCGGCGCGGTTCTTGGGGCGCTCACGGCGCTGCCTGCCTGCCGTCTTGCGCGTATGTCAGGCTCGGGCGCGACCTGCTTTGCGCTGTTTGAAACCCAAGACCAGATGCAGGACGCTGAAACTCGTTTACGCGCAACGCACTCGGATTGGTGGATCGCAGCGGGGGTGCTGGGCGATCAATCGCTCAAGGCCAAACCGGTCAACCACGCCTGACAAATCTCTGAAAATAATCGCAAAGTTACGACCTTCATGTGCTGTCCGCGCCACAACTTGCGCGTGTCATGTCTTGCAGCCTGCAAAATGCGGGATTGCAAAATCACCGATCTTTCTCTATATGGACCGTGCTACGTTTTTTCTGCCGCAGCCTGTCTCCGCAACCGGGTTCAGCCTGCATCTATGATCTGACTGAGCCGAACTGCTGCATGTCGCAGGCAGATTATAAGATAGGAGATCTCACGATGGCTAATGGCACCGTGAAATGGTTTAACCCCACCAAAGGCTTTGGTTTTATCGCTCCCGCTGATGGCGGCAAAGACATCTTTGTGCACATCTCGGCGCTTGAGCGCGCTGGCATTTCGCGTCTCGATGACGGCCAAGCCGTGACCTATGAGCTTGAGAGCGGCCGTGACGGACGTGAGTCCGCAACCGATCTGGCACTCGCTTAATTTTCGGGTTTTGACCCGTGGCCCGGCCGGACTTCGGCCGGGCCTTTCTTTTGCCCAAAGCAGGTTGCAATGACACAATCCAAAGCGATTCTTGACGTCTTTGAAACCAGCGCGGCCAAGCGTCCCGCATCTCTCCATGACAAAACCGCCGCCGCTGCCCGTCAGATCACCGATGATGCGCGCGATGAACGCGATGAACAAAGCGCGCGCCTCAAAGCGCGGCGTCTGGCGCGCGATGCGGGTGTCGAGGTTAGCGACGACTTTCACGAAGCGACCTAAACGACGCTTGCGTATCGGTGACAATCGCAGGCTTCCCCTTTGGCGAATGGCGCAGTAAGCCGAAAGCCTATGGAAGGGGCTGGCTATGCGGGTTTTCATCAACGGGTTTGGTCGCATCGGGCGTTCGGTGCTGCGGGCATGGGCGCAAAATCCTGATGCTTGGCCGGGGCTCGACATCGTCGCCATCAACGATATTGCCGCGCCCGATATGCTGGCTTACCTGCTTGAATATGACAGCGTGTTCGGGCCGTGGCGGGGTACGCTTGCGCAAGAACCCGGCGCGCTGGTGATCAATGACAAGCGCATCGCGCTATACCGGGCGGGCGATGTTTCCACGCTGGATTTGAACGATATTGATCTGGTGATGGAATGCACCGGGCGCGCCGATACGCTTGCAATCGCAGGGCAGGGGCTGGTCGGGGGTGCCTCACGCGTGCTGATCTCGGGCCCCTCAAAGGCGGCGGAAATCACGGTTGTCATGGGCGCAAATGATGGCGACCTGAATGGCCAGCGGATTGTATCTAATGCCAGTTGCACCACCAACGCGCTGGCCCCGCTGGCGCGTTTGATGGACAGCGCATTTGGCATCGTGACTGGCTCAATGACCACCGTGCATTGCTACACCGCCAGCCAGCCGACCGTCGATCAGCCCCGCGACGCGATGGAACGTTCGCGCGCTGCCAGCTTGTCGATGGTGCCCACGACGACCTCGGCGGGGCGGCTGATGGAGCAGGTCTTGCCTGATCTCAGCGGGCGGTTGATTGCACAAGCGGTGCGCGTGCCCACGGCCTCGGTCTCAGCGGTGGATCTGGCGGTGATCGTCAAACGCCCCGCAACGGTTGCGCAAATCAACGCCACGCTCACAAACGCAGGCGGGGTGATCGGCACAACCGATCGACCGCTTGTATCCACCGATCTACGCGCGCGACCCGAAAGCGTGGTGATGGCGCTGCGTGAAACCAAGATCACCGATCACGGGTTGATCCGCGTCTTTGGCTGGTATGATAACGAATGGGGCTTTTCCAACCGGATGCTGGATATGGCGCTGCGCATGGCATGAAAAAGCCCCGCACGATGGCGGGGCTTTGAGATTGCTTTAAGGGAATAGCCGTTAGCGGCGATCACCCATGAACTGCAGCAGGAACATGAACAGGTTGATGAAGTCCAGATACAGCTTGAGCGCGCCTATGATTGCGGCTTTGCCCATGAAGTCCTGTCCACCGCTCGCAGCCAGTTGCAGATAGGTGTTCTTGATGTTTTGCGTGTCATAAGCGGTCAGACCCGCAAAGATCAGCACGCCGATTACCGAGATCGCAAACGTCAGCGCCGAAGAGGCAATGAACATGTTCACGATCATCGCCACGATTAGCCCGATCAGACCCATCATCAGGAACGAACCCATCGCCGACAGGTTGCGCTTGGTGGTGTAGCCATACAGCGACAGTCCCGCGAACGAGATTGCCGTAACAAGGAAGGTCTGCGCAATCGAAACGCCGGTATAGACGAGGAAGATCGACGAAATCGAGGCGCCCATCAGCGCGGCAAAGACCCAGAACACCGTTTGTGCGGTCGATGTCGACATCTTTTGCAGCATTGCGCTAAAGGCGAAGACCACGCCAAGCGGGGCAAGCATGATGACCCATTTCAGCGGGCTGGTGTAGATCAGCGACCCGATTTGCGTCAGATAGATATCGCCCCTGAACTGAGCAACAGCCGCCGCCGGATCGCTTGTCACAGCCAAATTCGCCAATGCCCACGCCACCGCGCCCGTGACGAGCATCGCCACCGACATCAGCCCGTAGACCTTATTCATGTGTGTGCGAAGACCTTCGTCAATCGCAGCCTGACGCGTACCCGCTTGGGGCGTTCGCATCGTGTCAAAATCAGCCATCAGCAACCTCCAACAATTCTTGTCCGGTGATCCCTCACACCGGTGTCCGTTCTGATATTGGCAGAGAGGGCGCGAAATTCAAGATTTCAGACTCGTCAAATCCGCATTCATTCACACAAGTTTCCGCCAATTGGCACTAAAGCGGCAATTCCGCCCTGACTGACGCTATTTCGCTGCCATATCCGGCATCGTAATGACCAGTTTCCCCGTCGAACGCCGCGCGCGCAGATCCTCCAGTGCCTCGCTCACCCGCTCCAGCGGATAGCGCGCGCCGATATGGGGATGCAGCGCGCCCGCTTGAAACCACGAAAACAGTTTATGCATCGAACCGATCAATATCTTGGGGTTCAGAGCTTGATAACCACCCCAATACAGCCCGTGAATTGCGATATTCTTAACAAGCGCATGATTGAGCGGCAGCACAGGCACGGTTCCGCTGGCAAATCCGATCACCAGATAGCGCCCGCCGGGGTTAAGCGCGCGAAACGCCGCCTCACCGGCAGGTCCGCCAATCGCATCATAGATGACATCCGCACCCCCCAGCGCCTTGAGCGCGCCTTTCAGATCGTCGGTCTCGACATCAACCACCTCATCGGCACCGGCCGCGCGCGCAGTCTCTAACTTCGCAGCACCACGCGCACAGGCGATCACCCGCGCCCCAAGCGCCTTGCCAATCTCAACCGCCGTCAGGCCAACGCCGCCCGCAGCCCCCAGCACAACCAAGGTCTCGCCCGCGCGCAACGCGGCGCGCGTCTCAAGCGCAACATGGCTTGTCCCGTAGGCGATCTGAAATGCCGCCGCTTGATCAAAGCCCATCGCATCGGGCATTACCGTGCAGCGCGCCTGGGGAAAATTGCCGATTTCGGCCAACCCGCCTTGCCCGGCAAACACCGCCACGCGCGTGCCCGGCGCAAGCGTGCACTGTGGTCCCGCCGCGATCACCTCGCCCGCCAATTCCATGCCCAGCGTGAAGGGAACCTCGGGCGTATCCTGATATTTTCCCTCGATCATCAGCAGGTCGGCAAAATTCAAACCACAGGCCCGGATCGCCACCTGCGCCTCATCCGCAACCGGGGCGGGTGGCGCGATCTCTTGCAGGTTCGGCGGGCTGCCAATCTTATGAACTTGAAATGCGCGCATTGCGGTCTCCATTTTTGTCGTCGTCGCCATCTTATCTTTGTGCGCCCGACAGAACCAGAGCCGAGCCGACGGCATAAAGCCCACCGAGGGCACTGCACCAGAGCGCGAAAGCGAATCAATTTAAGCCAACGTAAGGTTGCGTAACGAAAAGGTTTACGTAACGTCAAATGCACGCTGATTTGCAAAATGCGAAAACACGCAAGGGGAGAGCGGGGTTTTCCGCAGTCTCCTCGCGATTTTGTTAATGATTAACTTCTAACGGCCTGTCTTTTAGGACAGGTTTGCATTTTGACGCTTTGGTCAGCTTCGCGACATGTTAGCTTCTGTTTAGGAAAACGAAGCGAAGGGCTAATTATGAAACATCCGGTAGATGTGCATGTAGGGAAGCGGATTCGACATCGGCGTTGGATGATCGGCATGACCCAGCAACAACTTGCTGATCATGTTGGCATCAAATTTCAGCAAATTCAGAAATACGAAACGGGCATGAACCGTGTCTCGGCATCGCGACTTTGGGATATTGCTGACGCGGTCGAAGTGCCGATCTCGTTCTTCTTCGAAGGTCTCTCGGAGGACAGTGTTGCGCAACCTCAAGTTGAGGGTGACATTCTGTCGGACAAAGAAGCCCTCGCGCTCGTGCGCTCCTATTACGCCATGCCCGAGGCCCAGCGTCGTCGGTTGTTTGATTTGGCGAAGGTGCTTTCAGACGCGGCCTAAGCGCGTTCCTACTGCATCCCGATCGGGGCGCAGCTTTACGGGCGACTTGACCCGGCAAAAGGGGGCGTTTACCGCTCCCTTTGTCATTTTGTCGATCCTCAGGAGAGCGCCATGCCCGTGCAAGACCCCGCCGAACAGATTGCGCTGATCGCCTTGGCCGAAGAGCTGGCCGAGTGCGCGCGCAAGATCAGCTTGCAGCATTTTCGCCCGCAAGGTGGGATCGGCGCGGCGAACAAGCTGGCTAGCGGCTTTGATCCGGTGACCGAGGCCGACCGTGCCGGTGAGGCCGCGATGCGCGCGATCTTGCAGGAACGCCGCCCGCAAGACGGTATTTACGGCGAGGAGCACGGGATCAAGCGCGGCACCAGCGGGCTGACTTGGGTGCTGGACCCGATTGACGGCACGCGCGGCTATATGTCGGGCACGCCGACGTGGGGCGTGCTGATCGCGCTGTGTGAAGAAGAGGCCGACGGCCCCGGCGCGCCGCTGATGGGGGTGATCGACCAGCCCTATATCGGCGAGCGGTTTATCGGCGGCTTTGGGCGTGCAGATATGACCGGCCCGCGCGGGCCAAGCAAGCTGGCAGCGCGCCCCGCGCAAGGTGGTCTTGCAAGCGCCACGCTGTTCTCGACCTTCCCCGAGGTCGGTACGCCCGAAGAGGGCGCGGCATTTGCCCGCGTCGCAGCACAAGTGCAATTGACCCGCTACGGGATGGATTGCTATGCCTATGCGCTTGTGGCGGCGGGCCAGATCGACCTCGTGATCGAGGCGGGCCTGTTTCCCTATGACGTCGCAGCCCCGATTGCAGTGATCGAGGCCGCAGGCGGGATCGTCACCAATTGGCAGGGCGGCCCGGCCTATCGCGGCGGGCAGGTGCTGGCCGCAGCCAATGCCGAGATTCACGCCGAAGCCCTTGCCATTCTGGCAGGCTAAAACGCCCTGAAACCGGCTTCAGTCACAATGAAATCAAGCGGCTGATCGGTCGGCTCGGTCGGAACCTCGGCCACCTCTTGCGCGCTATAAGCAAAACCAATCGCGATCACCGAACCCGCGGCACGCAAGCCTTGCAGCGTCCGGTCATAAAACCCGCCGCCATAGCCCAGCCGATAGCCACGCGCGTCAAAGGCCAACAGCGGCACGATCAGAATTTGCGGCGTGATTTCATGCCTATCACGCGGGATCGCCGCGCCAAACGCGCCCGGCTCCATCGCAGCCCCCGGATGCCAGCGCCGAAACGCCAGCGCCTGACCAGCCCCCACGACCACCGGCAAACACAGCGGGCCGTGATGGGCGACCATGGCGGGGCGGGGATCGGGCTCGGTGCGGATCGGCCAATAACCCGCCAAGGGTTGATCGGGATAGGCGGCAAGCGCCTGTGTCAACGCGGCACTCGCCGCACCCTCATCGCGCGCATGTGCCAGCTTGCGCGCCGCGAAGGCCGCCTGACGCGCGCTCTCTTTCATAGCAGCATCACCGAGGCCAATCCGAGGAAGGAAAAGAACCCCACCACATCGGTCATCGTCGTCACAAACGTCCCCGAGGCCAGCGCCGGATCCGCCCCCAGCTTTTCCAACGTCAGCGGAATCAATATGCCCGACAGCGCCGCCACGACTAGGTTAATTACCATCGCCAGCGCGATCACGATGCCCAGATGCGGCCCCGAGAACCAGAACGAGGCCACGACCCCCATCACCACCGCGAACGCCAGCCCGTTCAGCAGCCCCACGATGGCCTCACGGCGCACAACCCGCCAGACGTTGCTTTCGGTCAGGCTTTTGGTGGCCATCGCGCGCACCGCCACGGTCAGCGTCTGCGTGCCCGCATTGCCCCCCATCGAGGCCACAATCGGCATCAACACCGCCAGCGCCACCAACTTTTGAATTGTGCCCTCAAAGATCGCGATCACCCCCGAGGCCAGGATCGCCGTCAGCAGGTTCACCATCAGCCACGGCAGGCGCTGGCGCACGGTTTCCATCACCGTATCCGAGATCGCCGATTCATCGCCAACACCGGCGAGGCGCAGGATATCTTCTTCGTGTTCCTCATCCAACACGGCCATCGCGTCATCAATCGTGATCACGCCGACAAGGCGGTCATCATCATCCACCACAGCGGCAGAAATCAGGTGATACTGGTTGAACGCATAGGCGACATCGCCCTCGTCCTGATAGACCGATATCGTGCGGAACTCCGGTTCCGTAATCTCGCTAAGTTTCAAGGCGCGCGGCGCAGACAGAATGCGTCCCAGCGTGACATTGCCCTGCGGATGATGCGCGGGATCGACCAGAATGACGTGGTAGAACTGATCGGGAAGCCAGTCAGATTTTCGCAGGAAATCAATAGTTTGGCCCACGCTCCAATGGGCCGGAGCGGTCACCACCTCGCGCTGCATCAAACGACCGGCGGAATACTCGGGATAGGACAGCGATTTCTCGACCGCCATCCGGTCGGGCTCATCCAGCGCGCCAAGAATTTGCTCTTGCTGGGGCTCTTCGAGGTCTTCGATCAGGTCGACGACGTCATCGGAATCCAGCTCGCGCACAGCATCTGCGAGCACTTCGGGCGGCAGGCTGGCGATCACCTCTTCGCGGATCGATTCGTCGATCTCGGTTAGGATCTCGCCGTCGATCTCACGGCCCCAAAGACGCAGGATCGCGCGGCGTTCATGCCCCGAGATTTGTTCCAGAAGGTCAGCGATATCAGCCGCGTGCAGCGGCTCCATCAGCTCTGCAAGGCGGGTCGCATCGTTTTCTTCGGTTGCTTCAAGGATCGAGTCGACCACCTCGCCATCAAGGCGGTAGTCCTCTTCCTCGCGCTCTTGCTCTTCCAGCTCGGCTTCGGCCATATTTCCCCTGATTTTCCGCCCGGTTTCGAGGACGGGCCTGCTTGCGCGCAAAACATAGCGGGTTTCTATGAGATGCACAGGGGGCGCGCGCGAAAAACCATGCCCTCACGGCAGAGATTTACCTTGGCGCGCGCGGCTTCTAGCATGGGGCAACACAAGCGAGGGTCAAAATGGCAGAGCTGCATCTGGGCCAAGTGATGGTCTATCAAGGCGATCCTCTGGTCGACGGGCCAGAGGCGGTCGTGGTGATCTCTCGCGGCGCGCTGCTGGTGGACGATGGCAAGATCACCGCGCTCGGTGAGGCAGCCGATCTGCGCGCAGTCCATCCGGGAGCCGCGCTGTTCGATCACGGCGATCATCTGCTCTCGCCTGGCTTCATCGACGCTCATGTCCACTACCCCCAAACCGCGATTATCGCGAGCTGGGGCAAGCGGCTGATCGACTGGCTCAATACCTACACGTTCCCCGAGGAAATGCGTTTCGCTGATCCCGATTATGCGGCCGATGTTGCGGGGCGTTATCTGGATCTGGCGCTGTCCAATGGCACCACCACCGCCTGTTCCTATTGCACGATTCACCTCGCAAGTGTGGACGCGATCTTTCAGGCTGCTCAGGCGCGCGGGATGCGGATGCTGGCGGGCAAGACCTGCATGGATCGCAACGCCCCCGAGGGGCTGCGCGACACCGCCCAAACCGCCTATGATCAAAGTGCTACGCTGCTGGCGCGCTGGCATGGCGTCGACCGGCTTGGCTACGTCATCACGCCGCGCTTTTCGCCCACCTCATCGCCCGAACAACTCAGCGCACTGGGCGCGCTTTGGGCCGAGCATCCCGATTGCCTGATGCAAACCCACCTGTCCGAGCAGGTCGATGAAATCGCTTGGGTGCACGCGCTTTACCCCAAGGCCCGCGACTACCTAGATACCTACGAATCCCACGGTCTTCTGGGGGAAAACGCGCTTTACGGCCACGCGATCCACCTCACCCCACGCGAATCCGCCCGCATAGCCGAGGTCGGCGCGGCGCTGATCCATTGCCCGACCTCAAACAGCTTTATCGGCTCGGGGTTGTTTGGTTGGCCCAAGCGGCTGGCCGAGGGGCAACGTATCGGGCTGGCCACCGACACCGGGGGCGGATCGAATTTCTCAATGCTGCGCACCATGGCCGCCGCCTATGAGGTCGGCCAACTCACGCATCAACCGCTCCATCCCGCGCAACTTTGGTGGCTGGCAACGCAAGGCTCGGCGCGGGCCTTGCGCATCGGGAATAAGGTCGGCGCGCTAGCCGTGGGGATGGAGGCCGATTTCATCGCCATCAACCTCGCCTCAACCCCGGTGATCGCGCAACGCGCCACCCGCGCCAATGACGTCTGGGAGGCTGTATTTCCGACGATTATGATGGGCGATGATCGCGCAATCGCAGGCGTCTGGATCGCAGGCCGGAAAGTCGGCAACTAACCGAGCCGTTATAAATGCAAAAGACGCCCCGCAGGGCGCCTTTCCAAACTCACTTGCAACACGCGTTAAAGCTGCTCGGCCACGTCCTCGGGAACGTCGAAATTTGCCGTCACGCTTTGCACATCATCATCGTCTTCCAGCGTATCGATCAGACGCATCAGCTTTTGCGCGGTCTCCAGATCGACGTCGGTGCGGTTTTGCGGCTTCCAGATCAGCTTGGCCTCGGTCGCCTCGCCCAACTCAGATTCCAGCGCATCCGACACTTCCGACAGGTTTTCCATCGGGCAATAAATCCAATGGCCCTCATCGTCGCTTTCGACATCCTCGGCGCCAGCTTCAATCGCGGCCATCATCACGGTGTCCGCATCCCCAGCTTCGATCGGGTAGGTGATTTCGCCGACATGATCGAACATGAAGCTCACCGAGCCAGTGGTGCCCAAGTTCCCGCCGCATTTCGTGAATGTTGAACGCACATTCGATGCCGTGCGGTTCAGGTTATCCGTCAGCGCCTCAACGATGATCGCGATGCCGTTGGGGCCATAGCCCTCATAGCGGATCTCGGTATAGTCATCGCCGTCGCCTGCCTGCGATTTCTTGATCGCGCGGTCGATCACGTCCTTGGGCATCGACTGCGATTTTGCCGCCTTCACCGCCAGACGCAGACGCGGGTTTTTCTCGGGGTCGGGGTCACCCATCTTGGCGGCAACGGTGATTTCCTTTGCCAGCTTGGAAAACATCTTGGAACGTGCCGCATCCTGCTTGCCCTTACGGTGCTGGATATTGGCCCATTTTGAATGGCCTGCCATGGGAGTCTCCGTCTCAATGTCGCGAATTTGGCCCGATATAAAGCGGATCGGGGCGCGGGGGCAAGGCCCCGAGGGGTATGCGCGTGTCGGGCGCGCGCTGCCCCGTTCGCTCGTCAGCCCCTCAAAGCGGCCAGATCAGCGGGATCAGGAAGCAGGCGGTCAGCCCGGTCACGATATCCATCGGTATCCCGAGGCGCAGGAAATCGGTGAACTTATACCCGCCCGGCCCGTAGACCATCATATGCGTTTGATACCCGATTGGCGTAGCAAAGGCGACCGAGGCGGAGAACATCACTGCCACCGCAAACGGGCGCGGGTCTAGCCCCAGCGCCAGCGCCAGCGACATCGCAATCGGCGTATAAATCACCGCCACGGCATTGTTGGACAGCAACTCGGTCATGATCAGCCCAAGGAAATAGACCACGATCAGCGCCATTTGTGGGGGCAGGGTTTTCAGCCAAGGCGCAACCGCGTCCACGATCATCTTGACCGCGCCCGCATGCTCCAGCCCGACACCAACCACCAGCATCGCGAAAATCAGCGCCAACAACCGACCCTCGATAAAGGTAAACGCCTCATCCGTATCAATGCATTGTGACACCAGAATGCCCGCCACCGCCACCATCGCCAGCGCCAGAATCGGCGCCACGCCAATCGCAGACAAAATCACCACCGCCGCCAGCGCGCCTGCCGCAATCGGCAGATGGCTGCGCCGATAGGCCCGCGCGGTGGGTTTTGACACATCAACCAAATCCATATCGGCGGCCAGACGCGCGATATCCTCGGGGGCGCCCTCCAGTAGCAGCGTATCGCCCACCACCACGACCAGATCATCCAACTGCCGCCCGATATTCTGGTTGCGCCGATGCGCGGCCAGCACATACACGCCATAGCGCCGACGCAGCCGCATATCGCCCAGCCGCTGCCCGATCATCCGGCATCCGGGTGAAATCAGCACTTCGACCGTCTCGGTCTGCACCGAGCTCAGCTTGTCCACCATGCGCAGATCGCGGTTCTTCTGCATCCCCAGCAGCTCTTCCATCTCGGATCGCAGCACCACCCGGTCCCCCGCAGCCAGATCAACCGTCGAGAGATCGCGGCGCAAAGACGCATCGCCACGCAACACGTCAATCACCCGCACCCCCTCGCGTGAGAAACTGTCGGCCTCCATCACGTTCTGCCCGATCAACCCGCTTTCCTCGGGGATCGCAACCTCGGTAAAATATTTCATCTTCGGGCGATCGCCCAGCATATAAGACAGCGACTGCCGCTCGGGGATCAGGCGACGCGCAAACACCGCCATAAAAACCGAGCCGACAATACAAATCGCAAACCCCAGCGGCGCGATCTCAAAAATCGAGAACGGCTCAAGCCCGCGCGCACGTACCACGCCATCAACCAAGATGTTGGTCGAGGTGCCGATCAGCGTGATCATCCCGCCCATCACCGTGAAATAGCTTAGCGGCATCAAGAACCGCGAGGGCGAAATCCGCAGCTTGCGCGCGACCTGAATGAAGACCGGAATCATTACCGCGACGACGGGCGTGTTGTTCATCACCCCGCTCGCCAGCATCGTGACCGCAAACATCAGCGCGACGGTCATTTTCGGGCGCTCGTCGATGCGCGCCTCGGCATAGCGCGTCATGGCATCCAGCGCGCCGGTGCGCACCAGCGCCCCCATGATGAGAAACATGAAGGCAATCGTCCAAGGCGCGGGGTTAGACAAAACGGCGGCGGCATTTTCATAAGGCGCGAGGTTGAACACCAGCATCAGCGCAGCGCCCGCAATCGCGGTGACCTCGGGGGGCCAACGCTCGCGCAGGAACATTGCAAACATCCAGATCACGATCAGCAGCGCGAAAATTGCAGTGCTGGTCTCGGACAGGGGCAGATTGATCATAAATTTGTCTCGCGCAGGCGCATCAGAGAGATACTAGCGGCGCGCGGGCCAGCCGCAAGCGCGGGTTAAGGCCGCGCGCCCGGTTTCGCCGATATTCGCCTAAAAAACCGGGCACTTCCGTCTCAGAGCGGGCTAGCCTGCGCCAGCCTGCCGCCCACGCGCACAGGTTCCGCGCGTGTTGCGTGCCCGGTGCGATCGTCGGTTTCAACGTAAAACCCGCTTAGGGTCGCCTCGCCGCGTGCCGGGCTAAAGCGCTCTTTGGCCATGCCGGTTACGAAACGGCGCATTGGCTCGGCCTTGGACATGCCAATGACGGAATCGTAATCGCCACACATCCCCGCATCGCTGAGATAGGCCGTGCCCTTGTCCAAAATCTGCGCATCGGCCGTGGGGATATGGGTATGCGTGCCCACGACAACGCTTGCGCGCCCGTTGCACCAATGGCCCATCGCCACCTTCTCGCTCGTGGCTTCGCAATGCACATCGACCAGCGCGGCCTGCACCGCGCCGCCCAGCGGATAGCGGTTCAACGCCGCCTCGATGTTGGAAAACGGATCGTCAAAGGCGCGCTTCATGAACACATTGCCCAGCACCTGCGCCACCAGAACCTTGCGCCCGCGCGCGTCCGAAAACACCCGCGCACCGCGCCCCGGCGCATCCTTGGCATAATTCAGCGGGCGGATAATGCGCGGCTCGCCTTCGATGAACCGCAGCATATCCTTTTGATCGAACGCATGATCGCCGAGCGTGACCACATCTGCCCCCGCATCCAGCAGCAGCTTGGCATGTTCGCCCGTCAGCCCCATCCCGCCCGAGGCATTCTCGCCATTGACCACGACGAAATCGAGCCGCCACTCGGTGCGCAGCTTCGGGAGTTTTTCGGTGATCGCAGCACGCCCCGCGCGCCCCATCACATCGCCTAAAAATAACAGTTTCATAAAACGCAGCAATAGGGCGCGCGCGGCGCAAGGGCAATGGGGCGCGCGCGCATCGTCTTACAAAAGCACGGTCTTGGCGGCTTTTCGCACGGCTGCGCTGAGCGGGGCCAGCGGGGTCTTGAGGCGACGCAGGCTTTGCCAATGCAGCGGCACATCAAGCGGCGCAGGCCCCAGCGCCACCAACGCGCCGCTTGCCAGATGCGCACGCACCAGCGGCTCGGGGTTCATTCCCCAGCCAAGCCCGTGCAAAGCCGCGTCCACAAACCCCTCGCTTGATCCGATACGATGTGCACGCAGACTGACAGGCCCGCCGCAGATCATCGCAGCCCAATCTTCTTGCAGGCGATCCTTGGCATTGAATTGCAACGCCGGGGCCGCGCGCAGGGCTGTGCAATTCACCCCATCCGGGAAGTGCTGCGCCACGAAAGCAGGCGAGGCCGTCGCGATATAACGCAGCCGCCCCAGCGCCACCGTGTCACAGCCCACGACCGGCCCCGTGTCCGCAGTGATCGCGCCCACCACCTCGCCGCGCGCCAGCCAGTGATGCGCATGATCCTGATCGTCGATCACCAGATCGAACAACACACCCTCCAGCGCACTCAGCGCAGGCAGCACCCAAGTCGCAAGGCTGTCCGCACTCACCGCGATGCGCAACACCGGCGGCATGTCGGCGGGCGCAAGCTGCGCCTCAAGCAGCGCCACCTCGCGCTGATGGGTGATCAGGCGCGCCCCGTCCTCGGTCGGGCGACAGGGCTGGGCGCGGATCACCAGCGCCGTGCCCATGCGTTCTTCCAGCGCCTTGATGCGCTGCGAGATCGCGGGCGGAGTGACGCCGAGCCGCGCGGCGGCCGCGTCAAACGATCCGGTGTCGATCACGGCGGCCAGCGCCTCTAGGGTTGCATAGTCGAACATAAGCAAAACTTAATTCGGATTAGGTAAATTAAGTGGAACTTATCCGCCCGGCACGCCAAAAGGAAGCCGCAATGAAAGGGGCGTGGCAATGGTATTTTGGGCGGGGCTGAAACTGGGGCTGGGGCTGATCGTGGCGATCGGGGCGCAAAACGCCTTTGTGCTTCGCCAGGGTCTGCGGCGTGAACATGTGTTTGCGGTCGCTCTGTTTTGCGCGCTCTCAGACGCGCTGTTGATTGCCATCGGCGTGTCGGGATTTGCTGCCGCCAGCACCGCGCTGCCATGGCTGCCCCAGATCTTGCGCTGGGGCGGCGTGGCGTTCCTGATTTGGTATGCGATCCGCGCGCTGATCGCGGCGATCCGGGGGGGCGAACATCTTGAGGCGGGGCAGGGCAAGGCCCCCAGCCTGCGCGCGGTGCTGGCGACGGTGGCGGCATTTACCTGGGCCAATCCGCATGTCTGGCTTGATACGGTGGTGCTGCTTGGCGCGGTGTCGGCGCAATTCTCGGGCCATCTGCTTGCGTTCGCGGCAGGCGCGATCACCGCCTCCTTTTTGTTTTTCTTTTCGTTGGCTTACGGTGCAAGATTGCTAGTGCCTGTGTTTGCCAAACCCGCCGCATGGCGCGTCTTTGACCTGTTGATCGCGCTGGTGATGGGCTCCATCGCGTGGCGGCTCGCGATGGGTGGGCTGTAACGGTTACAAAGCTGCCCCTTGCGAAGCCGCGCGTTTCACAGTCCAACAGGGGCATGATCGCAAACCCCAAAGCCAACCGCCCGTTGATCGGCATCCTCTGGATGCTCGCAGCGACGCTGTGTTTCGTGTTCGTCAATATCATCGTGCATTGGATGGGGGCTTCGGTGCCCGTCGCGCAATCGGCCTTTGTGCGCTTTGCTTGGGGGTTGATCTTTGTCGCCCCCGCCTTGAACCGGATTTTGCGGCGCGGCTATACGCGCGAGGTCTGGGTGCTGTTCGGGCTGCGCGGCGTGCTGCACGCGGTCGCGGTGGTGCTATGGTTTTACGCGATGACACATATCCCGATCGCCGATGTCACCGCGATCAACTACCTCAACCCGATTGTGGTGACGGTGGGCGGTGCGCTGCTGCTGGGAGAGGGGCTGGCGTGGCGGCGCATCAGTGCCATCGGCGTGGCACTGATTGGTGCGCTGATCATCCTACGCCCCGGAGTGCGCGAGATCGAACCCGGTCATATCGCCCAACTCGGCGCGGCGCTGTTCTTTGGCGCGGCCTATCTGTCGGCCAAACGTCTTACCGATTTCGTGCCCGCCAGCACGGTGGTGGCGATGATGACGTTGGTGGTGACGGTCGCGCTTGCGCCGCTCGCGCTGTGGGAGTGGCAGCCGATTTCGCTGTCGGCCACGCTTTGGCTGGGCGCGGTTGCGCTGTTCGCGACCGCAGGCCATTACGCGATGACGCGCGCCTTTGCCGCCGCGCCAGTGAGCGTGACACAGCCGGTGATATTTCTGCAACTGGTCTGGGCCGCGATTGCTGGATGGACGATTTTCGGCGAAGTTCCAGATCCTTACGTCATTTTAGGCGGCGGGATCATTATCGCCTCTGTCAGCTATATGACGTGGCGCGAATCTCAGATCAAACGCCGCCCCGTCACCCCGCCCGCGCCTGCGACCAAGCTCTGAGCGCGCGCTTGATTTTGCGGTCGGATGCCTCCGGCGGGAGTATTTGTCGCTAGATGAAAATAGCCTTTTCTTGAATTTCATCTAGCCAAAAATACTTACTCCGCCGCTGCCCTCAGGCGCTGCCCTTGGGGTCAATGAGCGCGGTGATGACGCTTTCGCGGGTGATGATGCGGCCATCAGTAAGCGCGACGGCGGGCTCCTCGCGTAGCCGTTCCATCACTTCTTTCACTGGCGTATCAAGGCCGACACGCGCCCCCGAGGTCGCTGGAGCTGCGCCATTTGATACTTGCGCCAGATCGGCGGCGCGCAGTACGCCGAGCGGGTTCATATGGGCGACGAAATCGGCCACATAATCGTTGGCGGGATTGGCAATGATATCGCGCGCGGTGCCACATTGCACGATCCGCCCGCCCTCCATCAGCGCGATCCGATTGCCGATTTTGAAAGCCTCGTCGAGGTCATGGCTCACGAAGATGATGGTGCGTTTGAGTTTGGATTGTAGATCGAGAAGCTCGTCTTGCAGACGGGCGCGGATGAGGGGGTCAAGCGCCGAGAAGGGTTCATCCATCAGCAAGATCGGGGCGTCGGTCGCGAAGGCGCGGGCCAGTCCGACGCGCTGCTGCATTCCGCCCGACAGCTCGTCCACTTCGCGGTCTGCCCATTGCGACAGGCCCACCATTTCAAGCTGTTCGTCCACACGGGCGCGGCGCTCGGGTTTTGGCATGCCGCCGAGTTCTAGACCAAGCCCGACATTTTCGCGTACGCTGCGCCATGGTAGCAGGCCGAATTGCTGAAACACCATTGCGACGCGGTGCAACCGGATGGATCGCAGCGTGGCCGCATCGGCATGGGTCACATCGACCAGCCCGTTGCCGTCATGCACATGCACTGCGCCGCGACACACCGGGTTCAGCCCGTTCACCGCGCGCAGCAGCGTGGATTTACCCGAGCCGGAGAGGCCCATCAGCACGAGAATCTCGCCCTCGGCCACATCCAGCGAGCAGTCATGCACGCCTAGAATTTGGCCGGTGCGGTCCTGAATATCGGGGCGCGAAAGGTTTTCGTCCATCAGCGGCAGCGCGCTGGCGGGATCATCGCCAAACACGATCGAGACGTTTTCGAACCGCACGGCGGGTTGCTTGGGGTCTGTGGGGGCGCTCATTTTTTGCCCTCCCGGCGTAGCATCCGGTCAAGGATGATCGCGAGCACCACGATCACGAAGCCTGATTCAAACCCCAAGCGGGTGTTCACGGTATTCAGCGCACGCACCACCGGCACGCCCAGCCCATCGGCCCCCACCAGCGCGGCAATCACCACCATCGAGAGTGACAGCATGATCGTCTGGTTCAGCCCAGCCATGATTTGTGGGCTGGCATAGGGTAGCTCGACCTTCCACAGCAGTTGGCGCTTGGTGGCGCCAAAGGCTTGGGCGGCCTCGATCAGGGTGTCCGGAGTCGAGGACACGCCCAGATGGGTCAGGCGGATCGGTGCGGGCAGCACGAAGATCACGGTGGCGATCAGGCCGGGCACCATGCCGATGCCGAAAAACACGATGGCGGGGATCAGGTAGACGAAACCGGGCAGGGTTTGCATCAGGTCCAGCACCGGCTGCATCACCTTGTAAAGGCGCGGGCGATGCGCGGTGGCGATACCGATGGGCACGCCCAACCCCATGCACACGACGCAGGCCGACAGCACCAGCGTAAGGCTTTCGGTGGTTTCCTCCCAATAGCCTTGGTTGAGGATAAACGCGAAGCCCAAGCCCACCAGCAGCGTCAGAATCCAGCGCCGTTGCAGCCACCAAGTCAGCCCCATGAACGCCGCGATCACGACAACGGGCGGGGGCGCTTCAAAGACCCACAAGATCGCGTCGATCAACCCTTGCATCAGCGTCGAGAGCGCGTCGAAAAACGGGCCGGCATGGGTTTGTAGCCAGTCGATTACGGCCTTTGCCGTTTGGCCCACGGGGATCTTGGTGTCGGTCAGCCAGGTCATTCCTGTCCTTTGTCAGTTGGTTTTTTCTTGCGCACGGTGATTGCGTCAAACGCGACCTGCGACAGGGCTTTGCTGGTTTTCGGGTCCAGCTTGGTTGAGCGGATCACGATGCCGGGATCGGGGGCGAATTCCTTGAGGAAAGACGAGTGCAGATCGCCCAAATCGACGCGTTCGACCACTTGCCAGACGGGATAAGTGCAGGTGCCAATCTGCACCGTGCCGGGGCCGCGATAGGTGTAGGTGATCGTGCCTTGCCGCTCTGGTTTGCCGTCCACGAGCAGCGCGACGGGGCTGGTCCATCGGCCCGTTTGCGACAGCGTGCTCAGCGCGCTGGGGTCATCGGTGTAGCGCAGAGTGAATTCGCGCCCGGCGGATTGGCGTGTGGTGATGGCGAGCGGGTGGGCGAAGATTTCGCGCTGCGGCGCGCGGCCCAAGTCGGGATCGTCGGCGCGATAGCCGATGAGCTGGCCGTTTTCATAGCGAAACGCCTCGCTCATGCGCGGGGTGGTGCGCGACAGGATGATACCCTCGGCGTGCAGGTCGGCGCTGGTCGGGCAGGGGGTGAGCGGCTCGGCGGCGTGGGCGGGCAGGGCCAGCAGTGCCAGCGCCGCCACGGGGGCAAGGCGCGCGCAGATTGCGCCGCGCGCGCCCTTGCTTTGTGCGCCTCGGCTCACTTGCCAAGCGCCTGTTCGACCGCCGCGCGGGCATCGCCGCCGTCTTTGGTCGTCACGCCGGTAAGCCAGTTCTGCCAGACCTCGGGATGGGCGGCGAGCCAGGTTTTGGCTGCTTGCTCGGGCTCCTCGCCATCATCCAAAATCTTGCCCATGATTTCGTTTTCCATCGGCAGGGTAAATTGCAGGTTGGAGACGAATTTGCCGACATTGGGGCAGTCTTGCACAAAGCCTTTGCGCACGTTGGTCATCACCTCGGCACCGCCGTAATCGGGGCCAAACACATCATCGCCGCCCGCCAGATAGGTGATGTCGAAATTTGCGTTCATCGGGTGGGGTTCCCACGCGAGGAAGATGATCGGCTTGTCTGCCTTATCAGCGCGTGCAACTTGCGCCAGCATGCCTTGTTCCGAGCTTTCCTTGAGATCGAAATCGCCCAGATCGAATTCGTTCTTGTCAATCATGCTAAGGATCAGCGTGTTGCCGTCATTGCCCGGCTCGATGCCATAGATATTGCCATCGAGCGCGTCTTTATGTTTGGCGATATCGGCGAAATCCTTGATACCAAGCTTGGCACCGGTGGGATTGGTGGCCAGCGTGTATTTCGCGCCCGTCAGGTTGGTGCCCAGCGTCTCAACTGTGCCATCCTTGGTGTAGGGATCAACGTTGGCGGCCATCGACGGCATCCAGTTGCCCAAGAACACATCGACATCGCCCTTCGACAGCGCCTCATAGGTCACGGGCACGGACAGCACTTTGACGTCGGTCTCATAGCCAAGCGCGTGTAGGATCGTGGTCGCGGCGGCGGTGGTCGAGGTGATGTCGGTCCAGCCGACATCCGAGAAGGTCACGCTAGAGCAATCAGCGGCTTGCACCGGTGCGCTGGCCGCAAAGCCCAGCGTCAGCGCGGCCCCCATCGCAATAAGGGTGGAACGGAATTTCATATTTTTCTCCCTGTCGCAGCGTCAAACCGCAAGGTTGCGGTTGTTGATTGACGAGTCAATAAACATATTCTAGCTGAGACAAAACTGCAAACCGTCGGAAAACGAGAGACACAGATGCCCAAGCTTGGAGCAGAGCCTATACGGCGCGCGGCGCTGGTGAAAGCCACGATTGAGACAGTGGGCGATGCCGGCACGCTGGATGTGACGGTGGCACAAATCGCGCGCCGCGCGGGGATGTCTTCGGCTTTGGCGCATCATTATTTCGGCTCGAAAGAGCAGATTTTCTTGGCCGCGATGCGTTCAATCCTGACGCTTTACGCAGCTGAGGTGCGCGGGGCGCTGGCCACGGCGCGCAGCCCCCACGCGCGGGTGCGCGCGGTTGTGATCGGGTCGTTTGCGGCGGGTAGTTTTCGCGGCGAAGCGATCTCGGCTTGGCTGAATTTCTACGTTTTGGCGCAGTCTAGCGACGCTGCGCGGCGCTTGCTGGGGGTGTATCAATCGCGGCTGCGCTCAAACCTGCTTTACGGGTTGCGCCCGATTATAGGCGCGCGGGCCGAGGCGGTGGCCGAGGGGCTGAGCGCGCTGATCGACGGCGTCTATATTCGTGCCGCTTTGGCGGGGGGCGCGCTGGATCGCCAGCACGCCTGCAACATGGTGCTGGCGCATCTGGAAAAAGAATTGGAGGACGGGCAATGAAGGCGCAACCGAAGGCGAGCCATTTCGTGAATGGCGATTGGATGGAAGATGGGGCGGGCGAGGTGATCGAGGTGACCTATCCCGGCACCGGCGAGGTCATCGCGCGGCTACATGCAGCCACGCCTGCGGTGATCGAGGCGGCGATCACGGGGGCTATCGCAGCGCAAAAGGATTGGGCCGCGTGGCGTCCGGTAGAGCGTGCGCGCGTGTTGAGTCGCGCCGTGGCGATCATTCGCGAACGGGCCGAGGAACTGGCGCAGTTGGAAACGCTCGATACCGGCAAGCCCATTGCCGAAACGCGCGAGGCGGATTGGCCCTCGGGGGCGGATGCGCTGGAATATTTCGCGGGGCTTGCGCCGACCTTGACGGGGGAAACTATACCGCTGGGGGGAGATTTCGCCTATACCTTGCGCGAGCCTTTGGGCGTGTGCGCGGGGATTGGCGCGTGGAATTACCCCAGTCAGATTGCCTGCTGGAAGGCCGCGCCCGCGCTATCTACGGGCAATGCGATGGTGTTCAAGCCATCCGAGGTGACGCCGCTTGGCGCGCTGCAACTGGCCGCGATTTTCGTCGAGGCCGGGATGCCTGCGGGGGTGTTCAACGTGGTGCAGGGCTTTGGCGCGGTGGGCGCGGCGCTGGCCAGCGATCCGCGTATCGCCAAGGTCTCGCTGACCGGATCGGTGCCCACCGGGGGCAAGGTTTACACGGCAGCGGCGGCGGGCATGAAGCATGTCACGATGGAGCTGGGCGGGAAATCTCCGCTGATTATTTTCGACGATGCCGATCTGGAAAGCGCCGTGGGGGCGACGATGTTGGCGAATTTCTATTCCTCAGGGCAGATCTGTTCCAACGGCACGCGGGTGTTTGTGCAAAAGGGCATCAAAGAGGCGTTTCTGGCGCGGCTGGCCGAGCGCACGGGACGTATCAAAGCGGGTGATCCGCAAGACGAGACCACGCAGTTCGGGCCGCTGATTTCAGTCGCACAGCGCGACAAGGTGCTGAGCTATATCGAAAGCGCCAAATCCGAGGGTGCGCGGCTGATTTGCGGCGGCGCGCAGGGGAATGAGGGGCCGCTATTCGTGCAGCCCACGGTGTTTGCTGATGTGGCTGACAGTATGACCATCGCGCGCGAGGAGATTTTCGGGCCCGTCATGTCGGTGCTTGATTTTGTCGATGAGGCCGAGGTGATCGCGCGCGCCAATGACACGCAATTCGGCTTGGCGGCGGGGGTGTTTACCGCTGATCTGGCGCGCGGGCATCGCGTGATCGGGCAGTTGCAGGCGGGCACCTGCTGGATCAACGCCTATAATCTGACGCCGGTGGAAATGCCCTTTGGGGCGGTTAAAGGGTCAGGCTTCGGGCGCGAAAATTCGCGCGCTGCCGTTGAGCATTATACGCAGGTGAAGTCGGTCTATGTCGGCATGGGGCCGGTGGAAAGCCCGTATTGAGGCGCGTTTTGAGGTCGCCGGGGCGCTGCCCCGGACCCCGGAGTATTTAGGGCCAGATGAAAATGAGTGTGCAGGCGGAATTTGTGATTGTAGGCGCTGGCTCGGGTGGTTCGGCGCTGGCGTATCGGCTGGTTGAGGCTGGGCGCGATGTGTTGGTGATCGAGCATGGCGGATCTGACGCGGGGCCGTTCATCCAGATGCCCGGTGCGCTGAGCTATCCGATGAACATGGCGATGTATGACTGGGGGTTTGCCAGTCAGCCAGAGCCGGGGCTGGGCGGGCGCAAGCTGGCCACGCCGCGCGGCAAGGTGCTGGGCGGGTCGTCCAGCATCAACGGGATGGTTTATGTGCGTGGTCATGCGCGCGATTTCGATCATTGGGAAGAGAGCGGCGCGCGCGGCTGGGGCTTTGCCGATGTGCTGCCCTATTTCAAGCGGATGGAGCATTGGCATGGCGGCGCGTCGCAGTGGCGTGGCGATGCCGGGCCATTGCATGTGACGCGCGGGCCGCGGGCAAACCCGCTCTTTGATGCGTTTATCCAAGCGGGGCAGCAGGCGGGCTATCCGGTGAGCGAGGATTACAACGGGGCGCGCCAAGAGGGTTTTGGTCCGATGGAGGCCACGATTTACAAGGGGCAGCGGTGGTCGGCGGCCAATGCGTATTTGCGTCCGGCGCTTAAGACGGGGCGGTTGCGTATCGTGCGTGCGTTGGCGCAGCGCGTGGTGTTTGAGGGCGCGCGCGCGGTCGGTGTTGAGGTGTTGCGCAAGGGCCGTGTCGAGGTGATTTCGGCGGGGCGCGAGGTGGTGTTGGCGGCCAGTTCGATCAATACGCCCAAGTTGTTGATGCTGTCGGGGATTGGCCCGGCGGATCATTTGCGCGAACACGGGATTAAGGTGTTGGCGGATCGTGTGGGCGTGGGTGCGAACCTGCAAGATCACCTTGAAATATATATGCAATTTTCCGCGAAAGAGCCGATAACGTTGTTTCGTTATTGGAACCTTGCGGGCAAGGCTTGGGTCGGGGCGCAATGGTTGTTGGGCAAGCGCGGGCTTGGCGCGTCGAACCAGTTTGAGGCTTGTGGGTTCATCCGCTCGGATGCCGGGATTGCCTATCCTGATATTCAATATCACTTCCTGCCGATTGCCGTGCGTTATGATGGCCGCGCGGTGGCTGAGGGGCACGGGTTTCAAGCGCATGTCGGGCCGATGCGGTCGAAATCGCGCGGCTCGGTTCGGTTGGCGGGCGGTGATCCGGCAATGGCGCCCGAGATCCGCTTTAACTACATGAGCCATCCCGATGACTGGGCAGAGTTTCGCAAATGTATCCGGCTCACGCGCGAGATTTTCGACCAGCCCGCAATGGCCACCCATGTCGCGCGTGAGATCCAGCCGGGGGCGGATGTGCAAAGCGACGATCAGATTGACGCCTTCATCCGCGAGCATGCCGAGAGCGCCTATCATCCCTGCGGCACCGCGCGGATGGGGGCGATCGATGATCCCGGCGCGGTGGTGGACCCCGAGGGGAGCGTGATTGGTGTGCAAGGGCTGCGGGTGGCCGATAGCTCGGTCTTTCCGCGCATCACCAATGGCAATCTGAATGCGCCCTCGATCATGGTGGGCGAGAAAATCGCCGATCATCTGTTGGGGCGCGCGCCGTTGGCGCGGGAGAATTTGGTGCCGGAAGTCGCGGGTAACTGGCAGGTGGCACAGCGTTAAAAGCCGCGGGTCGAATTAACCTTCCGCCACGAAATAGATTGATCCTGCGTGGGTATCCTACCATATGTGGGGCATGTTCAGGTTTTGTTTACTTTTATTGGCAATGCTCTCGCCGGCCGTGGCCTCGACCGTTTCGGGCGTGCCGCGCGTGGTAGATGGTGACACTTTGGTCGTTGAAAATACGCGGGTGCGCCTGTTTGGCATTGATGCGCCAGAATCGAAACAAACATGCCAGCGCGCCTCTGGCGGGGCGTGGTCTTGCGGGGTGGCAGCGACGCAGAGCTTGCGCGAATTGGCCAAGCAAGGGGTGCGTTGTTCGGGCGATGAAGAGGATCGCTATGGCCGTCTGATTGCCGTGTGTCATGCGGGCGGGCGCGATGTGAACGCGGCGATGGTGGCGCGCGGGGCGGCCTTTGCCTATCGCAAATACTCCATGGCCTATGTGCGCCAAGAGGCCGAGGCGAAATCGGCACGGCGCGGGGTTTGGCAAGGCAGCGCCGAACGACCTGATTTGGTGCGCGCGCAAAAGCGGGCCAGTTCTGCTGCGCCCCCACCGCAGGCGGGATGTGCGATTAAGGGAAATATTTCGATGCGCGGGCACCTGTATCATCTGCGGGGGATGCGGTCTTACGCGGCCACGCGGATCAACACGCGCAAGGGTGAGCGGTGGTTTTGCTCGGAGACGCAGGCGAAAGCGGCGGGATGGCGGCGCGCGGGGGGCTGACTTGACGCGCATCAAGGTGGCGCGGTAACCGCTGCGGTAGAATCAATCTGATTTGATGGAGAGGGAGACGACATGTCCAATACGCCGCACACGCTGCAAGAGGAATTTCCGCAACAGCTTGAGCAATTGCACGCTTTGAAAATCTCGAACGCGCATTTTGCAAAGCTGTTGGAAGACTATGACGTGCTGAACGATCAGGTGCATCGCGCCGAGACCAACGTTGATCCGGTTGATTCGTTGACCGAGACCGATCTGCGCAAGAAACGCGCTGCGGTGAAAGACGAGATCGCACGGATGTTGAGCGAAGCCGCCGTCTGATCGCGACGTTTGATACCAGATTGAAATGCGCCTCGGGGGAGACCTCGGGGCGCTTTTTTTAGGCGATATCGTAGGGCAGAAGGCCGCGATGGTCGGGATCGACATGCAAACGGCGCTCTAGCGGGGGAACGGAGCGTTGATGGCAGTTCTTGCGCTCGCAGATCCGGCAAGAAATGCCGATGGGCTCATAGGCCTTGGGATTGCCCAACTCCATATCGTCGGCGTAAATCAAGCCCTGCGCGTGGCTGACCTCGCAGCCCAGACAAATCGCGTAGCGCCGCACGGGAGCGGTGAAGCTGCCGCCGGGTTTGGACACGTCGCGTGCAAGGCAGAGATAGCGCATCCCGTCGGGCGTCTCGGCCAGTTGGCGCAGAAAACGTGTTGGGGTTTCAAAGGCTTGGTGGACGTTCCACAGCGGGCAGGCACCGCCAAACCGGGCGAATTGCAGCCGTGTGGCGGAGTGGCGTTTGGTGATCGTTCCAGCCTGATCGACCCGCACAAAGAAGAAGGGGATGCCCTTGGCACCGGGGCGTTGCAGGGTGGAGAGGCGGTGGGCGACTTGCTCGATTGAAGCGGTGAAGATGTCGCAAAGCCGTTCAAGATCGTGGCGGGTGTCTTGGGCGGCGGCGAGGAAGGGACGATAGGGCAGCAGCGCCGCGCCCGCGAAATAGTTCGCCAGACCGATTTTCGCGATGGCGCGCGCCGTGTCGGATTGAAAGCGCGCAAGGTCGAGAGTGGCTTCGAGCAGCTCGTTCTGGGTGAGCAGAGCGACCTGATGAAGCAGCTGAAACGCCTGCGTTGGCTTGCCGACATGGGCGTTGATCGCAAGGCGATCGCCATCAAGTGCGCGCAACGGGCCAATGTCGGAAAATTGCACTTTTACGCCCCGCTTGGCGAGGGTCTCGATTGCATGAGGAATGGGTTCCAAGCGCGTGCCATTGGGGCAGGAATAGCGTTCGGCGGCGCGATCCACCGCGTCGATGTAATTGTCGCAATAGTGAAAGAAGTCGCGCACCTCTTCCCAAGGACTGGTGATCATATGCGGCCCGTCACGCCCTAAAGCCTCATCCAGTGAGGCAAGGCGTTCATGGGTCTGGCGATAGGCGCGGTGCATTTCCAGAAAGGCGCGCGCGAGGGCGGGGGCATTCGAGGCTGCAAGGCGCAGATCGGCCAGTGGCGGTGCCCCGTCAGAGAAAATCGGATCGGCCAGTGCCTCGCGCATGTCGCTGACCAGACGCTCGGCATCGCCTGCCGACAGCTCGGTAACATCAAGGCCAAATTCAGAGGCCAGCGCCAGCACCACCTGCGCCGAAACCGGGCGGTGATTGTTTTCCATCTGGTTGAGATAGGGCAACGAGACGCCGAGTCGTTCGGCAAAGGCCTTTTGCGTCAGGCCCAGACGGGTGCGGGTTTCGCGCAGCTTCACCCCTGCATAGAGTTTCTGAATTGCCATCATGCCCTCCCTTTGCAAATCGGTTTGTAGCTTTGCAAATCATCGTCGTCAAACGTCGCGCGCGGTTTGCCGCCAAGACCGGGTTGTTAGTTCGCTGTGGTGAGTTTGCAATTTTGCAATTAGCAAAATGAGGTCTGGCAATGTTTTGCAAATTTTCTGAAATCCCCTTTGTAACGGCGTTGCGCTTGTATATTGTGCGTTGAAATATTCGGAGGACCCCCATGCGAGACATCCTGGAAGAGCTTGAAGACCGGCGCGCGCAGGCGCGATTGGGTGGCGGTGAAAAGCGCATTGAAGCGCAGCACAAAAAGGGCAAGCTGACCGCGCGTGAGCGGGTTGAATTGCTGTTGGATGAGGGCTCTTTCGAAGAGTTCGACATGTTCAAAACCCATCGCTGCACCGATTTCGGGATGGATGAGAGCAAGCCTTACGGCGATGGCGTGATCACCGGTTGGGGCACGGTGAACGGGCGCATGGTGTATGTGTTCAGCCAAGATTTCACAGTGTTTGGCGGCTCGCTAAGCGAGACCCATGCCGAGAAAATCTGCAAGATCATGGATATGGCGGTGCAAAATGGCGCGCCGGTGATCGGGATCAACGATTCGGGTGGTGCGCGCATTCAAGAGGGTGTGGCCTCGCTCGCCGGATATGCCGATGTGTTCCAGCGCAATATCATGGCCAGCGGCGTTGTGCCTCAGATCAGCTTGATCATGGGGCCGTGCGCGGGGGGAGCGGTGTATAGCCCGGCGATGACGGACTTTATCTTTATGGTAAAGGACAGCTCGTATATGTTTGTCACCGGCCCGGACGTGGTGAAAACCGTGACGAATGAGGTGGTTACAGCCGAAGAACTGGGCGGGGCTGGTACGCATACCAAGAAGTCTTCGGTGGCCGATGGGGCCTATGAGAATGATGTCGAGGCGCTGATCGAGACGCGTCGCCTGATCGATTTCCTGCCGCTCTCCAATCGTGAAAAGGCACCCGTGCGGCCCTTCTTTGACGATGTGGATCGCATTGAGGCCTCGCTGGATACGCTGATTCCGAGCAACCCGAATACGCCTTACGACATGAAGGAGCTGATCCAGAAAATCGCCGATGAGGGTGATTTCTTTGAGATCCAAAAGGACTTCGCGGGCAATATCATCACCGGATTTATCCGGCTTGAGGGGCAGACGGTTGGGGTTGTTGCGAACCAACCGATGGTGCTGGCGGGCTGCTTGGATATCGATTCCAGCCGCAAGGCCGCGCGATTCGTGCGGTTCTGCGATGCGTTCGAAATTCCGATCCTGACGCTGGTCGATGTGCCGGGCTTTTTGCCGGGCACCGGGCAGGAGTATGGCGGCGTGATCAAGCACGGCGCAAAGTTGCTGTTTGCGTATGGCGAGGCGACGGTGCCGAAAGTCACGTTGATCACGCGCAAAGCCTATGGCGGCGCGTATGACGTGATGGCGTCCAAACACCTGCGCGGCGATTTTAACTATGCTTGGCCCACCGCCGAGATCGCAGTGATGGGCGCCAAGGGCGCGGTCGAGATTCTGTATCGCAGCGAGCTGGGCGATAAGGACAAAATCGCGCAGCGCACCGCTGATTATGAGCACCGCTTTGCCAACCCGTTCGTGGCCGCTGAAAAGGGCTTTATCGACGAGGTGATCCAGCCGCGCTCGACCCGGCGGCGCGTGGCGCGGGCGTTTGCCTCGCTGCGGTCCAAGAAACTGACCAACCCATGGAAGAAACACGACAATATACCGCTGTAAGGGGATGTGATGGGGCGGATCGAGTTCGGTTTCAGGGCACTTGGCTCCGGGCTTTTGGCCGGGGCGCTGCTAGGCTGTCCGGCCCGTGCCCAAGATCTGCGCGAGGTCAGCCCTATGCCGGATTACGGGGTGGTGATGCATCCCGATGATCTGGAGCCCGGAGATGGGCCAAAAGGCACGCAAGGCAAGGTGATTGCGGTGCCATCAGGGCAAAAGATTTGGTGGATTGACGTGATTCATACGGCTCAGGGGACGCAAGGATTGACCTATCGGTTTCGCTTTCTCGCGCCGCAGATTGGCGGGCGCAGTCCGCTTAGCCCCGACATCGCTTTGGCCGATATCGCGGCGCTGTGCGATACTTGGGTCGCCCCGCGCATTGCGCGCCCTGCGCCAGAGCCCGCGGAAGTGGTCATCAGCCTGTCGGATCGAATCGTGCCCTTTGGCGAGGTCGATCACGCGGCAACACAATATTTCGACACGTTTTCTGTCGATGAAGGAAAATGCGAATGGCAGTTCTTTTAACAGCAATGGGGCAGGGCGCGGCGATCACGCACAAATCGCGCTTTCGTGATCCCGTATTGCGGGCTAACCTGTCGTTGGGGAAAGAGAATCTTTTCTCCCAAACGAAACCGGATGCGGCTGGTGCTGCCCGAACGGGTCAGACCGTGTCCTTGGACAGGAGAACGACATGTCGAAACTTCTCATTGCACTGTCACTGGTTGGCTTTGTCGCAGCTTGCGCGCCCAAGCCCGAGCCAATGCCCGCACCGGTCACAGAAGAGCCGGTCTATACCGGCAAATACAAGTAAGACCGGCTTGGGGCGGGGGGGCGTGCGCCTCGCCCTAGCCGAACGGTCTATATCAATTGATAGCCTAGCGAGAGTGGGTTACGGCGCTTACGCTTCCTCACGGTTTCTTGAACAGAGGTACTTTGAACAGAGGGACGTTGGACCATGGCACAGAAAACCATTCTCATGCTTGCCGCATCCGTCGCGCTTTTCGGCTGCGCACCCAAGCCCGAGCCCGAGCCCGTCACGATTGAGCCTGTCTACACAGGTAAATACGGCGGTGCCGTTGGTGACTGTCGTCCCACGGGGCGCTACATCGATTCGCAATACCCCGCTAGCGTGCCTGATTGCCCGCTTGACTGCGGCCCCGGTGAGGTTGGAGCGGCGTCAACATCGCAGACGCCAGCCATGTGTATACCCGATCCCTACAGGGGGCCCGGTGGTGGCGGAAACGGCACTACTCCAAATAACCCGACCGGCGCGCAGCAACCCTGACGCGACCCTGAGTATACGCCATCCTCGACGTTACATCGGGGGGCGCGCAACATGCTGAAACATCGCGGTTTTCCTGGGCGTTTGCCCTCGACCGATTATCAATTCACGATTCGGCGCGCCAATAAGAAAGGCGCGACGAAGATCATCAAGCGTGAGCGCTATGCTGATCGCGCCCCAGCTGATCGCAAGGCCGATGCCGGGTTTATGGCAGCGCTTTGGACGCATTTTGGCGAGGAGCCGTTCGAGCGGGGCAATCTGGATGCGGGGCGCATCAGTTGGTTGTTCGGCCGCGAGGTGGTGCCCGCTGAAGACCCGTTTGACCCCGAAAGCTATGAGGCGCTGTTGCGCATTGACTCAAAGCGCGCCGAGGCGGCCTTTCCTGAGGTGTTCGCCGATCCTGCCAGCTTTGTCTTTGAGGATGAAGATGATGAGGATTGGGCATGATTTCGCCGCTCACCCCACCCAAATGGCGGCAAATCGCCGAACCTGAGGGAGTGCGCAATTTCGGCTTTGCAATCGGGGCGTGCGACGTTCAGGTTGGGGATGTGGCTCGCGTAGTCCCCAACCCCTGCGGGTCACGACTTACTATCCCTACCCCTTCCCTTTCTCTGCGGCCTGATCTTCGGGTCAGGTCGCAGCTTTCTTTTTCAGGGCGGGTCAGGAGCAGGGCGAATCGGCGGTGCTTTGCCGATCGGGACACACATTCAAGATTTGCATTGGCTTTTCACGACTTTGCGATAAATTCGCGAGCAACAATAACCGCTCACGGAGGCAGTGTCCTATGCGCAAATCCCCTATCCTTATCCTCATCGCAGGCCTTGCGCTTGCAGGTTGCATGCAAACCGACGGTCAGCGCGCGCTGGCAGGCGCCGCAGGTGGCGCTGTCATCGCAGACGCAACCGATAACAACATCGTCGCGGGCGCGGCGCTTGGTGCGCTTGCGGGCACCTATTGCGACGACGCGGGCGTGTGTACGCGCAGCTACTAAGATAGACCTGACGCAGCCTTCGGGCGCGCAGGATTTCGTTAAAGCCGTCATTGGGGTCAATTGCCCCGGTGGCGGTTTTTCTTATTTCTCACCTCAAGATCACGACAGACGGGGCCATGCGCGCCCCGAGGGGAAGGACCGGAAATGTTCAAGAAAATCCTGATTGCAAACCGCGGCGAGATTGCTTGCCGGGTCATAAAATCCGCGCAGAAGATGGGCATCAAGACGGTTGCCGTCTATTCCGATGCCGACCGTCACGCGCTGCATGTGCAGATGGCCGATGAGGCGGTGCATATTGGTCCCGCGCCGGCCAACCAGTCTTATATCGTGATCGACAAGATCATGGACGCGATCCGCCAGACCGGCGCTGAGGCCGTGCATCCGGGCTATGGGTTTCTGTCGGAAAACATGAAATTCGCCGAGGCGCTTGAGAAAGAGGGCGTCGTCTTTATCGGGCCGCCTTCGGGTGCCATTGAGAAGATGGGCGACAAGATTACCTCGAAAAAACTGGCCCAAGAGGCGGGCGTGTCCACTGTGCCCGGTTACATGGGGCTGATCGAGGACGCAGATGAGGCGGTGAAAATCAGCCGCGAGGTTGGTTATCCAGTGATGCTAAAGGCCAGCGCGGGCGGCGGCGGCAAGGGGATGCGGATCGCGTGGAACGATGAAGAGGCGCGCGAGGGCTTTCAGTCGTCGAAAAACGAGGCGGCGAACTCGTTTGGCGATGACCGCATTTTCATCGAGAAATTCGTCACCCAGCCGCGTCACATTGAAATTCAGGTGCTCGCTGACAAGCATGGCAATTGTGTCTATCTGAACGAGCGCGAATGCTCGATCCAGCGGCGCAACCAGAAGGTCATTGAAGAAGCGCCGAGCCCGTTTCTGGATGAGGCGACGCGCAAAGCGATGGGCGAGCAATCCGTCGCGCTGGCGAAGGCTGTGGATTACACCAGCGCAGGCACCGTGGAATTCATCGTTGATGGCGAGCGCAATTTCTATTTCCTCGAAATGAACACCCGCCTTCAGGTGGAACACCCGGTGACCGAGTTGATCACGGGCGTTGATCTGGTCGAGCAGATGATCCGCGTCGCTGACGGAGAGAAACTGCCGATGAAACAAAGCGATGTCGGCATAAATGGCTGGGCGATCGAAAGCCGCCTTTACGCCGAAGATCCCTATCGCGGCTTTTTGCCCTCGATTGGCCGCCTGACCCGCTATCGTCCGCCTGTTGAGGGTAAGACACAGGCTGGCGGCATCGTGCGCAACGATACCGGCGTTTATGAGGGCGGTGAGATTTCGATGTTTTACGACCCGATGATCGCCAAGCTGTGCACTTGGGCACCGACGCGGGCCGAGGCGATTGAGGAGATGCGTCTGGCGCTTGATACGTTTGAAGTTGAGGGCATCGGTCACAACCTGCCGTTCTGCGCCGCCGTGATGGATCACGAGCGTTTCGAGACCGGCAACATCACTACCGCCTTTATCGAAGAGGAATATCCCGATGGCTTTGAGGGTGTGACGCTGTCGCAGGATATTCTGTGTCGCGTGGCGGCGGCCACGGCGGCGATGGAGCGGGTGGCGGAAATACGGCGCACGAAGATCTCGGGGACCCTGGGCAATCACGAACGCAAGGTTGGCAAAGACTGGGTCGTTTCGCTGCAAGGCGAGGACTTCAAACTGGTGGTCAAGGCGGACAAGCAAGGCTCGACCATTGTGTTTGAGGACGGCTCCGAAATGCGCGTTGAAAGCGACTGGACGCCGGGCGATCCGCTGGCCAAGCTAATGGTCGATGGCGCGCCGCTGGTGCTTAAGGTCGGTAAAATCCCGATGGGGTTCCGTATTCGTCTGCGTGGCGCGGATCTGAAGGTGCATGTGCGCACGCCACGTCAGGCTGAACTGGCGCAGTTGATGCCGGTAAAATTGCCGCCCGATACCTCGAAATTCCTGCTCTGCCCGATGCCCGGTCTGGTCGTGAAAATCAGCGTGGGCGAAGGCGACGAGGTGCAAGACGGCCAGGCGCTGGCCACCGTCGAGGCGATGAAGATGGAAAACATCCTGCGCGCCGAGCGTAAGGGCCGCGTCAAGTCGATCAAATGTGAGGCAGGCGCAAGCCTTGCGGTCGACGAGATCATCATGGAGTTCGAATAAGATGAGCGTTGCGTCGCGACAGTCGGGGTGGGGCCAGTTCGTCCTAACCGCTGTGGCGGCGCGCGTTTTGACGGGGCGAAGCAGTGGAGGGGCTGATGTCTGATAGCCCCGCTTATTGCTGCGCGCCGTTGCGAATCTCTTCGCGTCGGATCGGCATTTTGTCGATCGAGCGGATGATTTCGCGCGCGTCCCAAGGTCGGGGTTTGCGCAGATTGACGGTGCCATCCTTGGCGATAATCACCAGCGAGAACCCGCGCGGGCGCAACTTCAGGCGCACGTCCGATGGCGGGTTTGGCGTGGTGTCGGCGATCACCACAACATCACGCGCTGCCAGTTCCGGCCAGCGCGCCTCTAGCAGACGCATCTGGTCCTTGAACGCGGGATCGAACGGGCTGTCGGCAAACACCACGATGGGCCGCTTTTGCCAGATCAGCGCCTCAAGCGAGGCATCCGCCCCCGCAATCGGGGCAAATCCGGTTTCGTCCTGCGCCACGGTTTCGGGGGCGGGCAGGGGCACTGTGGCGGCGGGCGTAGCCGACACCGGTGCGTCTTGCGCAAAACCCGCGCCGCCAAGGCACAGCGCCAAAAGGGCCGTCATTACAAAGGGTCGTCTTGGGGTCATGCGCTGCTCTCCTGCCCCAGATATAGGGGCACAGGGGCGCCCGCACCACGCCCCATCGCGCCAATTTTCGCAAAATTCGCACTTTAAGCACGTCGCAAGACCTTTCTGCGCAAGCTTATCCCCGGGTGAAACGGGTTTGGCGCGTCACGCGCCTTGCCGCAAAAATCGGGGGCGTGGAATGGAAGTCATTCTGCATATCGGGGCGCATCGCACCGGAACGACGGCGATGCAGGCGTGGATGTTGCAAAATGCCGATGCTTTGGCGGTCAGTGGCACGGCTTATTGGGGGCCGGACCGCACGCGCGCGGGACTGTTTTCGGGGCTGATCAAGCGCCCCGATCTGGTGACGCCGCAAGACGGACAAAACGCGGGCCGCATTCGCATGGCTATCGCGATGGAGCTGGACCGGCTGTCCGATCAGGGCATGAAACGGCTGATTATCTCGGAAGAAAACGTGATTGGCGCGATGCCGCAATGCGTGGATATGCTGACGCTGTATCCTGATATGGCGGGGCGCATCGAACGCGTGGCGCGTGCCATCGGGCCGCAGTTACGCCGGGTTGCGGTCTCGATCCGGCGCTATGATATGTGGTGGGCCTCGGTGATGGCCGTGTCTGTGGCGCGCGGCGCGCGGGTGCCCGATGCGCGCGCGCTGGCGCGGCTGGCGGGCCATCCGCGCGGCTGGCGTCAGGTGATTGGCGGGGTGTGGAACACGCTGGGTTTGCCAGTCTCGGTCTGGAGCCATGAGGGCATGGGCGCAGATCACCGTGCGCAGCTTGGCGCAATGATGCCGCGTGCGGGCCTGCCTGCGGGCCTGTATGAGCCGGGGCGGCGAGATAATACCGCCCCGCGTTTGGGCGATTTACACACGCGCCTGATTGCAGCGGGGCACAGGCCCGCGCAGCCCCATCAGACGCGCTGGATGCCTTTTGAGGGGGAGCAGCGCGCCGCGATGGTGGCGCATTACCTAGAGGATCTCGCTTGGCTGCGCGCTGCGCCGCCCGGCATCGACTGGATGGACGTTTCAGCGCAAGTCACGGGGCCCAACCCCGGCGCGCCGACAGAGGAAGAAGGACATTATCATGACCGACAAGCAAGCCGACTGGCGTAAGCTCGCCGAGAAGGAATTGCGCGGGCGCGCGATTGAGGATCTCAACTGGGAGACGCTGGAAGGGATCGAGGTCAAGCCGCTTTACACCGAGGCGGATACTGCGGGCCTTGATCATCTGGGAACGATGCCCGGCATCGCGCCCTTCACCCGTGGCCCGCGCGCGACGATGTATGCGGGCCGCCCGTGGACGATCCGCCAATATGCGGGTTTCTCGACCGCTGAGGAAAGCAACGCGTTTTATCGCAAGGCGCTGGCGGCGGGGCAGCAGGGCGTGTCGGTGGCCTTCGATCTGGCAACGCACCGCGGCTATGACAGCGACCATCCCCGCGTCGAGGGGGACGTTGGCAAGGCTGGCGTGGCGATTGATAGCGTCGAGGATATGAAGATCTTGTTTGACGGTATCCCGCTGGATAAAGTCAGCGTTTCCATGACGATGAACGGCGCGGTCATTCCGATTCTGGCGAATTTCATCGTCACGGGCGAGGAGCAGGGCGTGGATCGCTCGGTCCTGTCGGGCACGATCCAGAATGACGTTCTCAAAGAGTTCATGGTGCGCAACACCTATATCTACCCGCCCGAGCCGAGCATGCGCATCATCGCCGATATCATCGAATATACCGCCGACGAGATGCCGAAATTCAACTCGATTTCGATCTCGGGCTATCACATGCAAGAGGCGGGCGCGAACCTTGTGCAAGAGCTGGCGTTCACGCTGGCGGACGGGCGCGAATATGTGCGCACCGCTATTAATGCGGGCATGGATGTTGATAAATTCGCCGGTCGGCTAAGCTTTTTCTTTGCGATCGGGATGAATTTCTTCATGGAGGCGGCGAAACTGCGCGCTGCGCGTCTGCTGTGGACCCGCGTGATGAGCGAGTTCAACCCGCAAAAGCCGGGATCAAGTATGCTGCGCACGCACTGCCAGACTTCGGGCGTCAGCTTGGCCGAGCAAGACCCCTATAACAACGTGGTGCGCACCGCCTATGAGGCGATGGCGGCGGCGCTTGGGGGGACGCAATCTCTGCATACCAACGCTTTGGATGAGGCAATCGCGCTGCCGACCGAATTCAGCGCCCGTATTGCGCGCAACACCCAGCTGATCTTGCAAGAAGAGACCGGGATCACCCATGTCGTCGACCCGCTCGCGGGCAGCTATTACGTCGAAACCCTGACGGCGGAACTGGCCGATAAGGCTTGGGCGTTGATGGAAGAAGTCGAGGAAATGGGCGGTATGACCAAGGCCGTCGCCAGCGGCATGCCCAAGCTGCGCATCGAAGAATCCGCGGCCAAGCGTCAGGCAATGATCGACCGGGGCGAAGAGGTGATCGTGGGCGTGAACAAGTATCGTTTGGCCAAGGAAGACGATCTCGACATTCTTGATATCGATAATGTCATGGTGCGCGACGGCCAGATTGCGCGGCTTGAAAAGATGCGGGCCACCCGTGACGAGGCTGCCTGTCAGGCCGCTTTGGATGAAATCACGCGGCGCACGAAAGAGGGCGGCAATCTGCTGGAGGCGGCCGTGGATGCCGCGCGTGCGCGTGCCAGCGTAGGAGAGATTTCGATGGCGATGGAGAAAGAATTCGGCCGCCACCGCGCCGAGGTCAAAACGCTTTCGGGCGTCTATGGCGCGGCTTATGACGGTGATGAGGGCTTTGCCCAGATCCAGAAAGATGTCGAGGCGTTCGCCGAGGAAGAGGGCCGTCGCCCGCGTATGTTGGTGGTCAAGATGGGTCAGGACGGCCATGATCGCGGCGCCAAGGTGATCGCGACCGCATTCGCCGATATCGGCTTTGACGTCGATGTGGGGCCGCTGTTCCAGACGCCCGATGAGGCAGCGCAGGACGCGATCGACAATGACGTGCATGTGGTGGGGATTTCCTCGCAGGCGGCGGGTCACAAGACGCTTGCGCCTAAGCTGATTGAGGCGCTGCGGGCCAAAGGGGCCGGCGATATCATCGTGATTTGCGGCGGAGTGATCCCGCAGCAGGATTACGATTTCTTGAAAAAGGCCGGGGTGAAGGCAATCTTCGGGCCGGGCACGAATATCCCGCTGGCGGCGCGGGAAATTCTGGACATAGTGCGCAAAAATCGCAGCTAAGTAAGCTGGCGAGTCGGGGGGCTTATCCCCCCGGCCATGCACGTCTGGGCGCGTTACAAGATGCGGTTAATATGGCCCATCTTGCGACCCGGCTTGACCTCGGCCTTCCCGTAAAGATGGATTTGGGTGCGCGGCTTGCTGGCGAGGTCGGGCACGCGATCCATATCGTCCCCGATCAGGTTTTCCATCTCGACGTCGACATGGCGCGACCCGTCGCCTAAGGGCCAGCCGGTGATCGCGCGGATATGCTGCTCGAACTGATCCACGGCGCAGCCCGCCTGCGTCCAATGGCCGGAATTGTGCACGCGCGGGGCGAATTCGTTGACGATCAGCGCGTCTTTGGTGACGAATAGCTCGACCCCGATCACCCCGACATAATCCAGCTTGTTCAATATCTTGGCGGCGATCAGCACCGCATCGGTGCGCTGACTGGGCGTGATCGCGGCGGGCACGGTGGTGGTGTGCAAGATGCCATCGGTATGCACGTTCTGCCCCGGATCGAAACAGGCAATCGCGCCATCCAAACCGCGCGCACCGATCACTGAGATCTCGCTTTGGAACGCGACGAAGCCCTCGTAAACAGCGGGTGCCCCGGCCAGCGACGCCAGCGCGGCTTCGCCATCTTCGGGACTACGGATCACCGCTTGGCCCTTGCCGTCATAGCCGAAACGGCGGGTTTTCAGGATCGCCGGGCAGCCGATTTCCGCGATGGCCTCGGCCAGATCGGTGCTGTCATCGACGGCACCATACGGCGCAGTTCTGAGCCCTAGATCGCTCAGAAACGCCTTTTCGCGCAGACGATCCTGACTGATGGCCAAAGCGCGGCGGTTGGGCCGGATGGGTTTCAGCGTTTCCAGCAGGTCCAGCGCCGAGGTCGGGACGTTTTCAAACTCGTAAGTAATCACATCGACGCTGGCGGCAAAGGTGCGCAGCGCGTCCTCGTCCTCATAAGCAGCGGTGGTCACGGCATGGGCGACATCGGCGGCGGGCGGGTTCGCGCCAGGCTCAAAAATGTGGGTCTTAAAGCCCAGTCGAGAGGCCGCAACCGACAGCATCCGCCCCAACTGGCCACCGCCGAGAACGCCGATCACGGCGCCTTGCGCGAGCACCTCAGTCATCTTGCGGCTCCTGCGGGATCGAGGCGGAAAGGGCCTTGCGCCACGCATCAAGGCGCTGCGCCAGATCGGGGTCGTTCAGCGCCAAAATGCCCGCCGCCATCAGCCCGGCATTGGCAGCCCCCGCCGCGCCAATCGCCATCGTGGCAACGGGGAAGCCCTTGGGCATCTGCACGATCGAATAAAGACTGTCGACACCGGAGAGCGCGCGGGTTTGAACCGGCACGCCAATCACCGGCACGCGGGTTTTTGACGCCATCATGCCCGGCAGATGGGCCGCCCCACCAGCGCCTGCGATAATCACCTGCAAGCCGCGATCCACGGCAGTTTTGCCATACTCCCAAAGCCGATCCGGGGTGCGATGGGCCGAGACGATGCGGCTTTCATAGACCACGCCGAGTTCATCGAGAACGGTTGCTGCCTCTTTCATCGTGGGCCAGTCGGACTGGCTTCCCATGATGATTCCCACTTTCACGCCCATAAAACGCCCCCTTGCAGATCAGGAGCGCACTATAGAAAGCTGGGGCGTGGCGGCAAGCCCTGCGGCGGGCGTTTCGGGGCGCTTAGGCGATGATATCGGGGGTCAGCTGGTCTTCGATCCGCGCGATCTGATCTTTCAACGCCAGCTTCTGTTTTTTCAGCCGCACGAGGCGCAGTTGATCGGAATGCACGGTGGCGGTCAGGGCGTGGATTGCCTCATCCAGATCGCGGTGTTCGCGTTTAAGAACCTCGAGTTCCACGCGTAGCACCTCATCGTGCTCCATCTCGATACGAGCGTTCATATGCGTAAATCCGCTTGTGACTGACAAAAGGCCCGACTCAACTTGGGCGGACAGGGGAGTCTTATACCAAATTCCTGCCTCTGCGGTAAAAAATCAACATGAACGATGGGGGCCTGCCACTTGCGGTAACATGCCGGGCTGCCCATATTTCTAGCAACAGGGCTGCCGACGCGCGGGGTCCGTAGAATTGCAATGTCGCTTGGATAAGGGCTTGCCTGATGACAAAATTAAGCTTTGGGGCGCATCCCTATCTGCTGGGATTCGACCAGTTGGAGCGTTTGGTAGAGCGGACCGCGAAAGCAGGGTCTGACGCCTATCCGCCCTATAACATAGAACAATCCGGCGAGGATGCGTTTCGCGTTACGCTTGCGGTTGCTGGGTTTAGCGAGGGAGATCTGTCGATCACGCTTGAACACCACGCGCTGGTGATCCGCGGGCGTCAATCCGAAGAGGCAGGCGATAAAGCCTATCTGCATCGCGGGATTGCCGCACGGGCCTTTCAACGCAGCTTCGTGCTGGCCGATGGGGTCGATGTGGCAGGCGCGGCGATGGAAAACGGGTTGCTGCACATTGATCTGATGCGCTCCGCGCCAGACCGGATTGTGCAAACCATCCCGATAAAACGCGAATGAGGCAGGAGGACGCAGCTATGGAAACGAAATTCGACTTTGGCGGCGAGCGCGACGATCGCATCGTCTATATCCGCGAAGTGGCGGTGATCGACTTGCCGAAGGAATTGCAGGATGAGTTGGTCGGGATCGACCATCTTTACGCCGTCCACAACGAGGATGGCGAGCGCCTTGCACTGGTCAAGGATCGCAAGGTGGCCTTCATGGTCGCGCGCGAGAATGACCTCGCCCCGGTTTGGGTGCATTAAGATACGACAGGGCGTGCGCTGCGGCGCGCGTCCAACATCGAGATCGCGAAAGAGGCGGCCACGCATAGCGTGAACAGATATAGCCCCCAGCCGGTTTCGATCCGTCCCAGACCCATGCCCTTGGCGACGACGATGTAGATCGCGATCAGAAAGATGTCAGCCATTGCGAGCTTGCCCAGCACGCCAAGCGCAGGGCGCAGTCGCTCTGAGGCCAAATCAAACTGCACTAGTGCCAGCCCGATCACCTTCAAATAGGGCGCAAACAGCGCCAGAAACGTGACTGTCACGGCTAGGAATACATCCGTGCGCCACAGGCTTTGCAGCCCCGATAGCACCGAGATCGTGTCGAGATCGAAAAACGGCAGCCAGCCCGCGCGTAGCAGCGGCGCGGCCCAAGCGATGGGAAACAAGATCAACAGCGCCAGATTGGCGATTTTCAGCATGGTTTAGGCCGCGTCTGAGGGCTGGATTTAGGGCCGATCCGTGAACGGTAAACGCCGTTATTTCTTGGGCATCGGCACGACGTTGGGCTGCGTGTTATCTTCCAACTCGTAGCCGAGCGCGGGCAGGATGTCACGCAGATCGCGTTCGAGCAGGTGGAATTGCTCGTTGACGTTGCGCTCTTCGGTCTCGACATCTGTCAGCCATGTGCGCAGCTCGTCGCAGGTAGTGCGCGCCAGTTTGATCTGCTCGGCCAGCTTGTCGGCCTCTTGTTGGCGCTGTTCCAGAAATGTCTTGGCGCGGCTAAGTTTCTTGTCGGAATAGACCCGCGCAAGGTCGCGGCTTTGCAGGCTCATTTGCGCGGCGAGTTCCAGCAATTCGGGTTCCAGCCCGCCCAGATCGGGGTGGCGGCGCAGATTAGTGATGCGTTCGCGCATCGCGTCAAACTCGCCTGACAGCGCAAAGGCCCCGCTGCGGTCGATCTCATGCGCGGCGCGATAGGCCTGCGTGACATCCTCCATCGCGACGTGGAATTTTCGATGACTGCCCTCAAGGCGCGAAACGCGCGCGGCGCTGGGCAGATACAGCATCAGGATCAGGCCCAAAGCCGCCAGCGCCAGTTGCACCCACATCCCGAAATGCGCGATGGGCACAGTGCCGATTTGCGCCTCAACACTCAGCCACGGGGCAAGGCCCAACGCCGAACTCGCCACCCAAAGCAGGGCTGTCAGCGCAAAGACGAACACCGCCGCGCTTAGCGCCTTACCCATCAGCGCGTGAAGGCGCGTCACGGCTGCACTGCCGCCCAAATTCTCTGTCATGTTAGCAACCCCCAGGCCCCTATAAGGCGAGTCTCGGCGAAAATCCGCTCAAAATCAACTCTTGATTAAGGAACAAGGGGTTCCGGGGGGATATTGGTGCGATTGTGTGGGCGTTTCAGCGCAAAGTTTCGATCGGCCCCTCGGCACGACCATTGATGAATTGCTGGACGTAAGGGTCGGGTGTCACGTCCAATTCCGCGATTGGCCCCTCCCAGCGGATTTTACCTGCGTGAATCATCGCCACCCGGTCGGCAATCGCGCGCACCGAGGTCATGTCATGGGTGATGGTGATCGCGGTCGCCCCCATCTCGGTGACGATTTCGCGGATCAGTTCGTTGATAACGCCGGCCATGATCGGGTCGAGCCCGGTCGTGGGTTCGTCGAAAAAGATGATCTCGGGCTCGGCGGCGATGGCGCGGGCTAGGCCAACGCGCTTTTGCATCCCGCCCGAAAGTTCGGCGGGGTAAAGGTCGGCGACATCTGCATCCAGCCCGACGCGGCGCAGCTTTTCGATGGCGATGGCGCGGGCTTCGTCCTTGGGGCGCGCCAATGATCCGCGCAGCAGGCGGAAGGCCACGTTTTGCCACACCGGCAGACTGTCAAACAGCGCGCCGCCCTGAAACAGCATCCCAAACCGGGTCAGAAACGCCTCGCGCTCGCCCTTGGTGACGTCTTGGCCATCCAGTGTGATTTTGCCGCCATCGGGATGCACCAGCCCAAGGATGCATTTCAGCAGCACCGATTTGCCCGTGCCCGAACCGCCGATGATGACGGTGGATTTGCCAGACGGCACGACCAGATCGACGCCGCGCAGCACCTGTTTCGGGCCGAAGGATTTGGTCAGGGCGGAGATCTCGATCATGCGGAAAAGAACGCTTCGGTGAGAAGATAATTCACCGTCAGGATTGCGACCGAGGCCGCGACCACAGCCGATTTCGTCGCCCGCCCCACGCCCTGCGCGCCGCGCTGCGAATTCATCCCGTAATAGCAGCCCATGATCGCGACGATAAAGCCGAACGCCGCACCTTTGACGAGCCCCGAGCCGACATCCCAGAATTGCAGGAAATCCCAAGTAACCTTGAGATAAGTGGTTGAATTAAACCCCAGCCGCGAGGTGCCCAGCATCCAACCGCCCATGATCCCGATCACATCGCCCACGCCCACCAGAACCGGCACGCAAAGCGTCGCAGCCAGCATCCGCGGGACGGTGAGATATTTCATCGGATCGGTCGAGAGCGTGGTGAGCGCGTCGATCTGCTCGGTGACTTTCATCGTGCCGACCTCGGCGGCGATGGAACTGGTGACGCGCGCCGCCACCATTAGCCCGCCCAGCACCGGCCCCAGTTCGCGCACCATGCCGATCGCGGTGATTGAGGGCACGACTTGTTCGGCCGAAAACCGCGCGCTGCCCGCATAGATTTGCAGCGCCAGTGCGGCCCCCGTGAACAGCGCCGTCAGCCCAACCACGGGGAGCGACAGCCAGCCGATATTGAGGCAAGCGCGCCAGAACTCCGCGATGTAGAACGGCGGGCGGAACAGGTGGCTGATCGCCGATCCGGCAAACATCGCCAGACGTCCCGCCGCTGCCATCAACCCCAAGGTTGCGCGCCCCAGCGCGGCAAGCGGGGTGGTCAGGCTTGCGCTACTCATGCGCCGCGCTCAATGTAGTTGCGGGTGTAGCGCGGCCCCAGCGCGGTCAGGATTTCATAGCCAATCGTGCCTGCCAGTTCGGCCAGCGCGTCGATCCCCTGCGCGGGGCAGATCAGATCAAGCGTATCGGGCACGTCATCCAGATCAGTGACATCGGCGGTGATCAGATCCATCGACACCCGCCCGCGCACCGGACAGGGCGCATCGCCCGCCCAGAGATCGGAGATATTGGACAACACGCGGTGAATACCATCGGCATAGCCCGCCGAGACGGTGGCGATCTTTGTCACGCGCTCAGCCTGCCAGAGGTTGCCATAGCCCACGGTCTCGCCCGGTTGGACCTCGCGGGTCTGGATCACGGGCAGCGAGAGCGTGGCGACCGGCAACGCTGCGTCGAACGGGTGCCCGCCGTATAGTCCGATGCCGGGGCGCGTGAGCTCGAAATGATAGTCCGGCCCCAGCAAAATCCCGCCCGTCGCCGAGAGCGAGCGCGTCACGCCCGTGCCATCGCTCATGTGTTTGAAAGCGGCGAGTTGTTGTGCGTTCATCGCGTGATCGGGTTCGTCTGCGCAGGCAAGATGGCTCATGATCAGGGCAGGGTTACGCGCTAACAGGGCAGGGGCGGCCTGCGCCCAATCCTCGGGTTCAAGACCAAGCCGGTTCATGCCCGTGTCGAGTTGCACGCCAAAGGGCGCATCGGGCAGGGTGTCAAACTGGCGCGTGATTTGATCGAGCGAATTCAACACGGGCGTCAAATTGGCATCGCGCAGGGTTTCGGAATCTTCGGCCATATGGCCAGAAAGCACAAAAATCTGCGCATCCGGCGCAAGATAGGGACGTAATCTTGCGCCTTCCTCGGCGATTGCGACAAAGAACGTGCGCGCGCCAGCGCGGTAAAGGGCTTGTGCGACGCGTGCAGCGCCCAGCCCGTAGCTGTCCGCCTTAACCACCGCAGCTGTGCGGGTGCCCGCGCCCGAGCGCGCATCCAGCGCAGTCCAATTCGCAGCCAAAGCGTCGAGGTCGATTTTGAGTGATGCACTTGCCATGACTTCTTTTTCTGCGCGCGCGGCCTGAGGTCAAGCCCAAAGCATCACGGAAACCGCGCGCCTGTCTTCAAACGCGCGGTGATGGCGTCCGTGCCGCCCTTATGCGCGGCCCAGATCAGCACGGCGCAAGCAGCCTGCGCGTAAAGCCCGTTGTCGCGCGCCGCGCGTGGGGCCCACTCAAACGGCGAGGCGGGCAGGTCGGAGGCGGGCAGGGCCTTGCAGCGGTCCACGCCGATGCCGGGGTTGAGATAGCGCGGATCATCAGAGATCAGCACCGACAGCCCCTCATCGAACCACGCGGGCATTTGGTCGCGGATCTGGCCAAGCGCGCCAAGCCTTGCGTGGGTCTCGGTATGGGCCAGTTCATGGGCGAGGATGGTCTCATTCAGCCCGCGCGGGGCCACGCGCACGATGGCAAGCGGCCCGAGCGAATAGGTCACCGCAGCAGCGCCACGCCCGCCTAACCTGCGATTGCAGGCGGTCGTTACGCACGCAAGGATGCGGATATGGGCGCGGCGTTTGGGGTAGAACTGCGCCACCTGCTCTTGCGCCTTCGTGGTCATGGCAATCAACGCCTGCCGCGCGGCTGGCGACATTTCGGCTTCGACATATAACGTCGGAGTGACGTGTTCCAACCCGAAACAATGCGGACAAATTCCGCCCGCCAGCACCGGATAAAACCACAAAAGCGCGCCCACACCCAGCACGCCACCTGCGCAAATCGCTAGAAATGATACTCGAACCGCACGCCACATAGCGGGCATGATGGGCCAAGCGCGCCAATTGGCAAAGCCCTAGTCGCGGGCGCGGAAAATTTGTCGCAGCGCGCCGTGGAGCATCTGCACTTCGGAGCGCGTCATGGCAAATCGGGTCCACATGTTGCGCAGATTACGCTTCATCATCGGGGCCTTCTCGGGTGGAGTGAAAAACCCGGTCTCGTCAAGGCGGGTTTCGAAATGGTCGCCCAGTTTCTCGACATCCTGCGCGGTGGCGGGGATATGGGCGGCCAGCCCCGGATCGCGCGGCGTCGCCTGCAAGCTGTGGCGCGAATATTCATAGGCGCTCAGCAGCACGGCCTGCGCCAGATTGAGCGAGAAAAACTCCGGGTTCACCGGCACCGTGATGATCGCGTTGGCGCGCGTGATGTCGTCATTTTCCAGACCCGTGCGCTCGGGGCCAAACAGGATCGCCACTTTTTGCCCCGCCAGAATGCGTTGGCGCGCCTCTAGCATCGCGGCCTCAGGGGTGTAGATCGGCTTGGCCAATTCGCGCCCGCGCGCGGTGGTGGCAAAGACGAAATCGCAGTCGGCCACCGCGCCTGCCACATCGTCAAACACGCCTGCGTAATTGAGCACCTTATCCGCCGCCCCCGAGGCCATCGCCTCTGCCTTGGGGTTGGGCCAGCCATCGCGAGGGGCGACCAGCCGCATCTTGCTGAGCGAAAAGTTCAGCATCGCGCGCGCCGCCGCCCCGATATTTTCACCCATCTGCGGACGCACAAGAACAAAGACGGGCTGGGTCGGCGCGGATGGGATGGGATCGGGCATGGTCTCTCCTTGTCTGGCGGCTCAATAGGGGGGCGCGTGGCCTCTGGCAAGGGCGCGGCGCTTGCGCTATGAGGCGTGCAAGCCGTTAAAGGAGCCGCGCCATGGCCGAAGATCGCCCGCAGATTTACCTGATTACCCCGCCCGCGTTTGACGTCGCGGAGTTCGCCCCGAAACTCGCCTCGGTGCTGGACGCCCATGAGGTGGCCTGTATCCGCCTTTCGATCGCGCTCAAGGATGAGCACGAGATCGGGCGCGCCGCCGATGCGCTGCGCGAGGTGGCCCATGCGCGCGATGTGGCGCTGGTGATCGAAAGCCATGTGCAACTGGCCGAGCGTCACGGGCTGGACGGGGTGCATCTGCTCGATGGCGCGCGTCAAATTCGCTATGCGCGCAAGACCTTGGGCGAAGAGGCGATCGTTGGTAGTTTTTGCGGGGCCTCACGCCACGAGGGGCTGAACGCAGGTGAGGCGGGGGCGGATTACGTCTGTTTCGGCCCGGTCGGGGAAACCGCGCTTGGCACGGCGGATCGCGTCGAGTTCGATTTGTTTGAATGGTGGTCCGAAGTGATCGAAGTGCCGGTGGTGGCCGAAGGCGCGTTGAACGAAGAGTTGATCGCGCAATACGCCCCTGTCACCGATTGGTTTGCCTTGGGCGAGGAAATCTGGCGCGAAGACGATCCGGTCGCTGCGCTGGGCCGCTATATCTCCGCGATGGGCTGAGGCAAAACCGATGACCGGCTGGCTGGGCGATAGCGACGGGCCGATGGGCGATCACGGCGCGTTCATGCATCCCGAACTTCGCGTGCCGCGCGCCGATCTGGCCGCCCATATCCGCCAGCTTGACGGCGCGCGCAACCTGATCGCGATTGTCGGCGCGCCGGGATCTGGCAAGTCGCATCTGGCGCGCGAGTTGGCGGCAGCGCTTGGTTCCGATGCTGCGATTGTCGCGATGGACGGGTTTCATCGCGATAATGACTGGCTGGATGCGTACGACCTGCGCGCGATCAAAGGTGCGCCGCAAACCTTTGATACCGAGGGATTGGCCACTCTGCTCGCACAGTTAAAAACCGCTCAAACCGATACGCCCGTGCCGGTCTTTGATCGAGATCTCGACGGCGTTGTCGAGGGCGGCGCCACCGTGCCCGCAACCGCGCGTTTCGTGCTGGTCGAGGGCAATTACCTGCTGCTTACACAGCCCGGTTGGCGCGATTTTTTCCCGCTCTTTTATCTCTCGATCCGAATTGATACGCCCGAGGCCACCTTGCGCGAGCGCCTCGTGCAACGTTGGCAGGATGTCGGTCTCGACCCTGCCGAAATCACCTGTCGAGTTGAGGAAAACGATTTGCCCAATGGCCGCGTGATTGCCCGCGAGGGCCGCCCCGCCGATCTGGTGATCCGCGACTGAACTTCGCTCTTGCTTAAATATCCCGGGGGAGCCCGGAACGGGCGGGGGGCAGCGCCCCCTTAGCGCGTTTCCTTGGGCCGCATCACCAGCCAGATCAGGGCCGCACCCGCCAGCGTCAGGAAGGGCAGCATCGCTAGATTGACCGCTTGCCAGCCCGCTTGCGTATTGCCCGCGCCCGAGCAGTTCATCAGCCCGCCCGAGGATAGCGAGGCCAGAAACACTCCACCAAAGACGATGAAATCATTCATCCCCTGCACATGGCCGCGCTCGGACGGGGCATGGGCTGAGGCCAGCATCGCAGTCGATCCGATGAAGCCGAAATTCCAACCCACCCCCAATAGCATCAGCGCCAGATAGAACTTGTCCAGCTCCACCCCGGTCAGCGCCACCGCCCCCGAGGCCGCCAGAATTACCAGCCCGACGCCGACGATCACCTCTTTGCCAAACCACGAAATCAGATAGCCGGTGAAGAAGCTGGGCAGATACATCGCCAGCACATGCGCCGAGACGATATTGGCCGCGTCGCCCTGCTCAAAGCCACAGCCGACCACGGCCAAGGGAGTCGAGGTCATCACCAGATTCATCAGCGCGTAGGACACCATGCCGCAGATCATCGCCACTACGATCACCGGATCGCGCAGCAATTCGCGCCGCGTGCGGCCCTCGTGATGCTCGTGTTTCTTGCGCCACCCCGGCGCGGGAATGTCGAGAAAGGCAAACAGGAACGGCCCAAGCGCGTTGATCGCAATGATCACCAGATAGGTCGCCATGAACGGCACCAGCATCGCCTGACTGGTGGCCTTGACCAGTTGCGGGCCGATAATTGCGGACACCAGACCACCCGCCATCACATAGGAAATCGCCTTGGGTTGGAATTCCGGCGTGGCGGTATCGGTCGCGGCAAAGCGGTAGAACCCCTGCGCCGACATATAGATACCGGTCAGGAAGGACCCCATCATAAACACCGGAAATGACCCTATATACAGCGCATAGGCCGCCACTGCCGCCCCTGCCGCGCCCGCCGCATTGGCCAGAATAAACCCTGCGCGGCGCCCATAAGCTGCCATGAACTCCGACATCGGCTGCGCGCTAAAAACTGAACCCAGCACGATCAGCGACAAAGGTAGCGTCGCGAAACAGGGGTTGGAGGCCAGCATCTGCCCCGCCAGCCCGCCGATTGTGAAGATCATCGGCATCTGCGCGCCCAAAAGCGCCTGAGCCAGAACCAGCACAATGGTGTTGCGCTTTTGGCGCGAGGCGGGGGGGGAGGTGATATCGCTCATAACCGCTTGCTAGCGCGGCGCGAGAGAATGGGCAAGCGGGGGGCTGGCAAGCGCCGTTATGATCGGGCAGGGTGCGGCATGGTTGGCCGCATCATCACTTGTGACGACGACATTGCCGAGGGCACGGCATGGCTGTGCGCCTGCGAGCCGCGCTTTGCGCAGGTTTGCGCGCAGACCGGGCCTTGGCCGCTGCGTCGGCGTGAAGACGGGTTCGCCGCGTTGCGCGATGCGATCATTGGCCAGCAGGTTTCGGTCGCGGCGGCCAGTGCCATCAAGAGCCGGGTGATCGAGGCGGGCTTTGGCGCGCCGAATGCGATTGCGGGTGGCACAGAGGAGGACTTGCGCGCCTGTGGCCTGTCGCGTCAAAAGGTGCGCTATTTGCAAGCGCTTGCGGGCTCTGGCTTGGATTTCGACGCCTTGCGTAGCCTGCCCGATGAAGAGGTGATCGCGCAGCTTTTGCCAATCCCCGGCATCGGGCGCTGGACGGTCGAGATGTATCTGATATTTGCGCTGGGTCGGGCGGATGTATTCGCGGTCGACGATCTGGCGCTGGCCGAAGCGGCGCGCTTGCTTTTCGATCTAGCCGAGCGCCCCAAGCGCAAGGAATTCAATGCATTGTCCGCGGCTTGGTCGCCGTGGCGCGCGGTTGCAGCGCGCGGCCTTTGGGCCTATTACGCAGCGTGCAAAAATCGCGAAGGAGTGGCGCCATGACACGCAAACTGCAAGCCGGCCGCAAGGCGCCGCAATCTGGCAAAGTGAAATCCATCGTCGTGCTGCTGCACGGCTATGGCGCGGATGGCGCGGACCTGTTGGGGCTGGCCGATCCGCTCGGGCCGCATCTACCTGATACGTTGTTCGTGGCCCCTGACGCGCCCGAGCCGTGCAACGGCAGCCCGATGGGGCGGCAGTGGTTCCCGATCCCGTGGATTGATAATTCCTCTGAGGAAGCCGCCGCGCAGGGGCTGCAAATGGCGGCTGCGGATGTGAACGCATTTCTCGATAACCTGCTAAAGGAACACGGTCTTGCGGCAAAGAAACTCGCCGTGATCGGTTTTTCGCAAGGCACAATGCTGGCGCTAGAGGTACTGCCGCGTCGCGCCGAGCCGGTGGCGGCGTTAGTGGCGTTTTCGGGCCGTTTGCTGCGTCCCGAAGCGCTGGAATCCGAGGCGATTTCAAAACCGCCCGTGCTGTTGGTGCATGGCGATCAAGATCCGGTTGTGCCGTTCGAGGACATGTCCAAAGCGGGCAACGCGCTGGTCGCGGCGGGGTTTGAAACCTATGGCCATGTCATGGAGGGCACGGGCCACGGCATCGCGCCCGATGGGTTGCAAGTGGCGCTGGCGTTTTTACGTGACAAGCTGGCGGACTAAGGCGCGTATCGTCATAAGCCTGTCACCTTGCGCTGATATTCATGCCGCAGGGCAGAAATTCGCGACATCAAGAGGCTTGCCAGATCGCGAACGCCATATATAGTCGGTGACAAGGCAGGGGCGGACCCCGCCCCTGGGCCAGAAGCGGCAACAGGGCGAGGACGATTGAATCCATGCTGGATCACTGCGACAGGAGCGATTTTCGAACGCAATTCACCCGCGATCCTGCGGCCTTACGGCGCCATCCCGCGCTGGTGTTGAACGCCGATTTCAGGCCACTTTCCTATTACCCGCTCTCGCTTTGGCCTTGGCAAGAGGCGATCAAGGCGGTGTGTCTGGATCGGGTCACGATACTCGCCGAATATGATGAGGTGGTGCGCTCTCAGCGCCAAGCCATAAAAATCCCCTCTGTTGTGGTGCTCAAGGACTATGTTCGACCCCAGAAGCGCGTGGCATTCACGCGCTTCAATCTTTTCCTGCGCGACGAATTCAAATGCCAGTATTGCGGGGCCAAGGGCGATCTGACCTTTGATCATGTGATCCCACGCTCGCGCGGGGGGGTGACGAGCTGGGAGAACGTCGTTGCCGCCTGCTCGCCCTGCAATCTGCGCAAGGCCAACAAGCCACTGGCGCGCTCGGGGCTGACATTGCAAAAACCCGCGCGCCGCCCGAGTCCCGAGGAAATGCAGCGCACGGGGCGGCGTTTCCCGCCCGGGCACTTGCACGAAAGCTGGATGGATTTCCTGTATTGGGATACCGAGCTGGAGGCGTGAGCGCGCTTAGGGCTGGCTTGTTGCACAAAGCCGATAGGGCAGGATACCCACGCGAGGCCCTATCACCGATGATAAGATCCGCGCCGAGATCCTGTCGATCTCGACGCTATGCTTTCGTCGCGGGCCACCAAAAGCGCCGACCCCTTATTCCAACTCCACAAGCAGGTCCTTGGCGTCGATTTGCGCGCCCGGCGTGACATGGAGCGCCTTGATCGTGGTCTCGCGCTCGGCGTGGATGCCGGTTTCCATCTTCATCGCCTCAATCGTTAACAGCAGATCGCCGGGCTTGACGGATTGGCCCACGCTAACCACCACACTCGCCACAGAGCCGGGCATTGGCGCGCCGATATGGTTGGGGTTGGCGGGATCGGCCTTGGGTTTGGCAGCCGTCGTGGCTTTGACCGCACGGTTGGGCACACGCACGGCGCGGGGCTGGCCGTTGAGTTCAAAATAGACCTTCACCTCGCCCAGCTCATCCGTATCGCCTTGCGTGAGGAAACGGATTTCCAACGTCTTGCCGGGGTCGATTTCCGCCGAGATTTCGGTCTGCGGTTCCAGCCCGTAAAAGAACGTGGGCGTGGGCAGGGTGCGCACGGGGCCGTAGGTGTCGTGGCGCGTGGCGTAATCGGTGAAGACCTTGGGATACATCAGATATCCCGCCAGATCCTCGTCATCGATCGCGATGCCAAGCTGTTCGGACAGATCCTTGCGCGTCTTTTCCAGATCGACGGGGGGCAGGTTTTTGCCGGGGCGTTCTGTTGACGCCACTTCGCCCTTGAGCACCTTTTTCGAGATCCCTTCGGGCCAGCCTCCGGGGGGTTGGCCCAGATTGCCGCGCATCATGTCGATCACGGAATCGGGGAAGGAGACATCCTTGGCCGGGTTGAGCACGTCTTCCTTGCTCAGCCCCTGCGCCACCATCATCAGCGCCATGTCCCCGACCACTTTGGAACTGGGCGTGACCTTGACGATATCGCCGAAAATCTGGTTGGCATCGGCATAGGCCTGGGCCACCTCGTGCCAGCGTTCTTCAAGGCCCAACGAGCGCGCCTGACTTTTGAGATTGGTAAACTGGCCGCCGGGCATTTCGTGCAGGTAGACCTCTGAGGCCGGGGCCTCCAGCCCGCTCTCAAAGGCGGCATATTGATGGCGCACGGCCTCCCAATAGTTCGACATCCGCCGGATCGCGGCGATATCAAGCCCGGTGTCGCGTTCGGTATGGGCCAGCGCCTCCACGATGGAGCCAAGACAGGGCTGCGACGTGCCACCCGAAAACGCATCCATCGCCGCATCGACCGCATCCACGCCCGCATCGGCGGCCGCCAGAACGGTCGCGCCCGCGATGCCGCTGGTGTCATGGGTGTGGAAATGGATTGGCAAGCCGACCTCGGATTTCAGCGCGGCAATCAACTGGCGCGCGGCGGCGGGTTTCAACAGCCCCGCCATATCCTTGAGGCCAAGCACATGCGCGCCCGCCGCCTCAAGCTCTTTGGCCATGCCGACGTAATACTTCAGATCGTATTTCGCGCGATCGGGGTCAAGAATATCACCTGTGTAGCAGATCGTGCCTTCGCAGACCTTGCCGCTTTCAATTACCGCATCCATCGCGACGCGCATGTTCTCGACCCAGTTCAGCGAATCGAAGACGCGAAACACATCCACCCCGGTCGCGGCGGCGCGCTTAACGAAGAACTCCACCACGTTATCGGGATAGTTCGTGTAGCCCACACCGTTTGAGGCGCGCAGCAGCATTTGTGTCATCACGTTGGGCAGATGGGTACGAATGTCGCGCAACCGCTGCCAAGGGCATTCTTGCAAGAAGCGATAGGCCACGTCGAACGTCGCGCCGCCCCAACATTCCACCGAGAACAGATCACTTAAGTTAGACGCATAGGCGGGCGCGGCCTTGATCATGTCGATCGAGCGCATCCGAGTCGCAAGCAGCGACTGATGCCCGTCGCGCATCGTCGTATCCGTCAGCAACAGCTTGCTTTGCGCCTTCATCCAATCCGCGACCGCTTGCGGGCCTTCGGCTTCCAGCAGGTTACGCGTGCCCGGCTGCGGCGTGCCCTTGAGGTCGGGCAGGCGGGGCGCTCTCGCCTCGGCATGGGGTTTCGGGCGGCCGGCGGTTTCAGGATGACCGTTCACGGTAATATCTGCGATATAAGTCAGGATTTTCGTACCCCGGTCGCGGCGCAGTTTGAAATCGAACAGCGCGGGCGTGGTGTCGATGAATTTCGTCGAATAGCTCATATCCAGAAAGGTCGGGTGCTTGAGCAGATTGATGACGAAATCAATATTCGTGGACACGCCGCGAATACGAAACTCGCGCAAGGCCCGGTCCATTCGGCGGATCGCCTGATCGGGCGTCTGCGCCCAAGCCGTGACCTTCACCAGAAGCGAATCGTAATAGCGCGTGATGACGCCGCCCGCATAAGCGGTGCCGCCATCAAGGCGAATCCCCATGCCGGTGGCGCTGCGATAGGCGGTCAGACGGCCATAATCGGGGATAAAGTTGTTTTGCGGGTCTTCCGTGGTCACGCGGCATTGCAACGCGTGGCCCGAAAGCTGGATGTCCGATTGCGCGGCAGCGCCGGTCGCCTCGGTCAGGGTCGCGCCCTCGGCGATCTTAATCTGGGCCTGCACGATGTCGATGCCGGTCACTTCCTCGGTGACGGTGTGTTCCACCTGCACGCGCGGGTTGACCTCGATGAAATAGAACTGGTCAGTGTCCATATCCATCAGGAATTCAACGGTGCCTGCGTTTTGATAGCCCACCGCATTGCCGATTTTCAGCGCCAATGCGCAAACCTCGGCGCGTTGCGCGTCACTCAGGTAGGGGGCAGGGGCGCGCTCAACCACTTTTTGGTTGCGCCGCTGCACGGTGCAGTCGCGCTCATACAGATGATAAAGTCCGCCGTGGGTATCGCCCAAAAGCTGCACCTCGACATGGCGCGCGCGGATGATCATCTTTTCGAGATAGCCCTCGCCATTGCCAAAGGCGGCTTCGGCTTCACGACGGCCTTCGCGAACTTTTTCGACCAGCTCGTCCTCGGAATTGATCGGGCGCATCCCACGCCCGCCGCCACCCCATGACGCCTTGAGCATGAGCGGATAGCCAACCTTGGCAGCCTCTTTCTTGATCGCGTCGAAATCATCGCCCAGAACATCGGTCGCGGGGATCACCGGCACATTGGCCTTGATCGCGACCTGACGGGCAGACGCCTTGTCGCCCAATGCGCGCATCGTTTCGGCCTTAGGGCCTATGAAAGTGATGCCAGCATTGGCGCAAGCCTCGACGAAATCGGGATTTTCTGACAGCAGGCCGTAGCCCGGATGGATCGCATCCGCGCCCGATTCCTTGGCCACGCGAATAATTTCCTCAATGCTAAGATAGGCCCCTACAGGAGATAACCCCTCACCGATGCGATAAGCTTCGTCAGCTTTGAAACGGTGCAGACCCAACTTGTCCTCTTCGGCGTAAACGGCGACGGTTTTCTTGCCCAGCTCATTGGCTGCGCGCATCACGCGAATGGCGATTTCACCGCGGTTAGCCACAAGGATCTTGTTGAACATGGGTCTCTCCCGATCTACCAGAACGCCGCAAACGGTAGCGTTGCCGCGCCGCAGCGCAAGACCTATCTGCAAAGCGCGGCAAATTTACAGGCAATGCGCGGCGAGTTTGCAAAGTCGGATTCCGACTATTGACTAGCCCCGTTTGCTGGGCAAGGTGGGCGGATGATCGATCTGCGCCCAGTAGGCTATATCATCGGTATGCTACTCTCCGTGCTGGGGCTAACGATGCTGATCCCGGCGGCGGTGGATTGGGGGTATGGATCGCCCCATTGGATGGTTTTTGTCGAAAGCGCCATTCTGACGGTCAGCGCCGGTGCGGTGCTGTCATTGGCCTCACGCGATGCGCTGCGCAGCACGCTCAATATTCAGCAAAGCTTTGTTCTCACGACGGCAGTCTGGCTGACGCTGCCACTGTTTGGCGCACTGCCGATGATGCTGGGCGCGCCGCATCTGGACCTGACGGATGCCTATTTCGAGGCGATGTCGGGCCTGACTACCACGGGCACCACGGCGATTACGCATCTCGATGGCTTGCCGCCGGGGGTGAACCTGTGGCGCGGCTTGCTGCAATGGCTCGGGGGACTTGGGATTATCATCGTTGCGATGATTTTCTTGCCGGTGATGAAGGTCGGCGGAATGCAGTTTTTCCGCTCGGAAGGCTTTGATACGCTTGGTAAAATCCTGCCACGCGCGATGGATATCTCAACCGCGCTGATCCGCATTTATGTTGGCCTTACGATTGCTTGCATGCTGACCTATATGGCGCTGGGCATGACCGGGTTTGACGCGGTGATGCATGCGCTGACCACGCTGAGCACGGGCGGATTTTCCAATTACGACGCCTCTTTCGCGACCTATAAGGGGGCGCCAGAATATGCGGCCTCGGTCTATATGGCGCTGGCTGCGATGCCGTTTATCCGCTTTGTGCAGATGACGCAGGGCAATGTGGTGCCGCTTTGGCGTGACCCGCAGGTGCGCGCGTTTTTGCGCTGGATGGGCTACGCAATCGCGGTGATCGTGATCTACCGGATGATCCGCCACGAGACCTCGTTCTTGCCCACGTTGCGCGAGGTCACGTTCAACGTCGTCTCGACCTTTACCGGCACCGGTTACGCCTCTGAGGACGTCACCCAATGGGGCCATCTCGCCTTTACCGTTCTGATCATTTCGGGACTTATCGGGGGCTGCACATCCTCGACCGCGTGCTCGGTCAAGGTGTTTCGCTACCTGATGCTGTTCGAGGCGATCAAAGTCCAAATCCAGCGACTTTATTCGCCCCATCGACTACTGCGCGTGCAATATGACGGGCAGGGGGTTGAGGATGGCATCGTCAACTCGGTCGTGGCGTTCTTTTCGCTGTTCATCCTGACTTTCGGGATTTTGATCATCGCGCTGACGTTCACGGGGCTGGAAACCGAAACGGCAATGACCGCCGCATGGACCTCAATCGCCAATATTGGCCCGGCCTGGGGCCCTGAGATCACCGCGAATGGTTCGGTTGCGCATTTCCCGGCCAGTGCGAAATGGCTGATGAGCGGGGCGATGTGCATCGGGCGGCTCGAATTGATGAGCGTGCTCGTGCTGTTCCTACCCCGCTTCTGGCGCGCCTAAATCACTTCCAGCACGACACCCGCACCACCATCTTATCCGCGATCTGTTGCAGGTCTTCGGCGGCTCGCGCGCCTGAAAAACTGGCCGCCTCGGGGGCGTAGCCGTTTTGCGACAGGGTCGGGGCCATCGCCTGCGCCTGTAGGGCGGCATGCAAGCCATCGGGCAGCATCCGGCTGGCATCCTGCGCAGGCGGCAGCAACATCCCCATCACCGCGCCCGTGCCATCAAGCACCGGCCCGCCAACATCACCTGCGCGCGTCTTGGCCTCTATGCGGGCCTGATCAGTCTCGCCCGCAAGCCCCTTAAGCGCGCTCAGCGTGCCGAAATTCAACACCGGCGCGGGCAGGGCCTCGGGGTAGGAAAACCCCGCCACGGTTATTTGCGCGCCCGCCAGCGGCGGCGTGGTAGCAAACTGTGCAAAGCCCTTGGGGGCCAGCGCATCACGCGGCTGCACCACCGCAAACCCCGTTTGCGCATCATCATGGGCCAGATCGGCGGGGTGGTCATCGACGGTGATGCGCCCGCATTGCGCAAGCCCCTGCGCCGCCGTCAACACCGCGCCCTTGTCATCAATGAAAAAGCCCGAGCGCGAAAACACCGGCGCGCGTTTCTCAATCCCTGCCATCAGGGCCGCGCGGGTGACCGACATCGGCTGACCCAGCGTGGCATCAAGCGCCGCCGTGCCAATCGGTTTGAAGCTCGATTTCATTGCCTCCAGCACGCGGGAGCGGCGTTTGTCATCGCCCGCAGGCCAGACCAGCACAAACCCCTTGATCAGCCCCTTGGACAGCGTGGCTTGGGTGTAGGACTGGATCGCGCTATTGCTGCCCTCAATGGTGAAATCGTTCCCGCGCAGATTGCGCTCGCCAGAAACTGGCACGATTTCCAGCGTCTGCATCGCATCATACAGGCCACGCAGCCGCGCCGCATCACCGGGTTGCGAGATTAGCAAGATCTGCACGCCGCTATTATCCTTAGAGGCGTAACTCACGAATGGCGCGTTATAGCGCGCGAATTGCACCAGCCCGAGAGGCATCTCGATCGAGATTCCGGCCTCGGTCTCATCCACCGTTTTCAGCCCCAATTCCGCCCGCGCCGAGGCCACGCGATCCAGCAATTCCATCTGCTGCGTCGAGGACAGAACCCCCGTCGGTTCAAAGCCGTTCTTGACTTGCCAATCGGCGATGGAGCTGCGCGTGCCCCGCCCGAACAGCCCGTCAATCGCGCCCGAATAGCTGCCCTCCCAGTCCAGCGCAGCTTGAATGTCGCGGCGTTGATCGCGGCTCAGTGCGCCCTCAAGGCGTCGCGAGTCGGCCAGCGTTTCAGTCGCGGGTCGCGCGGGCGCTGCAGGCTCAGCGGCGGGGGTTTCCGCGCCCGATGCCGCGCCAAGGGCAGGGGCGGGCGCGGTAAGGGGCTGCGTCTCGACCGGCTTGATCGGCGCGCCACTTAGGCTTGCCCCAACGGGCCAGAATTGCTGCGTGAACTGCGCGCCATCAGCCACGAAACTGTCGCGCGGAATTAGCCCGTCTAGACGCAGCGCACGACGGCGATCATCGGCGGCCTGCTCATCCGCGAACGGCCCGAGCGTGATCGCATGCCAGCCCGACTTCAGCCGGAACCCCGAGGCGTCCGGAAACATCCCCGACCAGTCGCGCGCGCGCTCTTCGGCCTGCGCCAGCGAGGATTTCGCCTCGATCTGCACCCAAGCCTGCGCCCATGCGGTGCCCGTCCAGACCATCGCCGTCAAACTCGCCCCGACAATGACCGAAATCGCTTTGTGACCCTTGCGCATACCCAACCCTTTTACACGTTTTGCCGCGCAACTTAGCGAAACCTCGCGCTGCGTCACCCCCTCAAATGGCAGGAAAATCGTTGATGTGGGGCTTGGGCCGCAAATTGGCCGCCTCGCAACGCCTTGCCCCCCTTGCTTCGCGCGCCCCCCTTGCCTAGGAAGAAAGCGCTTTATACGAGGTGAGACATGGCCAATCCCGACGCTCCGAAATCGTTTCAGGAAATCATTCTGCGACTGATGAGCTATTGGGCCTCCAAGGGCTGCGCGGTGCTGCAACCCTATGATATGGAGGTCGGCGCAGGCACGTTCCACCCCGCCACCACCTTGCGCGCGCTTGGCGACAAACCTTGGGCCGCGGCCTATGTCCAACCTTCGCGCCGCCCCACCGACGGGCGCTACGGCGAAAACCCCAACCGTTTGCAGCACTATTACCAGTATCAAGTGCTGATCAAGCCAAGCCCGCCTGACTTGCAAGAGCTGTATCTCGGCTCGCTCAAAGCCATCGGGATTGATCTTGAATTGCACGACATCCGCTTTGTCGAAGATGACTGGGAAAGCCCGACTTTGGGCGCTTGGGGCCTTGGCTGGGAGGTCTGGTGTGACGGCATGGAAGTGTCGCAATTCACCTATTTCCAACAGGTTGGCGGGCATGATTGCCGCCCCGTCGCGGGCGAATTGACCTATGGTCTGGAACGTCTGGCAATGTATGTGCTGGGCATCGACCACGTCATGGACATGCCCTATAATGACCCGTCCGCGCCGATTGCGCTGAAATATGGCGACGTGTTTCGCCAGACAGAGCAGGAATATTCCCGCTGGAATTTCGATGTGGCCGATACCGACACGCTGTTGCGCCATTTCGAGGATGCCGAGGCCGAATGTGGCCGCATCCTTGCCAGTGACGACACCGACGATGCGGGCCGCAAGATCATCATGGCGCATCCTGCCTATGATCAATGCATCAAGGCCTCTCACCTATTCAACCTGCTCGATGCGCGCGGCGTGATCTCGGTCACGGAACGCCAAGCCTATATTGGCCGTGTGCGCACGCTCGCTAAGGCTTGCGCCGACGCCTTCGTGCGCACCGAGGCAGGGGGCGCGCAGCCAGACGAGGCCGCAGCGTGAATGGTAAATATATCGGGGGCGGCATCGTGTTGATCGCGCTGGCCTTTGGCGCGGGCGTCTATTACGCGCAGGAATACGGATATTACGAACAGGTCTCGGCCACGGCCCCGGCGGCTGCGATTACGCTGGCCGAACTTGGCGGCACGCTCGACCCGATTGATGTGGCAGGCTATCAGGGCATTGATGCCGACAGCTCTCCGCTGCGCTACCGGGCCTGTTTCCGCACCGATATCTCTTTGGCCACCGCCACCGAAACCTTTCAGGTCTATGACGCGCCCACCCCGCTGATCGGCCCGAAATGGTTTGACTGCTATGACGCCAAGCGCATCGGTGCCGATCTTGAGGCCGGGCGCGCCGTGGCCTTCTTGTCCCAACACGACATTCACGACGGCGTGGATCGCGTCGTAGCGATCTACCCCGATGGTCAGGCCTTCGTCTGGCATCAACTGAATTCAGAAGCGGAGAAATAACATGCCCGATCTTTTGATTGAACTGTTCTCCGAGGAAATCCCGGCCCGTATGCAAGCGCGTGCGCGCGCCGATCTGCAAAAACTCATCACCGATGGCGTCGTCGAGGCGGGTCTGACCTATGCCCATGCGGGCGCATTTTCCACGCCGCGCCGTCTGGTGCTGGCGATCGAGGGGCTGACGGCCAACTCGCCCACCCTGCGCGAAGAGCGCAAAGGCCCGCGCACCGACGCCCCCGAAAAGGCGCTCGACGGATTTTTGCGCGCCACCGGTCTTTCGAAGGACCAGTTGGAAATCCGCGACGACAAAAAGGGTCAGGTCTATTTCGCCACCATCGAGCGCCCCGGCCGCCCCGCGACCGAGATCGTGGCCGAGGTGCTTGAACAAACGATCCGCAACTTCCCCTGGCCGAAATCCATGCGCTGGGGCGCCGGCAGCTTGCGCTGGGTGCGCCCGCTGCACTCGATCCTCGCGATCCTGTCCGACGAGGCCGGCGCGACCATCGTCCCGCTTGATGTCGATGGCATCATCGCAAGCGACAGCACGCGCGGCCACCGTTTCATGGCCCCCAATGCGTTTTCGGTCGGCGGGTTTGAAAGCTACGCCAAGCAGCTTAAAGCCGCAAAAGTGATGCTCGACCCGGCCGAGCGCGCCGACACGATCTGGCATGACGCGCAGCAAATGGCCTTCGCCAAGGGCTGGGAAGTGGTTGAGGACAAAGGTCTTCTGGGTGAGGTCGCTGGGCTGGTCGAATGGCCGGTGACGCTAATGGGCCAGATCGACGATGAATTCCTCGACCTGCCCCCCGAGGTGCTGCAAACCTCGATGAAGGAACATCAGAAATTCTTCTCGGTCAGAAACCCCAAAACCGGTCGGATCGAGGGTTTCGTGACGGTCGCCAACCGCGAGACCGCCGATCATGGCGCGACTATACTTGCAGGCAACCAAAAGGTGCTCTCGGCGCGGCTGTCGGACGCCAAGTTCTTCTGGGAAAACGACCTGCGCATGATCAAGACCCACGGGCTGGAAGGCATGGCCGAAGGTCTGGATGCCGTGACCTTCCACAACAAGCTGGGCAGCGTGGGTGATCAGGTCCGCCGGATCGAGGCACTGGCGCGCGAAATCGCCCCCCTCGTCGGTGCAGCCCCCGATCTCGCTGCCGAGGCCGCGCGCGTCGCCAAAGCCGATCTAAGGTCGGAAATGGTTTATGAATTCCCCGAATTGCAGGGGGTAATGGGCCGATATTATGCAAAAAGTGCTAGTTTGGATGATCGCGTCGCCGACGCCGTGCGCGATCATTACGCGCCTTTAGGCCCGTCCGACGCAGTGCCAAGCGAACCTGTCTCGGTCGCTGTGGCGCTTGCCGAAAAGATCGACAAACTCACGGGCTTCTGGGCGATTGACGAGAAACCCACGGGCAGCAAAGACCCCTTCGCGCTGCGCCGCGCCGCGCTGGGGGTTATTCGGTTGGTGCTGGAGAATGGGTTGCGTTTCAACCTCATTAATGTCGTCAATATCGTAGACTTTATTGACTTCTCTGAGGATCAATTTCAACGCCAGGTAGCGCGTGAACTACTCAATAAAGCGACCGGAGATGAAGATGAGCGCCAGTCGCTTATCCGTGCGTCTGGTCTTGTCGCTTCATCTGCTACCGATGCGGCGATTGAAAGAGTTGCTTCACAGTGGGTCATGCTTGATGAGGCACGTAAAGACCTCCTCACCTTCTTCCACGACCGCCTCAAAGTCTTCCTCAAAGACCAAGGCATCCGCCACGATGTCATCGACGCGGTGCTCGTGCCTGTTGAGTCTGCGGCGGCAAGCGCCGCGATGCCGGGCAGCGACGACCTTACCCTCGTGGTGAAACGTGCGCAGGCGCTCAGCGAAACCCTCAAAACCGAGGACGGGGCGAACCTGCTTCAGGGGTTCAAACGCGCCAATAACATCCTCACCCAAGCAGAAGAAAAGGACGGCGTCGAATACTCCTTTGGCGCAGACGTGAAATTCGCCGAAACGCCCGAGGAAAAAGCCCTCTTTGCGGACCTCGACGCCGCCGAAACCAAGATCGCACCGGCAATGGAAGCAGAGGATTTCGCCGCCGCGATGGCCGCGATGGCATCGTTGCGCGGCCCCATTGATGCCTTCTTCGAGGCGGTGCAGATCAATACCGACAGCGAAGTGATCCGGCGCAACCGCCTCAACCTGCTGTCGCGCATCCGTCAGATTTGCCTCAGCGTGGCCGATCTCACCCGGATTGAGGGCTAAGCCCTTTCATCTGGCCAAAAATACTCCCGCCGGAGGCTCCCGCGCGCGTCCCCTGTCCAACCTCTGGGGCAGGGCGCTTGGGTAACGCTACGTCGTTTCTCGTGCCGATGCCCTTGCGAGTGCGAGGAATCACCCTATTCTGCCTGTGTGGAGAATTATGCTGCAATGCAGAAACTGCTTGAAATCGCTGACTTTGTCACCTTGACGCCCTCGGCCTCGGTCGAGACGGCGACTCATGGCTGGCGCGCAAAATGCCTGCAACGGCTGATCCGGCTGGATTTGCCGGTGCCAACAACCGTGTCGCTGCCTGCCCAAACCGTGCGAGCAATCGCTGCAGGGCAAAATGTTGACACCACCGCGTTGGCCAATGAATTCGGCCCGCAAATGCTGGTCTCTGTGCGCTCCAGCCCGGAAAATCCCGAATGGGGTGGGCCGGGCACGGTTCTGAATGTCGGCATGAACGATGATATGCACGCGCATCTGTCCAACACCCACGGCTCTGAGGCGGCGGATGCGCTGTATCTGCGTTTCGTGCAGCTTTACGCTATCCATGTCGCGCGCCTTGATCCTGATATGTTTCAGCAAGATCCGGGGCCGGGCGCGCTGGAACTCGCCCTTGACGCCTATGAGGAAGAGACCGACGAGCGTTTCCCGCAATCGCCCGCGCGTCAGTTGGGCGAGGTGCTGCGCTCAATGGCGCGCGCTTGGGAAGGCACGACCGCCCGGCTACTGCGTCAAGCCAAAGGCGCGCCGCCCGATGCTACGCTGGGGCTGTTGGTGCAGGAAATGGCATTGGGGATCGGGCCGGGGCTGTCTGGCTCGGGCACCATCCAGTTCGTTGATCCGGTGACGGGCGCGACCCAAGTGACGGGGCGGTTTCGCGGCCAAAGTCAGGGGCGCAAATCCGCGATTGAGGCGCTGTATCTGACGCGCGATCCGCGCGGTGCCTCGCTGCAAGAGGCCGATCAGCGTGTTTTTGACCAGCTTTGTGAGTATGGCGCCGCCTGCCGTGTGCAATTGCGCGAAGAGATGCAGATCGAATTCACCATTGAATCGGGTGAAGTCCATGTGATCGACGCGGTGCGCGTGCCGCGTTCGTCGCGGGCCGCCGTGCGCATCGCGGTCGCTTTGGCCGAGGATAAGGTGATTTCGCGCGAGGATGCGCTGCTGCGCGTGGAGCCCCGCGCGATCACGGAATTGCTGCACTATCAGGTCGATCCGCGTGCCCCCCGCGATGTGCTGGCGCGCGGTATTGCGGCCTCACCCGGTGCGGCGACGGGCAAGATCGTGTTCACGGCCGCTGCTGCTCAGGCCTCGGCCGCGCGCGACGAGCCATGCATTTTGGTGCGCCGCGAAACCTCGCCCGAGGATATTCGCGGCATGCACGCCGCTGTGGCGGTGCTGACGGAACGCGGCGGCATGACCTCTCATGCGGCGGTGATCGCGCGCGGTCTGGGCCTGCCCTGCATCGTGGGCTGTTCCGAGATCGAGTTGAACGCCCGCGAGCGTCAGTTTCGCGGCCCCAAAGGGCGGATTTTCCGCGAGGGCGATATCGTCACGCTCGATGGCACCAATGGCGAGGTGCTTGTGGGCAGTGCCGAGATGCTTGCGCCCGCGCTTGATGACGGTTTCCGCACGCTGCTGCACTGGGCCGATCTGGTGCGCGATATCGGCGTTCGCGCCAATGCCGATACGCCCGATGATGCGCGCACCGCCTTGATGTTTGAGGCGGACGGGATCGGTCTGTGTCGCACTGAACATATGTTCTTCGACGAAGATCGTCTGACTGTCATGCGCGAGATGATCTTTGCCGACAGCCCCGAAGATCGCCGCGCCTCGCTTGAACGTCTGCTACCGATGCAACGCGCCGATTTCCTGACCCTGTTTGAGTTGATGAAAGGCTCGCCGGTCTGCATCCGTCTGTTTGACCCGCCTTTGCACGAATTCTTGCCCCATGACCGCGAGGGGATGCGCGAATTGGCCGAGGCGCTGGATCGTCCGCTGTCGGATGTGATGCGCCGCTGTGAGGCGCTGAGCGAGTTCAACCCGATGCTGGGGATGCGGGGCGTGCGGTTGGGCATCACCGTGCCCGAGATTTACGATATGCAGGTGCGCGCGATTTTTGAGGCGACGGTCGAGGCCAAGCGGCGCGGCGCTGAAATCGTGCCCGAAATCATGATTCCGCTGGTGTCGGCCTCGCGTGAGGTCGAGCTTGTGAAGACCCGAATGGATGCAGTCGCGTCCACCGTGCGCAACGAAACGAAAGCCGATTTCAGCTACAAGTTGGGCGTGATGGTCGAAACCCCGCGCTCGGCCTTGCGTGCAGGGGAGATTGCTGAACACGCCGCCTTCTTGTCTTTTGGAACCAATGATTTGACGCAGATGACCTACGGGCTGTCGCGCGACGATGCCGGGCGTTTCATGTCCACCTACGTCAATCAGCAAGTCTATGGCGAGGACCCGTTCCACATTCTCGATGTCGAGGGTGTGGGCGAGTTGTTGTTGATGGGTGCGGCGCGCGCGCGTGCGGCGCGGCCTGACATCACGATCTCGGTTTGCGGTGAACATGGCGGCAACCCCGAATCAATCGCGTTTTGTCGTGCGGCGGGCTTTGATTACGTGTCGTGTTCGCCCTTCCGTGTGCCTGTGGCGCGCTTGGCCGCGGCCCATTTCGCGCTTTTGGCTCCGCGCGGTCGCACCGGGCTTTGACGGGCGCGTAAATAAGCGAAATCTCGCGCAGTTTCACTAATTCCTGTTGGTAATTTCCGCGTTCCCGAGATATGCGATTCTTCTCAGGCTCGCGCTGAAATCCGCAGAGCAACTGGCAAGAATCCGCCGCAAATCCACTAGGGTTTGTGCTGCGGTGCAGCATGTTATGGACTTTTTCTGACATTGGCGTTATCTGGGCGCGGTCACGCCTCTGGGGGGGATGTGGCGATTGTCCTTATCGGAAGAAAACCATGTCAGTGCTGAAAAGCTGGACGGGGGGCGCGATCGTCCTCCTGGCCCTCGCCGGAGGCTTGCGTGCCGAAGTAACGGTGAGCCAGTCCAATGATCCGTCCGAAGTGGCCGAACAAGGCCTTATGTCTGTCCTGTGGCAGGAACGCTCGGCCATGAGCGCAATCGACAAGCGTCGGGTGACCGCGCTGACGATGGCGCCGGCCCATTCCAAATCTGTTGCGCGCAAAGGGGCTTTGCCCGGCGTGCTGTCGGCCAGTTGGCTGGCGCAGCAACCCAAAGCCACGGGCGGCGCGCAATTCGAATGTCTCTCCAAGGCGCTGTATTTTGAAGCGCGCGGTGAAAATGTCAAAGGCCAGCAAGCTGTTGCCGAAGTGATCTTGAACCGGGTCGATGATCCGCGCTTCCCTGGCTCGATCTGCGGTGTCGTGCATCAATCCAATTCGCGGGGCTGCCAGTTTAGCTGGTATTGCGATGGTCGCGCCGATGCGGTGCACAACTCGGGCGCATTCGCGCGCGTTGGCAAAGTGGCGCGTGCGATGATCGACGGCGCACCGCGCAGCTTGACCGACGGGGCGACTTATTTCCACACCCGCAACAGCTATCCCCGCTGGTCGCGTGTCTTTGATAAGACGGCGGCAATTGGACATCACCTGTTTTATGCCGATCCGATCCGCACCGCCTCGAACTGAGGTCGCGTATCGTATCTGAAGTGACGGATGAGGGTGGGCTTTGTCCCGCCCTTTTTCTATGCTCGCCATGACTGCGCAACCCCCGGAGGCGGCCTTGAGTTCCGACATCACACTGGCTTTCGCCCATCCCGAGGCGCGTGCGGCGGCTTCGGCTCCTACCGATCCGCGAGATAGAATTTCATTGCGAGATCATGTGGTTGAGGCAGATATCGGAGCGTTCCAGCAAGAGCGTGGCCATTCGCAACGTTTGCAATTCAACGTCGTTGTTGAGGTGCGTCAACTGCCCGAGCCGCTGGAAGATGATGTCGATCGCATCCTGTCCTATGACCGCATCACCGAGGCGATCGCGGCTGAGTTGGCCGAAGAGCGGGTAAACCTGCTGGAAACCCTCGCGGCGCGTGTGGCTGAACGTGTGCTGGCGGCCCCGCAAGCGATGCGGGTGTTCGTGCGCATCGAGAAACTTGATCGGGGCCCCGGTGCTTTGGGCGTGGAAATCGTGCGATCGCGTGCAGCGGCCCCAACCAGGGGCCTGCGCGCCGATGGCGGCGAAGAGGCGCTGCACCCGGTTGTTGCGTTTCTCTCCAACGCCGCGATTGATGCCCCCGATCTGGCCATGCGTCTCGATGCGTTGCAAGCCATGGGTGCGCCAGTGATTTTGGCCGTGGGCTTGCCGGACGGGGCGGTCGTGCAAAGCGGGCAGGGGCCGACCCAGCGCCGCATCGACCTGTTGGCGATTGAACAAAACGCATGGCGGCTGGCGGCGCGCGATTCGCGCTGCGTCGTGGTCGCGACCCGCACCGAAATCGACTGGGCGATGCGCCACGGTCAAATGGTGGTTTGGGCACCCTCGAAAATCGTGCTCGATGCGGTCGATGGCCCCAGCGCACCGGCTCATAATGCCGTGGCGCTGACGCTGTGGCTGGCCGAGCATCTGGCCGCCGCGCGCCTTGAACTTCACGGAGATATTTCAGCCCCGGCAGGAAGTCGCGTGCCGATCACGACAAAGCCAATCTGAAACGCTTGAACTCTGCGCGCCGATGCGGTGAATGGATCGCATGGAAAAGACCTATTACCGCGCGATTGCGCGCACCGATACCGCGCGTCCCAACAGCGCCCTGACATTGGCCGGTGGCTGGTGCTGGTTTGACGAGGTCGAGATGATCCGGCGCGACGCCGATCCTGAAATCATTCCCGCCACGCATCTGCCCGAAGACGCGATGATCCGCCTGTGTAGCGCGCGCTCGTCCCTTGCAGGGCTGGCTTTGGACGCGCCCCGGATCATGGGGATCTTGAATGTGACGCCCGACAGTTTTTCAGATGGTGGGCAGTTTGACCTTGAGGATGCTGCCATTGCGCGCGCGCTGGAATTGCGGGCCGGAGGGGCGGATATTCTCGATATCGGCGGCGAATCAACGCGCCCCGGTGCCGAGGAAATCTCGGAAGACGAAGAGATTTCGCGCACTGCCCCGGTGATCGCCGCCTTGCGCCAGATAGATTTTGACGCGCCGATCTCGATTGATACGCGCAAGGCGCTAGTTGCCGATCAAGCGCTGGAATCGGGCGCGGATATGCTCAACGATGTCTCTGCAATGGCGTTCGACCCCGCGATGGTCGAGGTGGCGCAGGTGTCCGGCGTGCCGATTTGTCTAATGCATGCCCAAGGGTCGCCCGAGGATATGCAAGACGATCCGCGCTACTCTGACGTGCTGCTCGACGTGTATGACTATCTTGAGGACAGGATTGCGTTGGCCGAGGCACATGGCATCGAACGCGCTAATATCATCGCCGATCCGGGCATCGGATTTGGCAAGACGTTGCAGCACAATCTGGCGCTTATCCGCGGGTTAAGCCTGTTTCACGGCCTGGGCTGTTCGCTCCTGCTTGGCGCGTCGCGCAAGAAATTTATCGGCACGATTTCCCAGACAGAAGAGGCCGATCAGCGTATGCCCGGCACGCTTGCTGTGACCTTGGCAGGCTTGGCGCAGGGCGTGCAGATCCATCGCGTCCATGATGTTGCCGAGATTGCCCAAGGCATCCGGCTTTGGGACGCGATCACACGAGGATATCCAGAGGAGGGCGCGCTATGAGCAGAAAGCTTTTTGGCACCGACGGGGTGCGCGGTCAGGCCAATTCGGGCCATATGACTGCCGAAATGGCGCTGAAGCTTGGCGCGGCGGCGGGGCGGTATTTTCGCACCGATAGTTCGCGCGGGCATCGCGTTGTTATCGGCAAGGATACGCGCCTGTCGGGCTATATGTTTGAAAACGCGCTGACGGCGGGGCTGACCTCGACGGGGATGAATGTGCTCCTGCTGGGCCCGGTGCCCACGCCTGCCGTGGGCTATCTGACCCGCTCGATGCGGGCCGATCTTGGGATCATGATTTCTGCCAGCCACAATCCGGCAAAAGACAATGGAATCAAATTCTTCGGTCCGGATGGTTTCAAACTATCCGACGCCGCCGAAGCCGAAATCGAAGCGATGCTGGATCAAGAGATCCGCCTTGCCCAGCCTGAAAACATCGGTCGCGCAAAACGCATTGATGACGGGCTTGGCCGCTATGTCGAATATGCTAAAACGACCTTTCCCAAGGGTGGGCGTCAGGGACTGAAAGTGGTCGTTGATTGCGCCAATGGTGCTGCCTATCGCGCCGCCCCCGCCGTGTTGTGGGAGCTGGGTTGCGAAGTGATCCCGGTCGGCGTCTCCCCCGATGGGCGCAATATCAACGAGAATTGTGGCTCGACCCATACGCAAACCTGCGCCGAGGCGGTGGTGGCGCACGGTGCCGATTTGGGGATTTCTCTGGATGGCGATGCGGATCGGGTGATGATCATCGACGAAACCGGCCATGTCGCGGATGGCGATCAAATCATGGCGCTGTTCGCCGCGCGCTGGGCGCAAAGCGGGCAGTTGCGCGGCGGCGCTTTGGTGGCGACCGTGATGTCCAATCTCGGGCTGGAGCGGTTCTTGTCGGGGCAAGGATTGCGGCTGGAACGTACCAAAGTCGGCGACCGCTATGTGGTCGAGCGGATGCGCGCTGGCGGCTTCAATTTGGGCGGCGAGCAATCGGGCCATATTGTGATGACCGATTACGCGACCACCGGCGACGGGCTAATGGCTGGGCTGCAATTCCTAGCAGCAATGGCGGAAACCGAGATGCGCGCCTCTGAACTGGTGCATCAATTCGAAACCGTTCCGCAGATGTTGAAAAATGTGCGATACCGCGCGGGGCAAGAACCGCTCGGCGCATCAAATGTTGAAAAAGTGATAGCCGCAGCAGAGCTGAAACTGGCTGGTCATGGCCGTTTGCTGATCCGCAAATCCGGCACCGAACCCCTAATCCGCGTCATGGCCGAATGTGAGGATGAGACGGTTTTGCACGATGCGGTTGAAAGCATCGTTGCCGCTGTCGAGGCGGAAACCGCGTAAGGGGAGGCGCGGCAACCGCGCGTCGTAAACGCTTCAGCCGCCGAAAAGACGCGAGCCCAGCCAAATCAGCAACGCTGCTTCGTACAAGGTCCAAAATACCCCAATCCAGCGCCAGACTTTTGGCCCCGGCGTGCGCAATACGCTACGCACCAATCCGCTCAGAACGACAAGCCGATATAGCCCCACGGCAAGTGCGACCGACCCGAACAGCGGCTCCAAATGCCCCGGCATCGCCATGGCCGTAAACAATGCGACGATCACCAAAAGCGGCACAACGATCAGCGCGGGCCCATAGTTGCCAATCCAAAACGTATCACCGGGCGATAAGCGACCTGAGAAGAGGTCGCCAAACCACTGGGGCGTAAAAAATTTCGTGCGTTCGGCATGGATCGCGTTCAGCTCGGATTTGGACAGGTTTGCCATAAGGCCTCCGCTAGGTTCGTCGCTAGACTCTGACAAGAAAAAGGGCGCCCCGCAAGGCGCCCCTCCTGATGCATGTCGTCGCGCCTTAGTTGCGATCTTTATCAACCATTTTGCCTTTGGAGATCCACGGCATCATGGCGCGCAGCTTGGCACCGACTTGCTCGATCTCGTGCTCGTCATTGATCCGGCGCGTCGCCTTGAAGAAGGGCTGGCCAACGGTGTTTTCCTGCATGAAATCACGCACGAATTTGCCGGTTTGGATGTCGGACAGAACCGCTTTCATCCGGGCCTTCGTCTCGTCATAGGGCAGGATGCGCGGACCCGAAACATATTCACCATATTCAGCGGTGTTAGAGATCGAGTAGTTCATGTTCGCGATGCCGCCTTCGTAGATCAGATCCACGATCAGCTTCACCTCGTGAAGGCATTCGAAATAAGCCATTTCGGGCTCATATCCGGCCTCGACCAGCGTCTCAAAGCCCATGCGGATCAGCTCAACCAAGCCGCCACATAGCACGGCCTGCTCACCAAACAGGTCGGTTTCGCATTCCTGACGGAAGTTGGTCTCGATGATGCCCGAGCGCCCGCCACCGATCGCCGAGCAATAGCTCAAACCGATATCCATCGCCTTGCCGGTCGCGTCATTTTCCACTGCCACAAGGCAGGGCACGCCGCCGCCTTTGACATATTCGCCGCGCACCGTGTGGCCCGGACCTTTGGGCGCCATCATGATCACGTCGATGCCCGGCTTGGGCTCGATCAGGCCGAAATGCACGTTCAGACCGTGGGCAAAGGCAATCGCCGAGCCCTCTTTAAGGTTGTCATGAACATATTTTTTGTAGGTCTCAGCCTGCAATTCGTCGGGCATGGTGAACATGATCACGTCACACCAAGCGGCCGCTTCGGCGATTCCCATAACCTTAAGGCCTTCGCCCTCGGCCTTTTTCGCCGAGGGGCTGCCATCACGCAGCGCGACGACAACATTCTTCGCGCCACTGTCGCGCAGGTTCAGCGCATGGGCGTGGCCCTGGCTGCCATAGCCCAGAATGGCGACTTTTTTGTCTTTGATCAGGTTCACATCGCAATCGCGATCGTAATAGACGCGCATGGCGTTCCTCCTTTGATGTCTGGAGGCAACAATAGGCATGTTTAGTCGAGTATACTTTCGAAACTTGATAAAATCGCCGTCATTTGGCAAAAACAATTCGTAGTAAACTATACAGATGAGAAATTCATGCAAATCAGTGACGCCGACCGACGAATCTTGCGTCAGATGATGGCAGAGCCGGGCCTATCGGTCGCCGATCTAGCCGAGCGCGCCGGTGTCACAGCCGCGACCTGCTGGCGTCGGATTGAGCGGTTGCGGGAGGCTGGCGTCTTGCGTGGTGAGCATGCCGTGATCAACTGGCATGCCTTGGGCTGGGAGGTTGAGGTGAGCCTGCGCTTTACCCTCGACAAAACAGATCCGCGCGCCTTTGATGAATTCACTATTGCCGCGCGAGAGGTTCCAGAGGTTATTGAAATCCAAAGTTTTCTTGGCTCGACTGATATGCGTTTGCAAATCATCGCGCGCGACATGGCGCATTACCAAGAGATTTATCGCAAGCGCATTTTGACCTTGCCGCATATCGCTGAACTCGACGCATTGATGCTGGTTTCAACGATCAAATCCAGCGCGGAGTTGGCGCTATGAGCCTTGATCTCGATGATCTGGATCGCGCCATTTTGCGCGCGCTGACACAAGATGCCACGCAAAGTGCGGGCGCATTGGGGCGGCATTTGGGGCTGTCGCAACCCGCGACGTGGCGGCGAATCAAGCGCCTTGAGACGGCGGGCGTGTTGGCCGGTCGGCGCGTGGATCTTGATCAAGAGGCGCTCGGATTTGGGGTGACCGTGTTTTTGGGCATCAAGCTGGCGGCGAAGGGCCGCGTGAGTCTTGATGACTTTGAGCGCGCCGTGACCGCCATCCCCGAGGTGCAGGTGGTGCAGCACGTCTTGGGGCTGTTTGACTATCGCTTGCGGGTGACTGCGCGAGATCTACCAGATTTTGAGCGTGTGTTGCGGCGTCGGATTATGACGCTTCCCGGTGTCGGTCAGGTCGAGGCGAATGTGTTGCTCAGCGAAGAGCGACGTCCGGGTCCGTTAGGTTAATTTTTCCTGCGTAAAAAATAGGCGATGCGCGCCCTAAATGAGCAATTCTGTCATTGTCGTGCGCCTCCGCGCTGCGATAAATCCGCCAAGAATGGACGTTATCCCTGCTCAGCGTTTGGATCGTGCAAGAGGGTCCAATGCTAGATGTCAAAGCCGCCAATATTGCACCACCAGTGATGCAGCGCTCGTACGGCGCAGCGCGCGTGGCGTTTGACGGATCGCGGTTGCGCACATTGCAACAACGCGGATCGGCCAAGGCAATCTTGCCACGGGTCACGGCGGAACCGGAAATCGTTTTCCTCAATACATCCGGTGGGTTAACCGCGGGTGATACGCTGGAATATGCCTGCGATCTGCGCGATGGCGCGCGCGTCGTGGCAACCACTCAGGCAGCCGAACGTGCATATCGCGCCGATGACGGTCGCGCCGAGGTGCAAGTGCGCCATCGCGTGGGTGCCAGGTGTTGGCTGGATTGGCTGCCGCAAGAAACGATCCTGTTTGATCGCGCCAAGCTCGCGCGCGAAACAGTGATCGAGCTGGCACCAGACGCAGGATGCCTGATGCTTGAGGCCGTTGTTTTGGGGCGGATCGCAATGGGCGAACGCGTATCGGACTTGCAGTTTTTCGACATGCGGCGGATCGAAAGAGCCGGAAAACCCATATTTGTTGAACCATTCTTGCTCAATTCCGACATACTGGCGCAGGGCACGCGCTCGGCAATTCTGGGCGAGGCGCGCGCGATGGCGACCTTGGTTTTATGCGCACAGGATGCACAAGATGCAGCCGAGGCCGCGCGTGCAGTCCTAGATGAGTCGGGGGTTGAGGGCGCAGTTTCGGGCTTTGACGGAAAATGCGTCATCCGCCTGCTGGCGCGCGAAAACTGGCCGCTGCGCCGCCAGATTTTGCGTTTGATGGAATGCTTGCGTCGTGGGCAGGCAGCACCGCGCGTCTGGCAGATCTGAGGGGAATAGATGAACCTGACACCAAGAGAAAAAGACAAACTCCTGATCAGTCTTGCGGCAATGGTCGCGCGTGGGCGGTTGCAGCGGGGCGTAAAGCTTAACCATCCCGAAGCGATTGCGATCATTAGTGATTTCGTCGTCGAAGGCGCGCGCGAAGGCCGCACGGTCGCCGACCTGATGGAGGCAGGCGCGGGCGTGATCACGGCCGAGCAATGCATGTCGGGAATCCCTGAGATGATCCATTCAATCCAAGTCGAGGCAACCTTTCCCGATGGCACCAAACTTGTGACCGTCCACCACCCCATCCGCTGAGATAAGCCCTGCTTATTCTTAAGCCCTCAAAATAAGTTATGCTAAAGAAAGCCTGTCTGATGAAGCTATTAGTAACCCTAGCCGTCCTCGCGCCCAGCGTCGCGCTGGCCCATCCCGGTCATAGCGCGGGCACGACATGGTTTTTCCATGATGGCCCGATGATCGGCGTGCTGGCACTGACCGCCGCGGCCTATCTTGCGCCGGAACTGGTGCGCGTTTTGCGCCGCAACCGGGGGTGAGGCGATGATCCCGGGGGAAATTCTGCCCGCTGATGGTGAAATCACGCTGAATGCCGGGGCCGAGGTGCTTACGCTGATGGTGGCGAATACCGGCGACCGTCCGGTGCAAGTCGGCAGCCATTATCATTTCGGCGAAACGAATCCGGCGCTGGAGTTTGATCGTGCAGCGGCGCGTGGCTATCGGCTCGATATCGCGGCAGGCACGGCGGTGCGGTTTGAGCCGGGTCAGTCGCGCGAAGTGCGGCTTGTTCCCTTTGGTGGCGCTCGGCAAGTTTATGGTTTTAATCAGAAAGTAATGGGGGCGCTGTAATGGCTGCAACGATCTCGCGCGCGACCTATGCCGATATGTTTGGCCCTACCACGGGTGACCGGGTGCGGCTCGCCGACACTGATCTGCTCATCGAGGTTGAGCGCGATCTCACGACTTACGGTGAAGAGGTAAAGTTCGGTGGCGGTAAGGTCATTCGTGACGGGATGGGGCAAAGCCAGATCTCGCGGGCGGGCGGAGCGGTGGATACGGTCATTACCAATGCGCTGATTGTGGATCATACGGGGATTTATAAGGCCGACGTGGGCTTGCGCGACGGGATGATTGCGGCGATCGGCAAGGCGGGCAACCCTGATACGCAATCGGGCGTCGATATCATCATCGGTCCGGGCACCGAAGCCATTGCGGGCGAAGGAAAAATCCTGACCGCGGGCGGCTTTGACGCGCATATCCATTTCATCTGTCCGCAGCAGATTGAAGACGCGCTGGCCTCTGGGATCACGACGATGCTGGGCGGTGGCACGGGGCCGGCACATGGCACGCTGGCGACGACCTGCACGCCGGGGCCGTGGCATATCGGGCGGATGTTGCAAAGTTTTGATGCGCTTCCGGTCAATCTTGCGCTGTCGGGGAAGGGCAATGCCTCGCGTCCCGAGGCGCTGGTTGAGATGGTGAATGGCGGGGCGGCGGCGCTGAAGCTGCATGAAGATTGGGGCACAACTCCGGGCGCGATTGATTGCTGCCTGTCCGTGGCCGATGACATGGATGTGCAGGTGATGATTCACACGGATACGCTGAACGAGAGCGGTTTTGTGGAAAACACGCTTGCGGCAATCAAGGGGCGCACGATTCACGCGTTTCACACCGAGGGTGCGGGGGGCGGGCATGCGCCGGACATCCTGAAAGTGGTGAGTTCGCCCAATGTGATCCCGTCCTCGACCAACCCGACGCGGCCCTACACGGCCAACACGGTTGAAGAGCATCTCGATATGCTGATGGTCTGTCATCACCTTGATAATAAGGTGCCCGAGGATGTGGCATTCGCCGAAAGCCGCATTCGCAAAGAGACGATCGCGGCGGAAGATATCCTGCATGATATGGGCGCGATGTCGATTATCAGCTCGGATTCACAGGCAATGGGGCGGGTCGGTGAGGTAATCATTCGCTGCTGGCAAACGGCGGACAAGATGCGCAAGCAGCGCGGGCGGTTGCCTGAAGAGCAGGGCGAAAACGACAATGCGCGCGTCAAACGCTATATCGCAAAGTATACGATTAACCCGGCAATCTGCCATGGGATGAGTCGGCATATCGGATCTATCGAGGTTGGTAAACGCGCCGATCTGGTGCTGTGGAATCCGGCGTTTTTTGCAGCCAAGCCCGAGATGGTGCTGATTGGTGGCATGATCGTTTCGGCCCAGATGGGCGATCCGAACGGCTCGATCCCGGCGCAACCGTTTTACACGCGCAATATGTTTGGGGCCTTGGGCGGGGCGCGTCACGCATCAAGCGTAACATTCGTGTCCCAAGCCGCGCAGACCAATGGTATTGCGGCGGCGCTGGGCTTGCAAAAATCGACGCTGGCGGTGGAAAACACCCGCAAGATCGGCAAGGCGGATATGGTTCACAACGCGGCTACGCCCCAGATCGATGTGCATCCCGAAACATATGAGGTGCGCGCAGATGGCGAGTTACTGACCTGCGAACCTGCGACAACCTTGCCGCTGGCACAGCGTTACTTTCTGTTCTGAGGGGGCAATGCACTTACGAGACCAGAGTGAGAGGCGCAGCCCATTGGGGGTGAGCCGGGGCGACGATTTCGGGCAAGCGTTTCGCGGCGCGCTCAGTGGGCGCGGTGCGCAAAACGCGCATCACCTTATCGCGCTGATAGGCGGGGTCGTTGCGAATGGATGCGGGCAGCAGACGCGGGTCAAAGACGGCGTGCCGTTCTGTGCGGATCTCGACCTTGCTCCAACGGCCAATCTTAGGCATGTCGGCGCGGGTCAGATACGCCTCGCGCAAGACAGCCTCGCGGCGTTTGAGCCGAGCAATTTCGGCGCGGACGAGAGCGAGTTCATCGGCAGGGGCGCGGTAATCGAACATTCTGTTTCTCCATCGGTCTTGCCCCAATCCTGCGTGTAGAAGCTTGAAAAAATGTTAATGGAGATAGCGCGATGAGTGATTTTCCGACGGCCGTAAAAATTGCTAAAAAGGGTGCATGGCAGGGTGCTACTGATCATGTTGCGCTGGATTACGAAGGACGATTTTTGCGCCGCAAACGTTTGGTGGCGGATTCGGGGGTGGGGTTTTTGGTCGATCTGGCCGAGGTCACGAATCTGCACGGAGGTGAGGCGTTTGTGCTGGCGGATGGGCGGTTCATTGAGGTGCGCCCGGCGTTGGAACCGGTGCTGGTGATCCGGGGCGATCTGGCGCGGCTGGCTTGGCATATCGGCAATCGCCACACGCCTTGTCAGATCCGCCCGGACCGCTTGGTGATCCGGGCGGATCATGTGCTGGAGGGGATGCTCAAGGGGCTTGGTGCGCAGGTCAGCCCCGGTGTTGAACCCTTCCAACCCGAGGGCGGCGCCTATGGGATGGGCCGCACGATGGGCCACGACCACGGCCACAGCCATCATCACGATCACGGCCAAGGGCATCATCACCACAGTCACGATCATGCCTGAGATCGCCGCGCATTTGTCGCTGATGCAATGGCTTTCGCCGGGGTTTCCGACGGGGGCTTTCGCCTATAGCCACGGGCTCGAGCAGGCGATTGCGGCGGGTGATGTGACGGATGCGGGCAGCTTCGCGCATTGGCTGGAGGATGTGCTGACGTATGGCGCTGGCTGGAGCGATGCGGTGCTGCTGGCCTGCGGTTTTCGCGGTGAAGATCTGGGTGCGCTGGATGATCTGGCGCGAGCGCTTGCGGGCTCGGCAGAGCGGTTGCACGAAACGGTGGAGCAGGGGGCGGCCTTTGCGCGTGCGCAAGAGGGTCTGCGCGGGGTCGCGGTGTCGCCGCGTGCTTTGCCGGTGTCGGTGGCTGATGCGGCGCGCAATTTGCCGCTTGCGCCCGATCAGGTAATAGCACTTTTTCTACATTCTTTCGCGGCGAACTTGGTGTCAGCGGCGGTTAGACTTGTCCCTTTAGGACAAATCTCCGGTCAACGCGTGCTTGCCGAGATGCATGGGCAGATTACCCAGATTGCGCAGCGCGCCGCGCAGGCGAAGACGACCGATATCGCGACCAGCGCCTTTCGCGCCGAGATGGCGGCAATGCAACATGAGACGCTGGATGTGCGTCTGTTCAGGACCTGAGGGGGGAGTATGGGCAACGGACCTTTACGCGTAGGAATTGGCGGGCCGGTGGGCGTGGGCAAGACGACGCTGACCGAGCAACTGGCCCGCGCGCTGGCGCCGCGGCTGTCGATGGCGGTGGTGACCAATGACATCTATACGCGCGAGGATGCCGAGGCGTTGATGCGCGCGCAAGTGCTGCCTGCGGATCGGATTCGCGGTGTGGAAACGGGGGGGTGTCCGCACACGGCGATCCGCGAGGATGCCTCGATCAACCTCGCCGCGATTGCCGATCTCAACCGCGCGTTTCCCGATCTGGAACTGGTGCTGATTGAATCGGGCGGCGATAATTTGGCCGCCACGTTCAGCCCCGAATTGGCCGATCTGACGATCTATGTGATCGACACGGCGGCGGGGCAGGATATTCCGCGCAAACGCGGGCCGGGGGTGACGAAATCGGACCTGCTTGTGGTGAACAAGACCGATCTTGCGCCCTATGTCGGGGTCGATCTGGATCTATTGGAGAGTGACACGAAGCGCGCGCGGGGCGATAAACCTTATGTGCTGGCGCGGCTGCGCCAAGGGGCGGGGGTCGAAGATGTGGTGGCGTTTTTGATCCGCGAAGGCGGTTTACTGCCGAAGGCGATTCTTATGTAACTGAGTATTTTGCGCTGAAAAATTGCGCAGTTTCTATATTTTCACGTATGAAATTTCAGCAAATTCGCCTTCTTGGCGTGATTTATGCGGCGGTTGCGCGGTTTATTTTGCCGCAATGCAGCGGTCGCGGCTTCGATGGTTGAGGCGCCGAAACCGGGCCATCGGTCGCAGCATGGATCTGCGCACTGCAATCAACATTGGGGGATCAGCCGCCGCGACAAGAGCTTGCCGAATACAGGCCTCGCGCGCTGACACAACGAAGGAAAACACATGCTGACACGGCGCAATCTTATGATTTCAGCCGCCTTTGCGGGCGCGGCTTCGATGACGGGAAGCATTGCTTTTGCAGAGGGTGAAAAGATCAAGGTCGGGGTTTTGCACTCGCTTTCGGGGACGATGGCGATTTCGGAAACCACGCTGAAAGACACCGTTTTAATGCTGATTGAAGAGCAGAACAAAAAAGGCGGGATCAACGGCAAGATGCTGGAGGCGGTCGTGGTCGATCCGGCCTCGGATTGGCCGCTGTTTGCGGAAAAAGCGCGAGAGCTGATCTCGGTCGATAAGGTCGATGTGATCTTTGGGTGCTGGACCTCGGTGAGCCGTAAATCGGTGTTGCCGGTTCTTGAAGAACTGAACGGTTTGCTGTTCTACCCGGTGCAATATGAGGGCGAGGAAAGCTCGCGCAACGTGTTCTACACCGGCGCGGCCCCGAACCAGCAAGCGATCCCGGCGGTCGATTATTTCCTTGAGGAACTGGGCGTTGAGAAATTCGCGCTGCTGGGCACAGATTACGTCTACCCGCGCACCACGAACAACATTCTGGACGCCTATCTGAAATCCAAGGGCATCGCGGAGAGCGACATTTTCGTCAACTACACGCCTTTCGGGCAATCGGATTGGTCGAAAATTGTGTCTGACGTCAAGGCGTTGGGCGCGGATGGCAAGAAGGTCGGCGTGATCTCGACGATCAATGGCGATGCCAATATCGGGTTTTACAAGGAACTCGCGGCAAGCGGCATCACAGCCGATGACATTCCGGTCGTGGCCTTTTCGGTGGGCGAAGAAGAGCTGTCGGGTCTGGGCGAGGCCGATCTGAAGAACCTCGTCGGCCAGCTTGCTGCCTGGAACTATTTCGAGAGTTCCGACACCCCTGAAAACGCCGCGTTTATCAAGCAATGGCACGCCTACACGGGCGACGATGCCCGCGTGACCAATGACCCGATGGAGGCCACTTATATCGGCTTTAACATGTGGGTGCAGGCGGTGACGCAGGTTGCCTCCACCGATATTGACAAGGTGATCGCCGCGATGCCGGGGCAGGAATTCCCCAACCTGACGGGCACCACAGCCACAATGCTGCCAAACCACCATCTGACGAAGCCGGTGCTGATTGGCGAAATTCAGGCCGATGGCCAGTTTGACATCATCAGCCAGACCGACCCGGTGCCGGGCGATGCCTGGACCGATTTCCTGCCGGAATCGGCGGTGCTGAAATCGGATTGGCCGGGGCTCGATTGCGGCATGTACAACACCGAAACCAAGACCTGCGTGCAAAAGAAGTCGAACTACTGATCGACCTGAGGCGGGGGGCTTCTCTCCCCGCCGATTTTCAAGGGGGCGGGATGCGCAAGGTATTAATGACGCTGGGACTCTTCTTAATGCTGGCGCTGCCCGGCGTTGCGCAAGACAGCCCCGATCAGCCAGTCTTGGAGGCGTCTGAAACGGCGGCTTCGCCCTCGGGATTGGGCGCTGTGCTAAGTGCTCATGTCACGCAAATCGCCAAACCTTCGCGGCGCACGATCGGCCCGGTGATCGACGAAATCGCCGCCTCCGGCCCCGGTGCCTCGCGCTTTTTGCAGGCTTGGGCAGATCGGCGCGTTGGGCTGCGCAAGTCGGATGACGCATTGTTCCTGATCGAAAAGCAGGGGCAGGACTATGCGCTGAGCGATCCGGTGACGGGCGCATCGGCAGGCCGTGCGCCGCGCAGCGAGATTTCCGAGGTCAAACCCAATTCCGGCGTGCGTGCGGTGATTGGCGCAGCGCTTGTGCGGTTCCTGCTGTCCGATCCTGACCCGGCCAAGCGGCGTGAGGCGCTGACGGCGATTGAGCGCGACGGCGAGGCCAGCCATCTGGCGCCGTTGCGCGCCTCAATCGCGGATGAGCCGGACGGCCAGATCAAAGCTGAAAAACAACGGCTTGAGCGGTTGCTGACGATCCGCTTTGGCAAGGACGCGGGTGAACGTGTCGCTGCGATAGACAGCTTTGGGTCTGACACCGGGCTGGATTTGCGCGCGACGCTAAACCCGTTGGTTGCAAGGACCCGCAAGGCATTTGCCGGCGAGCCGGGAGGCAATATCGCCAAAACGTTGCGCCCCGGTCGCGACCTGAGTGAGACCAAGGCCTATGCGCTGCTGGTCGCGGCGCAGATGGCCCCTAAACGCATCAGCGAGGGCGCGATGAAACAGGCGCTGGCGGCCAATGTGGTAGATGGTAAAGTTGGCGGTTTGCCGTTGGCGGAGATGTCCGATCCCGCCAAACGCGAGCTGGCCTATAGTGCGCTGGCCAAGGCGGGCACGGTTGCGCCGCACCTGAGCGCGGCCGAGGCGCAGGCCCAGATCGACGCCCATAGTTACGCCGACATCTACGCCGAGCCTGACGCGCTGGTCACACAGGCCGCCGAGGCCGGACTGGCCCGCGTCAGCCGCCAAGTCGCGATGATGCAAAGCGTGGATTTGGGGCTCGACGGGCTGTCGCTAGCTTCGATCTATTTCCTTGCGGCGATTGGGCTCGCGATCACTTTTGGCATCATGGGCGTTATCAACATGGCGCATGGCGAATTCATCACGATGGGCGCGTATACCGGCTATGTGGTGCAGCAATTCGTGCCCGATTACACCGCCTCGATCCTGATCGCGCTGCCGCTGGCCTTCGCGATTACCTTTGGCGCGGGGGTAGCGATGGAGCGGCTGGTGATCCGCTGGCTTTACAAGCGGCCATTGGAAACGCTTTTGGCGACCTTTGGGATCTCGATTGCGCTGCAACAGCTGTTCAAGAATATCTTTGGCACGCAGGCGCGCCCACTGACCTCGCCGCCTTGGCTGGACGGGGCGCTGCAGATCAACGACATCGTCTCGATCAGCTATATTCGCATTGCGATCTTCGTGCTCGCCGTTGTTTTTCTCGCCCTTTACCTGTGGGTGATGAAACGTACGCGGCTGGGCCTTGAGGTGCGCGCGGTGACGCAAAATCCTTCGATGGCGGCGTCAATGGGGATCAACCCGGATCGCATCAATATGCTGGCCTTTGGCTTTGGTTCGGGGATCGCCGGGATCGCAGGCGTCGCTATCGGGTTATTCGCCAAGGTCACCTCGGAGATGGGACAAGACTACATTGTCCAAAGCTTCATGACCGTGGTTGTGGGCGGGGTCGGCTCAATTTTTGGCACGCTGGCGGGTGCGACGCTGATTGGCGGACTGCAAAAGGGGATCGAGTTCCTGAACCCTTCCAACACTTTGGCCGCACAAACCTACATGATCCTGTTCATCATCATCTTCATCCAATTCCGCCCGCGCGGCATCGTCGCGCTCAAGGGCCGGGCGGCGGGGGATTGAGCATGGCACACCCGTTTTCCCTTTCCCCTTGGCTCAAATATCCCGCGGGGGGGCGGGGGTGCGAAACCCCCGCTGCGACATCGGAGGCAGGCGCATGAGACCCGGATTTCTGGTCAAGAACCCCTCGGTGATCTGGTTCCTGCTGATCCTTGCGGTGTTCACGCTGACAATCACCTTGCTGAGCCATGCCTATGGGCCGGGGCTGATTTCGACCTCGATGGTCAAGACCTTGGGCAAGACGCTGTGCCTGTGCCTGATCGCCATCGCGATGGATCTGGTCTGGGGCTACACGGGCATTCTGAGCCTTGGCCATTTCGCGTTTTTCGGCCTTGGCGGCTACATGATCGGCATGTGGCTGATGTATGAGCGCACGCGCGATATCGTGCTGAAATCGGCCAGCGATTTCCCGATGACCCCGCAAGAGCTGCAAGACGCGATTGGTAGCCAGATTTTCGGCGTCGTGGGTAGCTCGAAACTGCCTGCAATTTGGAGCTTTGCGGGCAGCTTGCCGATGCAATTGCTGTTTGTCGTTCTGGTGCCGGGGCTGCTGGCGCTGGTGTTTGGCTGGCTGGCGTTTCGCTCGCGCGTGACGGGGGTGTATCTGTCGATCCTGACGCAGGCGATGACGCTGGCGCTGGCGCTGTATCTGTTTCAAAACGAAAGCGGGCTGCGCGGCAACAATGGCTTGTCGGGGCTGCAAAACATTCCTGGCCTCAGCGCGGATCAGGATCATTCCTCGGTCTGGTTTCTGTGGGCTTCGGCGCTGGCGCTGGCTTTGGGGTATATCCTCGCATCAGCGATTGTGTCGGGCAAGTTCGGCTCGGTGATGCGCGGTATTCGCGATGACGAGGCGCGGGTGCGCTTTCTGGGCTATCCGGTTGAGGGGTTCAAGCTGTTCGTCTTTACCTTAACGGCGGTGATCGCGGCGATTGCGGGGGCGCTGTATTATCCGCAGGCGGGTATCATCAACCCCGGAGAGATGGCGCCGATTGCCTCGATCTATCTGGCGGTCTGGGTCGCGATTGGCGGGCGTGGGCGGCTATATGGCGCGGTGATGGGGGCGTTTTTCGTCTCTATCGTTTCAAGCTGGTTTACCGGAGGGCGGGTGCCTGACGTGCCGCTTGGGTTTTACACGATCAAATGGGTCGATTGGTGGCAGGTGTTGCTGGGGCTGGCTTTCGTGTTGGTCACGTTGCTTGCGCCCAAGGGGCTGTCGGGCTTGGTCGATCTGATCGCGGGGCTGCGCCCGCCCAAACGGGGCGGCACGCCGCTTGGCCCCGATGCAGGCAGCTTGCAAGAAGAGGAGGCGCGGGAATGAGTATCGGCGCAGGCTCTGGCACGCTATTGGAGGTCTCGGGCATCTCGGTCAGCTTTGACGGGTTCAAGGCGATCAACAATCTTAGTTTCAACATCGGCCCAGCCGAGCTGCGCGCGGTGATCGGCCCCAATGGCGCGGGCAAGACGACCTTTATGGATATCGTCACCGGCAAGACCCGCCCCGATGAGGGCACGGTTTTATGGGGGCCGATGTCCACTAATCTGCTGCGGCGCAACGAGGCGCAGATCGCGCGCGCCGGGGTCGGGCGCAAGTTTCAGCGCCCCACGGTGTTTGAGGATCAATCGGTCACCGACAATCTGATGATGGCGCTCAAAGCCGCGCGCAGCCCGTGGAAGGTGCTGTTCTGGCGGGCCGGGACCAAGGACGATGCCCGCGTGGCCGAGGTTGCCGCGCAAGTGGGCTTAGCAGATCAACTGCCGCGTAAGGCGGGTGAGTTGAGCCACGGGCAGAAACAATGGCTAGAGATCGGGATGCTGTTGGCACAGGAACCCAAGCTGTTGCTGGTCGATGAACCCGCCGCCGGCATGACTTTGGCCGAGCGTGAGGCGACAACCGCGTTGCTGGTCGATCTGGCCCGCACGCGCGCGGTGGTCGTGGTCGAGCATGACATGGAGTTCGTGCGCCGTCTGAATTGTCGGGTCACGGTGCTGCATGAGGGGGCGGTTCTGGCCGAAGGATCGCTAGATCATGTGACGGCGGATAAAAAGGTGATCGAGGTGTATCTTGGACGCTGACGTGAAAACCGCGATGTTACGTACGCAAGGGCTGACGCTGCACTATGGCGGCAGTCAGATCCTGTATGGCATCGACATGCAGGCCCGCGCGGGCGAGGTGACCTGCATCATGGGCACGAACGGGGTGGGCAAGACCTCGCTGCTCAAGGCGATCTCGGGGACGCATATCCGCTCGGGCGGGGATGTGGTCTTGGACGGGGCCGAGATGGGGCATGTGCCGCCGCAAGGCATGGCGCGCGCGGGACTGGGTTATGTGCCTCAGGGGCGGATGATATTCCCGCTGCTGAGTGTGCGCGAGAATATGGAAACGGCATTTGCCTGTTTGCCGAAATCGGAACATTTCATTCCCGACGAGATTTACGAGCTGTTTCCGATCCTGAAGGAGTTCCTGAATCGCCGTGGCGGCGATCTGTCGGGCGGGCAGCAGCAGCAGCTTGCGATTGCGCGCGCGATGCTGATGAAGCCCAAGCTTTTGTTGCTGGATGAGCCGACCGAAGGCATCCAGCCCAACATCATCCACCAGATCGGGCGGGTGATTTCCTATCTGCGCGACAAGGGCGATATCGCGATTGTTCTGGTCGAGCAGTATTTCGACTTTGCCCATGATCTGGGGGATCGGTTTTATGTGCTCAAACGCGGCGCGGTGGCGATGGAAGGCACGAAAGAGACCCTGACGCGTGAGGTGTTGCGCGAGGTGGTCTCGGTCTGAGGCAAGCCTTGGGCGCGTGCTGAGGCGGTTGGGGCGGCTAAAATCGGCGAATTTCCGCCGCTTGCGGTGGGCGGCGACAGATAGGCTTTCGCGAAACGTGGCTTTCTCGCTATGGGTTTTGGAAACAATCGGCTCTGAAGCCATAAAGCCCGTAGCCCGCGAGACAGTGACCAAATGCCCAACATCAACACCACCTCGAAACTGACGTTTCGTCTGCCCCTCTTGATTGCCGTTTTGGCAACTGTTGCCGCCTGTTCGGATGGTACGAAACTATCGGCTGATCCGGCGATGAATTTCGCCAGCGCGCAGGAGCAGTCGGGCGTGTCCCCCGAACGCCGCGCCTATGCGGTCGCGGTCGCCAAGAAGATGCGCGCCCAGCGTCAGCGGGTCTGGTGCGTGCCGTTCGCGCGCAATGCCTCGGGCGTTGAAATTCGCGGTAATGCGCGGACGTGGTGGTCAAAGGCACATGGAACGTATGAGCGCGGCCACACGCCCAAAGTCGGCGCGGTGATGGCGTTTTCATCAAGCCGCAAGATTCCGCTGGGTCATGTCGCGGTTGTCTCGGCCGTCGACTCGCCGCGCCAGATCCGCATTGATCACGCCAACTGGAAGCGCAATCAGGTCTCGCTGGATATGATCGTGATGGACGTGTCGCGCAAAAACGACTGGAGCCAAGTGCGCGTAATGAGTCAGCCAAACGCACTGGGCAGCGTTTATCCAGTCTCGGGCTTTATCACTAACGGGGTGCAGGCGCGGAGTTAAATGCGGCGGGGCATTCTGAGGCAGCAGAATTGTGAAACTTACTGCACCTCAGTGGGGTAATTGAAAGCCTCAAAATCAGACGCGTAAACAGTTCGCACAACCTCTGCCGTTTTCGTATTTGAATAATAGTCTTGCCATTTTTTGCGTGCACTTTTTCTGGCGTGTCCGATTTCTACGTTTTTGAGATCAAGCCTGTCGACAATTTTTCCCAAAATATTTTCGAGACCGTCTTCAAAGCGATAAGCTTCTGACGTTACTTGTCCGCTGGCTGAGTGAAGAAAAAACGATTGAGGCAGAAAGTGAATTTGCTGGCTCCATTTCTCATCGAAGCGATTGAGAATGAAATCTTCGAACGTGCTCGCTTTGATTAAGCCCCGTTGATCGTGGAAGTCGTGAAACAACGAAACCATCCGGTCAAAAGGATTGCGCGTGACGCCAAACGAGAAATATGAATCGAACTTATGTGGACCCATTATTTTTCGTATGTCTTCAGCATTCAGGTGGTAAACTGGCGCGAGCTTGCTTTTGGTTTCATTATTGGCACCAAGAGCCTTTTTAAGGGAGTGGTGGATTGATGTGCTTCCAGTTTTGGGAACGGAAACTGAGACAAGCTTGGCGCGATGATCTACTAACACGGTCCGTTTACCTCACTTGAAATTTGATATTTTTCCGAAATTTGGTCTGCTTGGGTTTAAGCTTAGGCAGAGTGTTCTTGTAACTTACCAACCGTGTATGAAGGTCGCGTTATTAAAGGCTTTTGCCACGTCTTTTGGTTGCAGTCCGTCACTGAAATGCGGCATCCCCCTCAAGTGTCCCCCACCAACCGATCCGCTTTTTTGCGCACCAAGATCGTGCGCAGATCGTGCATGGTCAGCAGCAGCGTGTCGGTGATTTCTTCAAGCTGGGCGTCGGTTGCCTTGGATTGCGCCCATTGGGTGACAAGGTTGAGGTGATCGACGGCGCGTAGGATGTCATCGACTTCACGCGCGCCTAGAACCTCGCGGCGATGGGTGATCCAGGCCTCGATCTCGGCGCGGTCCTCGGGGGTGAGGGCGCGCTCGCCTTGGGGTTTGATCTCGCCATTTTTGACATTAACAACCGCGATCTGGTCCAACTCGATGCGGCGCTGACGGTTCTCGGTATCGACGCGAAACACCGCAGCGCCGTTGTCTTTTACCCGAAAGTAATACTCTGGCAGATCGCCCATAAACCTATGTCCCCGCTGGCCGTTTTCGGCCTTATCGCAGTCCTTCGCAAAACCGTTTGATGCGCGCGCAAGCCTCAAGCAATGCGTCATCCGAGGTAGCGTAGCTGATGCGGAAGTTCGGTGAAAGCCCGAAGGCCGCGCCGAACACGACGGCGACGTCTCCTTCTTCCAGCAGGGCGTTGGCAAAGGCCGCGTCGTCGGTGATCGTGGTGCCCCCGGCCGAGGTCTTGCCGATACACTCTTTGATCGAGGGATAGACGTAAAACGCCCCCTCGGGCGTGGGGCAGGTGATACCGGGGCAGGCGTTCAGTTGCGCCACCACGAGATCACGGCGGCGTTTGAACGCCGCGCACGAGGTGGCGATGTAATCTTGCGGGCCGCTAAGCGCCTCAACCGCCGCCCATTGGCTGATCGAGCAGGGGTTCGAGGTCGATTGCGACTGCACTTTGCGCATCGCGGCAATCAGCGGTTCCGGCCCCGCCGCATAGCCAATCCGCCAGCCCGTCATCGCATAGGCCTTGGAGACGCCATTGACGGTCAGCGTGCGCTCATACAGCCCCGGTTCAATCTGCGCGGGGGTGGTGAATTCGAACCCGTCAAAGGTCAGATGTTCGTACATGTCATCCGTCATCACCCAGACATCGGGGTGGCGCATCAGCACGTCGGTCAGCGCCTTGAGTTCGCTTGGCGAATAGGCCGCCCCCGAGGGATTGGAGGGCGAGTTGAACAGGAACCACTTGGTCTGGGGCGTGATCGCGGCCTCTAGCGCCTGTGCGTTGATCTTGTAGCCCTGATCGGCTTGGCCTTGCACAAACACGGGCGTGCCGCCGCCGATCAGCACCATGTCGGGATAGCTGACCCAATAGGGCGTGGGGATAATCACCTCGTCACCCGCGTTCAGCGTCGCCATCAGCGCATTGAACAGCACCTGTTTGCCGCCCGAGCTGACCGAGACTTGCGACGGCGTGTAGCTCAGCCCGTTTTCACGGTCGAATTTGGCGCAGATCGCGGATTTCAGCTCGGCGATACCATCAACGGCGGTATATTTCGTGCGTCCCGCATCAATCGCTGCTTTCGCCGCCGCCTTGATGTTTTCGGGCGTGTCGAAATCAGGCTCGCCCGCGGACAGACCGATCACATCGCGCCCCTGTGCACGCAACTCGGCCACCTTGCCCGTCATCGCAACGGTGGGCGAGGGTTTCACGCGCGCGAGTGTGTCGGAAAGGAATGCCATCGGGTCGCCTCCGGTTTGTAACTTTGCGTCAACGGTCTTAGGCTTGCGCGCGAAGGCAATCAAGACAGAGCAGGAGTCGATCATGGCGCAGGATTGGTATGGCGAGGCAAGTGCGACCTTTGGCGACCGCCTTGCTGGCGCGCGCGAAACGGCGGGGCTGACCCAAGAGGCACTAGCGGAAAAGCTGGGCGTGCGTCTGGAAACGCTAAGGGCATGGGAAGACGATGTGGCCGAGCCGCGCGCTAATCGGTTGCAGATGCTGGCGGGGATGCTGAACGTGACGTTGATGTGGCTGCTGACGGGTGAGGGTGCGGGGCTTGACGGTCCGCCCGATCTGGTGGCAGAGCCGGGGGCGGATCGTGCCCTTGTGCGCGAGATCCGCGAAGTGCGCACGGGCCTGGAAGAGCTGGATGCGCGATTGGGCCGGTTGGAAAAGCGGCTTTTGGCAGGAGAAAGCGAATGAGCGAGACGGCAGAAGCGCGCCTGAAACGGATGCGGATGCGCAGTTGGCGGCGCGGCACCAAGGAAATGGATATGATTTTGGGGCCGTTTTCCGATGAGCGGCTTGCCAGCCTTGATGCGCCCACTTTGGATATCTACGACGCTTTGCTCGAGGAAAACGATCAGGATCTATATCCGTGGGTGTCGGGCGCGCAGCCGTGCCCCGCGCAGTATAGCGCGCTGTTGGCGCAGATCGGCGAATTTGCCCGCGCGCGTCACATCACGCGCAGCTGATCGCGAACGATTCCCCGTCTAGCTGCACCCCAAACGCCTTAAAATAGGGCGTTTTGGGCGCTTAACGGTATCTTTGCCATTTCCCGCCAGTGTTGCAGCCTAGAAATGCGAACTCGCGGAGAATCGGATGACCGTGCAGAAAATGGGAAATGATATGGCGCCCGCGCCGGGACTGCCGGGGCTGATGGCGGGCTATCTGGACAGTCTTGCGCTGCTGGAACGGCTGCACCGGCTGCTGCTGGATGTGATCAAGGACGAGTTTGAAAGGCTCAACATCCTTGAGATCAATCCAGTTCAGGCGCTGCTGCTGTTCAATGTCGGCGAGAATGAGGTGACGGCGGGCGAGTTGAAGACACGCGGCTATTACCAAGGCTCTAACGTATCTTATAACCTCAAAAAGCTGGTCGAAACCGGCCATATGCATCATCAGCGCTGCGAAATTGACCGCCGTTCAGTGCGGGTGCGCTTGACGCCCAAGGGCCGCGAGTTGCGCGAAAACGTTGAGGCCTTGTTCGCACGGCACGCCAAAGGGATGGATGCGCGCGGGGTGATTTCGTTTGAGGCGATGGAGGAAATGAACCACACGCTGCGCCGGATGGAACGCTATTGGTCTGATCAGATCCGTTATATTTACTGAACGCGCGGTGGTTGCGGCGTGCCCGCTAAGAAGGCGGCTGTCTTCGATCTGCAAGGTGCCGCTGCGTTTTAAGTTTCCTGAAATTTCCGTGGTGACGCGCCGTCTTGCTTGTGAGAGCGGGACGGCGCGTGTTTGGTGATCCTGAATAATCCTTGGGAGGGGACGATGCGTAAATTTCTGCGGTGGACGTTACGGTTACTGGCGGTTGTAGTGATCGTCGTAGCGGGGTTGGCGATCTGGAAACGTCAGGAAATCGCGCGGCTTTGGGCAGTCAATCATCTGTTTGATGCCGACCGGATCACCGCCAATTTTTCGGATATGCCCGCGCTGTTTCGCTCGCGCGTGTTGGACCGTGGCACCGGGCCGATCACGCCTTTGGCCGAGGGTGCGCAGATTACCCTGCCCAAAGGTGCGCAGGATTGGATTGATCGGCGCTGGGTGACGGGGCTGGTGGTGCTGCACAACGGCCAGCAAGTGTTTGAGCAGTATTACCGCGACACCAAGCCCGATGATGAACGCATCAGTTGGTCGGTCGCGAAATCCTTCTTGTCTGCCACCTTCGGCATTTTGCATGACGACGGCACGATCCCGGATCTGGACGCGCAGGTGACGCAATATGCGCCCGCGCTCAAGGGCTCGGCCTATGACGGGACGAGCATTCGCGATGTTTTGACGATGTCCTCGGGGGTGGCCTTTAACGAGGATTATCTGGACTATAATTCCGACATCAACCGCATGGGCCGAGTGCTGGCGCTGGGCGGGTCGATGAATGAATTCGCTGCTGGGCTGAAAATGCGCGCGGCCAATCCCGGCGCGCGGATGCATTACGTCTCAATCGACACGCATGTTTTGGGCATGGTGATCGCGGGGGCTACGGGGACCGATCCGGCGGTGGCGATGAATGATCTGATCATCAAGCCGCTGGGGCTGGAGGCCTCGCCGGTGATGCTGACGGACGGCGAGGGCACCTCGTTTGTGCTGGGTGGGCTGAACCTGCGCACCCGCGATTACGCGCGTTTCGGGCAGTTGTTTTTGCAAGATGGCCAATGGCAAGGTCGCCAGATCGTGCCCGCCGATTGGGTTGCGGCCTCGACCTCACTGCAAGCGCCGGGCGGGGCGGGCTATGGTTATCAATGGTGGGTGCCTACCGACACCGCCCTACATGGCGGCGATTATTTCGCCCACGGGATTTACGGCCAATATATCTACATCAATCCAGCCCATGATGCCGTAATAGCGGTCAATTCCGCTGATCGTGGCTTCAAAGAGGCTGGCGTGGACGCAGAAAACCTTGCCATGCTGCGGCGCATCGCGGAAGCTTTGTAAAAAGGGGCCGAACGCGATGCAGATGTATGAGGCGGTGAATGTGCTGGGCGAGGCGTTGCAGCCTTGCTCAAAGCGCCCGATGACCGGGTTTTTCCGCGATGGCAGTTGCAACACCTGCTGGGAGGATTCCGGCTCTCACACGGTCTGCGCGTTGATGACGGCCGAATTTTTGGCCTGGTCAAAATATGTCGGCAATGACCTTAGCACGCCGCGCCCCGAATACGGGTTTGGCGGGCTCAAACCGGGTGATTGCTGGTGTCTGTGCGCGGCGCGGTTTGCCGATGCGGCGTTGGAGGGCTGCGCGCCCAAGGTCATGCTGGCCTCGACCCATCGCGATGCGCTGCGCGAAGTGTCGTTGGCGGTCCTGAAGGAGCACGCCGCGCAAAGCAAATAGCGCGTTAGCCCACCGGCACCCAGATCACATCGTCGATTTTGGGCGCGCCGGTGGCGAGCATCACTAGCCGGTCAAATCCCAGCGCAATCCCCGAGGCGGGCGGCATGATCGCGAGGGCGGCGAGGAAATCTTCGTCCAGCGGATAGCGTTCGCCGTAAAGCTGCTCTTTGAGGTCCATATCGGCGCTGAACCGGCGGCGTTGCTCGCGCGCGTCGGTCAACTCGCCAAAGCCGTTGGCCAGCTCGACCCCGCAAGCGTATAGCTCAAACCGCTCGGCGAGGCGTGGATCATCCGGGGTGGGGCGGGCCAGCGCAGCCTCGGCCAGCGGGTAGCGATCAAGGATCGTCGCGCGGCCATGGCCCAGATGCGGCTCGACCTTGGCGACCAGCAGCTTTGACACCATATCTGACCAGCTGTCATCGCGCGCTACGCTGAAACCAGTATCGCCACATTGCGCGCGCAGGGCCGCGACATCGGTTGCAGCACCATCGCAGGTCGCCAGCAGATCGATCCCGGCATAATGTGCGAAAGCCTCGGCCACCGAGAGCCGCTCGGGCGGCGCGAACGGGTCGCAGTCCACGCCGTTATGGCGAAACAACGTGGCCCCTGCCGCCTGCGCGGCCAGTTGCAGCATCGCGGCACAATCGCGCATCAGAACGGTGTAATCCTCGCCCGCGCGATACCATTCCAGCATGGTAAATTCCGGGCTGTGGCGCGCCCCGCGCTCGCGGTTGCGCCAGACATGGGCGAAGGTCGCGATCCGGGGTTCGCCCGCCGCGAGCAGCTTTTTCATCGCGAATTCGGGCGAGGTATGCAGATACATCGTGCGGGGCTGCCCGTCATTGCCGATGGCTTGGGTGGCGAAGGCGTGCAGATGCGCCTCGTTGCCGGGGCTGATTTGCAGCGCGCTCGGATCGACTTCGAGAAAACTCTCATCGGCTAGCCAGCCCCGTATCGCGGACTGGATGCGCGCGCGTGCCAGAAGCGCGGGACGGCGGTCGGCATGGCGGTCAGGATGCCAGAAGGGGCGGGGCATGACGTGGCTTTCAGGCTGGAAATCTAGGCTCAAATGGTTTAGGCGCTCAGCAATCCGGGCGCCAGAGCCTGTTTTTTGCGAATTCACAAGGGATATCCCATGGTCAAAGTCATCGCGTCTTCGGTCCGCAAGGGCAATGTGCTTGAAAGAGACGACAAGCTATATGTCGTGTTGTCGGCCCAAAACATCCATCCCGGCAAGGGCACGCCGGTGACGCAGGTCGATATGCGCCGCATTTCCGATGGCACCAAGGTCAGCGAACGCTGGCGCACCACCGAGCAGGTCGAGCGCGCCCATGTCGAGGATGACGAGTATGATTTCCTCTATGAGGATGGCGAGGGCTATCACTTTATGGAGCCCAACACCTACGAGCAGATTGCGGTCCAAGAAGACGTGATCGGCGATGCCAAGGCGTTTCTGCGCGATGGGATTCGGGTTTATCTCAAGACGTTCCAGGGGGCTGCGATTGCAATCGAACTGCCCCAAAAGGTGACGGTCGAGGTTGAAGAAACCGAGCCGGTGGTCAAGGGTCAGACCGCCTCGTCAAGCTACAAGCCTTCGATGTGCACCGGTGGTATCCGCGTCATGGTCCCCCCCCATATCGGCGTGGGCACGCGCATCGTGATCAACACCGACGACAGCACCTACGTAGAGCGCGCGAAGGACTGATCCTGTCGCGACCGTTGGACGGAAAGGGCGTCTTGCGGGGCGCCTTTTTTATGCGCTGAGGTCGGGGCGGGCAGGTTTGACGGGCCAAAGTTCCAGCATCCCCGCCGCCAGCACCAGCGCGCCGCCCGTAATTTCGAGAACGGACAGCGTCTCATGGGCGAAAGCTGCGGCGGTGGCGGCCCCCACGACGACCTCGGTCATCATCAAGATGCCGACGCGCGCGGGATCGATGCGCACAGTGGCCCACATCAACGCTGCCAGCGACAGCCCCCACCAGAGCGCGCCGGACACCAGTGCGAGGGCGAGCGGGGCAAGCAGGCTTTGCGCCTGTTGCGTGGTTGGGGTCGGTTGCAGAACCGGCACAAGCACCGCGCAGGCCAGCGCCGCGCCAAGCGCAAAAACAAACGCCGACGGCCCCGGTTGCAGGGTGGATTTCGCGCGCATGCCCGTCGTTGCGATCGACCATAGCAGGCCCCCGAGCAGCGACATCCATTCGCCGAGGTTGCGCGGCAGCGGCAGCCCGCCCCCTGCGCCCAGCATCAGCGCAAGACCCGCGATGCCGACGATCATCGCTACGATCCGCAGGCGCGGGGTCGGCCAGCCCATGAGGAACCGCGCGATCAGCGTGCTCCAGACCGGGGTGAGGCACCAGAGCAGGATGATCAGCGCTACACGGCCATAGAGAAACCCGATTGAATATAGCGCGAAGGCGGCCCCGCCTAATGCGATGGAAAACAGCGCGAATTTAGGACTGCGCGCGATATCGTGGCGGCGTGCATAGGCGTTGGGTGCCAGCACGATCAGCGCCCCGAGCGTGATGACCAAAGTCCCCCAAGCGCCCGCGAAACCGCGATCGGCCAAGGCGCGCACGGGAAACCAGTACAGCCCCCAGATCACGCCGGTCGCAAGGGTGATCGCGCTGGCGATCAGGGTGATGCGGTCGTCTTTCATATGCTGGAATTAGCCAAGTTTGGCGATCCACGCCCGTAACGCCGCCAGTGACTGGGGTTCGTCGAGAAAGGGGATATGTGCGCGATCTGGCACGGCGGTATAGATCATGTCGGGGCGTCGAGTTTGCATTTCCTGTGCCGTCGCGTTGCTAAGCAGATCGGAATTCGCGCCGTGAATGAGCGCAATCGGCAGCTCGGCGCAGGCGTCAAACAGCGGCCAAACTTCGGCGACGCCATCCTTGAAGGCGGCCAAGAATGCATCGCGCAGCGCTGGATCGTAGTTGATTATTAGGCCCGCGTCGGTTTGCAGATAGTGATGGTGGCTTTCTTCCAGCCACCGGCTTGCGGGCACATTCGCAAAGCCGGTCATAGCTGCAGGCAGTTTTGCCGCCAGTTCGGCATGCGTTTTGGCAACCGGATTGCGCCCGATATAGTCGAAGATCTTGTCCAGCCCGTTTTGTTCGAGCACTGGGCCGACATCATTCAGACAGAGCCCGATCATGCGGTCCTTAGCGGTCGCTGCAAGATACATCGCGATCAGCCCGCCACGTGAGCTGCCAAGGATCGCCGCGCGATCAAGTCCCAGATGGTTGAGAAGTTGTATCGCATCGGCCCCTTCGCGCGGCACGCTGTAGCTGGCTTGGCCGCTCCAGTCGCTTTGCCCCCGTCCGCGATAATCCATTCGGATCAAACGGATGCCATCCAGATGCGGCGCCATATAGTCGAAATCATGCACCGTGCGCGTCAACCCCGCCAGCGCCAAAACCGGCACGCCCGTGCCCTCATCAAGATAGGCGATTTTTGCCCCGTCATCGGCGGTGAAAAATTCCATGTCGCTCTCCTCTGGAATACTACGGCTGCTCAGATCATACTGCGTTCAAAGGAGAGTTCTATGCCCGATAAGCTCGATAGATTGCACGAAAAACTGAATGAGATCGAAGAGGAAATCGAGGCGGAATGGGCTACGCGCCGCGATGCGATGGCCTATCGGCTAGATCATAATCGCGTGGTGTTTGAGCAAAGCGCGCGTGAGGCGCAGCGGCGCGCGCGGGTGAATTTGTGGATTTTCCTCAAGCGCACGCGCCCGATGGTGGTGCTGACCGCTCCGGTGATCTATTCGCTAATTATCCCATTCGTTTTACTTGATCTTTTCGTCACGATCTATCAGGCGATTTGCTTTCCGATCTATCATATCGCCAAGGTGAAACGCGCCGATCACATCGCGATTGACCGTCAGCATTTGGCCTATCTGAACGCGCTGCAAAAGCTGAACTGCGTCTATTGCGGCTATGGCAACGGGGTGCTGAGCTATGTGCGCGAGGTGGCCGCGCGCACCGAGCAATTCTGGTGCCCGATCAAACATGCGCGCCGCCTTGAAGGTCAACATGGGCGCTACGGCGATTTTGTCGACTACGGCGATGCCGAGGCGTTCAACAGGCAAACCGTAAGGCTGCGCAATGCGCTGCGAAAGATGGATGAGAACCGATAAGCGGGCCTAGACCCAATCGGGCACCGCGCGTAGATCGCTCAGGATCGCGGCGGGTTTGTAGGGCAGCCGTTCGGGCGGTGCACCCGCGCGATTGATCCAAAGCACGCGAAACCCGGCCTTGGCCGCGCCGGCTGCATCCCAACCGTTGGACGAGACAAAAACGGTCTTTTCGGGCGCGACGCCCATGCGATCTGCGATCATCTTGTAGACCGAGGCGGTCGGTTTGAACCGGCTGAGGTCGGCAACCGACAGCACCTCATCCAGCAGCGGTCCGATCCCGGCGGCATGCACCGCAGCCTCCAGCATGTCGGGCGACCCGTTGGACAGAATCGCGCGCCCGATGCCGCGATGATGCAGCGCCTCCAGCATCTCGGGAACTTCCGGGTAGGCGGGCAATTCGCGATAGAGCGCCATCAGGCGATTGGCGAGCTCGGGATCGCTTAGCCCCTGCGCCTCCATCGCCCAGTCGAGCCCATCGCGGGTCAGTTGCCAGAAATCGACGTAATCGCCCATGATTTCGCGCAGCCAGCTATATTCTAGCTGTTTGCGCCGCCAATCGGCGGCCAGTCGCGGCCAGATTTCCTGCAGGCGCGGTTCCTCAATCGCCAAATCGCGCGCGGCGGCATCGACATCGAACAATGTGCCGTAAGCGTCAAAGACGCAAAGCTGAATGGACATGCTCAGTCCTCCCCGCGACCAGTCTAGCGCCGGGCGGCCACTTCGCAAGGGTCAGTAGATCTCGCGCGATTTCTGCGCAGCGGCCGCAAGGCCTTGGGCCAAGCGCGCGTCAAACCCGTTTTCGCGCAGAGTGAGCAGACCAGCGGCGGTGGTTCCCGCATAGTCGATCATCTCATCGACATGATCTTGCGGGCTGGGGCCGTGCGCCATCATCTCACCTGCTGCAAGGAAAAGCTGACGCACCGCGCGATCAGCGATCCCGGGGGGAACGCCCTCGGCCTCGGCATGGCGCACCATCGCGGCAGCGCAGGCGGCGACAAAACCGGGCACGGGGCCGGTCATCGCGGTGAAAAGGTCGATATGGGATTCGCTCTGGAGTTCGTCAGTGGTTCCGCAGGCTTCAAACAGTGTACGGGTGCGGGCGCGGTCTTGCGGCGTGACGGCGGTGCTTGCGATCCAGGGGGAATAGGCCAGTGCGCTGGCGGCGGCGGGGCTCGACATGGCACGGATCACGCGGGGGCTGCCCGAGAGGCGGGACAGTTCGGCCAGCGGCACCCCCGCCATGACCGAGATCACCAGCGTGTCGCGCGCATTGATGCGCAGATTGCGCGCGCCAGAGGGCGGGACGCACAGGATCACCACGTCGCAGCGCTCGGCTAAGGCTTGCGGATCGCGCAGGGTGTTTTCGGGGGGGAAGTCTGCGATGTCGGGGGCCTTGCCCGAGCGGTTTGCGACATACAGCGCTTGGGGTTCGGCCCGCCAAAGCGCCTGCGCGATTGCGCCGCCTAACATCCCTGAGCCGATTATGCCGATTGAAAACCCAAGTGCCATGCGCCGCTCCCTTAAAGATTTGGGCGCAGCCTAGCGCGTGGCGGATGCTGGCGAAACCCTTACAGGTTATCGGCGGCGGGCATGCCCATGACGTGATAGCCGCTATCGACCGAGATGATCTCACCGCTGGTGCAAGCGCCATAGTCCGAGCACAGGTAAACGGCGGTGCCACCGATCGCCTCTAGCGTGGCGTTGTGGCGCAAAGGTGCGTTGGCCTCGGTATGGCGGAAGGTCTTGCGTGCCCCGCCAATTGCCGCGCCCGCCAGCGTTTTCATTGGGCCGGGCGAGATTGCGTTGACGCGAATGCCATCCGGCCCCAGATCGGCGGCCAGATAGCGCACAGCCGATTCCAGCGCTGCCTTGGCCACGCCCATCACGTTGTAGAACGGCGTCACGCGCTGCGACCCCATATAGGTCAGCGTGATCATTGAGCCGCCGTCATTCATCAATTCGCTGGCCCGTTTGGCCACGTCGATAAAGCTGTAGCAGGAAATCGTAAGCGAGTTCTTAAAGTTGTCGCGCGAGGTGTCGATGATGCGGCCTGTCAGCTCGTTCTTGTCAGAGAACGCGATGGCGTGGACCACGAAATCGAGGCTGCCCCATTCGTCTTTGATCTGCGCAAAGGCCGCATCCATCGAGGCATCATCCGTCACATCGACATCGACCAGCAGGCTGGCACCGACGCTGGCGGCAAGCGGTTCGACGCGCTTTCCGAACGCGTCGCCCTGATAGGAAAACGCCAATTCCGCGCCCTCATCGGCCAGCGCCTTGGCAATCCCCCACGCAATCGAGCGCTCATTGGCGACGCCCATCACGAGGCCGCGCTTGCCCTTCATCAGATCTGCCATGTCCGCCCTCGCCGAGATTTTCTGAATTAGTCTTTGTATTTGCTCATCAAAAGCGAGGCGTTCGTGCCGCCAAAGCCGAAGCTGTTGGACAGCACCGAATCATGGTTCACATTCTCGACCAGCTTGGTCGCGATTTCGCCTTCACGGATGCCGGGATCAAGTTCGGTGACGTTGATCGAGGGCGCGATAAAATCGTGCTGCATCATCAGAAGCGAGTAGATCGCCTCGTTCGCGCCCGCCGCGCCAAGCGCGTGTCCGGTCATCGACTTGGTCGAGCTAATCGGCGCGTGGTCGTCACCAAGGGCGCGGCGCACGGCTTCGACCTCGACAACATCGCCGACCACGGTCGAGGTGCCGTGGGCGTTGATATAGGTGATCTTGCGCCCCTCAGCCAAAGTCGACGACGCCAGTTTCATCGCGCGTTCGCCACCCTCACCCGAGGGGGCAACCATGTCATAGCCGTCCGAAGTCGCGCCGTAACCGGTGATTTCAGCGTAGATTTTCGCGCCGCGGGCCTTGGCGTGTTCCAGTTCCTCAAGCACCAGCATGCCGCCGCCGCCGCCAATCACGAACCCGTCGCGGGTTGCATCGAATGCGCGCGCCGCCGTAGTGGGCGTGTCGTTATATTTTGACGACATCGCGCCCATCGCGTCGAACAGGCACGACAGTGTCCAGTCGACCTCTTCGCCGCCACCGGCAAAGACCATGTCCTGCTTGCCCATCTGGATCAGCTCGCAGGCATTGCCGATGCAATGCGCGGACGTCGAGCAGGCCGAGGTGATTGAGTAGTTCACACCCTTGATCTGGAACGGCGTGGCAAGGCAGGCCGAGACGGTCGAGGACATACATTTGGTGACCGCGAACGGGCCGATCCGCTTAGGGCTGCCCTTTTCTTGGACAATCTGATGCGCGGCAAAGAAACTCGAGGTGGATGGGCCGCCCGAGCCTGCGATCAGGCCGGTGCGTTCGTTTGAAATGTCGGATTGTTCCAGCCCGGCATCGGCAATCGCCTGCGCCATCGCGATATAGGCATAGGCGGCCGTCGGCCCCATGAAGCGCAGCTGGCGCTTGTCGATATTGGCGGCCAGATCAATCTCGGGCACGCCCGCGACCTGACTGCGAAAGCCCAACTCGGCATATTCGGGCTGGAAGGTGATGCCCGATTTTCCAGCCCTGAGGCTGGCGGTGACTTCCTCGGCAGAGTTGCCGATGGGCGAGACGATGCCCAGCCCGGTAATGACGACACGGCGCATACGGCCCTCCATTCTTTCTCTGGCGCTCAGGTTTCCGAGAGCGCGACTTTCATATCTTTGACCTGATAGATCACGTCTCCATCGGCCTCGACAATACCATCAGCAACCCCCATCGTGAGGCGGCGGGTTTGAATGGCTTTGGTGAAATCGACCTTATAGGTCAGCATTTTGCGTTCGGGGCGCACCATGCCGGTCAGCTTGACCTCACCGACACCCAGCGCATAGCCGCGCCCTTGCCAGCCGCGCCAGCCCAAGTTGAACCCGGTCAATTGCCACAGGCCATCAAGGCCCAGACAGCCCGGCATAATCGGATTGCCGGGGAAGTGGCATTCAAAGAACCACAGATCGGGGGTGATATCGAATTCGGCAACGACATGGCCCTTGCCGTGTAAGCCGCCATCGCCCGAAATCTCGGTGATGCGGTCCATCATCAGCATCGGCGGCGCGGGAAGCTGCGCATTGCCGGGACCGAACAACTCGCCCCGCGCACATTTGAGGAGATCCTCTTTCCCGAAGCTCGTCGGAAATCCTGTCATACCTGCCCCCTCATGGTTCTGCCCCGCGTTTTCAATTGTCTATCATTGCCGCGCCAATCGGCGCAAGGGCAAGGGGAATGGCGCAGTAACGCGGTTGCATTGAAATTTGATGCGCAAACCTGCATATATACAGGGGAGGAGTGCTAAGATGTCCGTGATACCAAATTTGATGCAGACGCGCGCTCAGGCGTGGCTGAATAAGGCCGACTTGCGTCCGACGCGGCAACGCTTGGCACTGGCGGCGCTTTTGGTGGGCGATGGCGAGAACCGTCATGTCACCGCTGAAAGCCTGTATGCGGCAGCAGTTGACGCGGGCGAGAAGGTCTCGCTGGCCACGGTCTACAATACGTTGCGCGCGTTTTGTGGGGCCGGGTTAATGCATGAAATCACGGTCGATGGCTCGCGCAGCTATTTCGACACGCGCATGGATAATCACCCGCATTTCTTCTGGGAAGACGAGAATCGGATTTCCGATGCACCTGCTGAAGAATTGGAACTGGCTCGCGTGCCCAAGGCCCCCGAAGGGGCGCAGGTGACGCGGGTGGATGTGGTGATCCGGGTGCGGCGCACTTAGCGACGCCTAAGGCAGAACCGCCAGCCAGCCCCAGATTGTGAAGATCGACAGCGCGGTAGCGATCAGCACCGCCGAGGCCGCGACGCGTCGCCCAACCCCGTAGAGATTGGCGAATATGTAGGCATTTACGCCCGGTGCCATCGCCCCTGTCAGCGTGGCCGAGCGCAGCGCGCTGGTGTCGACGTGAAACGCGAAATGCGCCAGCGCGTAGGCAATGCCGGGATGCACCACCAGCGAGAGCACCGCAATCATCGCAATTGCACGGCTGTCGCCCTCGGGGCGGTAGCGATACAGCACGCCACCCAGCCCGAACAGCGCCGCTGGCAGCGCCGCTTGCGCCATCATATCCATGCCCGCTTGCAGCGGATGGGGCAGCGGATACCCCGTCAGCGCGGTTCCCAGTTTGATCGCGAAACCCGTCATGATTCCGATCACCAGCGGCGTGCGCACCACCCCCAGTAGCGCGTTCATCCCGACGCGGCCAAGCCCCGCGCCGGTGCCGTGATTGCGCACGCCCTCCATTGTGAGGATGCCGATGGTGTACAGCAGCGGCGCGTGGATCGAGATGATTGCGAAATTGCCCGACAGGGCGTCGGTGCCATAGGCGCGCTCAGTGATCGGCACGCCCAGCAGCAGCGAGTTGGAAAACAGGCAGGCAAAGCCGATGGCGACGCTTTCCGGCCCGGTGCGCCCCATCATCCGCGCGCCGGCGATCCCGATTGCAAAAGACACCAGCGCGCCTGCATAAAACGCGCTCATCATGCCCCAGTTGTAGCTTTGGCCAAGGTCAAGATTGGCGATCGAGCGCGCCAGCAGGACCGGCACCGCGAAATTCTGCGCAAAGCGCATCAGCCCATCGACGGCACTGTCCGAAAACATCCCGCGCCACGCCACCACATAGCCAAAGCCGAGCACCAGAAAAACCGGCAGGATGACGTCGATCAGCGAACTCATTTTGGGCTGTCGGGGGCTGTGAATTCAAGCGCCATCCCGTCAAAGGCCGGGCGGATATGATCGGGGGTCTCGGCGGCCACCGCGTCATGGTCGAGGTCGATATGCATATTGGTCAGAACCGCGCTTGTGGGCTGCGCGCGCGCGATCCACTCCAGCGATTGCGCCAAATGAGCGTGGGTCGGATGGGGCGTGCGGCGCAGCGCGTCAAGCACCCAGCACTCCAACCCCTCAAGATGCGCCCAAGCCGGGTCGGGAATGGCTGAGACATCGGGCAGATAGGCCAGCGGGCCGATGCGAAAGCCAAGCGCGTCGATATTGCCGTGTTCTACTCGGAACGGCTGAAAACTGATCGCACCACCCGCGCCGTTCACCTCGAACGCGGTTTCATGGCGGATCGCCTGCAGGTCGCAGATCGGTTGGTAATTACTGTCTGGGGGCTGCACGAACGCATAGGCAAAGCGGTTCAGTAGCGCCTCTTGCGTGTCGCTATCGGCCCAGACGGGCAGGCGTTTGCGCATGTTGAACACGATCTGGCGCAGGTCATCAATTCCGTGGACATGATCGGCGTGGGAATGGGTGTAGACCACCGCGTCCAGCGTGCCGACCTTTGCGTCAAGCAGCTGCGCGCGCATATCGGGCGAGGTGTCGATCAAGACCTGCGTGCGGCCCTGCGGGGTGATGCGCTCCACCAGCATTGAGCAACGGCGGCGGTAGTTCTTCGGATTGGCGGGGTCGCATTCGCCCCAATGGTTGCCGATGCGCGGCACACCGCCCGATGATCCGCAGCCCAGAATGGTGAAACGCAGGCGGCTCATGCGGGCAGACTCCCGCGCTCGCCATGTTGGGCGGCTTTGGCGAATAGACGGTCAAAATTGGCCTGCGTGGCGGCGGCGAATTCGGTGAGCGGCACCCCGAACACATCTGCGCCCACCTTGGCGGTTAGCGCGGTATAGGCGGGTTCGTTGCGCCGTCCGCGATGGGGCGGAGGTGCTAGATAGGGGCTGTCGGTTTCCACAAGGATGCGATCAAGCGGCGCCGTAGCGAAAATATCGCGCACCTCTTGGCTGCGCGGGAAGGTCGCGATGCCTGACATCGACAAATAGAACCCCAGATCAATCGCCGCTTGCGCCAGACGCGGACCGCTGGAAAAACAATGCATGACGCAGGAGTAGGGCGCGATCTTCATCCCTTCAGTCAGGATCGCTTCCATATCTTCATCCGCGTCGCGCGAATGAATGATCAGCGGCAGGCCAGTTTCCTGCGCGGCCTCGATATGAATACGCAACGAGACCTTTTGGGCCTCTGCACTCTCGGCGGTGTAGTGATAATCCAGCCCGGTTTCGCCAAGACCGACGAATTTGGGATGCTGAGCCAGCGCGACCAGTTCCGCGACCGATGTCATTGGCTCTTCGGCCACGCTCATTGGGTGGGTGCCCGCAGCGTAGAAAACGCCCTTATGGGTTTCAGCGATGGCGCGCACCGAGGGCTCGCTTTTCAGCCGCGTGCAGATCGTGACCATGCGCGTCACGCCAGCTTCATTGGCGCGCGCGATGACCTGATCCAACTCACCCGCGAAATCAGGGAAATCGAGGTGGCAATGGCTGTCGGTGATCTCGGGGGGCGTGGTAACGTCGGGGAGTGTCAAAAAAGGCTCCTTTCGCGGCTTACGAAGCTGCGGCGGTAATCTCTAAAACGATATCCATCACCAAAGCGGCAGGGTCAAGGTTGACCGCCCGACCATGACGCGCCCGCGCGCCCAAGGTTTGGTGAAGGGTCGCCCATTTCATTGCGGCGCGTTCATCTGGTGATAGGCGGGTCAGCAAATCGGCCTCGCCGGGGGCTGCCTCGGGCATGGGAGCGCCTGCGACACCTGTGCGCGCCACACGGGCTAGAAATAACTCCACCAAGCCAAGCGTCAGATCAAGGCGCGGCTCGTTGGTTTTGCCCGCGCAGCCTTCTGCCAGTGCAATCGCGCCAAGACGGTCCAATTGGGGCAGAGTGGCCATCAGCTTGATCAGATTGGCATAGCGCGTCATGCCCTCAAGATTGATCAACCGGATCGCGGCGCCAACCGAGCCGCCAGATAGCGCTGCAAGCGCGTGGTGGTCCAACTCGGGCGGCACGCCCTCATCCTCGGCAGCGGCGAGGGCCGCTTCCATCTGCTCGGGTGCCAGCGTGGAAAGGCGCAATTCGCGACAGCGCGAGCGGATCGTAGGCAACAGCCGCGCGGGTTGATGCGCGATTAGCAGGAAAGTCACGCGAGGGGGTGGTTCCTCAAGCAGCTTGAGCAGCGCATTGGCGGCCTGCACGTTCAGCTCATCGGCGGCATCCACGATCACCACGCGCCGCCCGCCCTCGGTCGCCGACAGGTGCAAAAACGATTTCAGCTTGCGCACCTGATCGACGCGAATGTCTTGCGACAGCGCGGTTTCCTTTTCATTGGGGCCGCGTTTGAGCGTGAAAATACCGGGTTCCGAGCCAGCCGTGATGCGCGCAAGCGCCGGGTGGTCGGGATCGGGATCAAGGCTGCGGGGCAAGTCTGGTTCGCCAAACAGGCCCGGTCCGCTGTCATCGGGGCGCGTCAGCAGAAACCGCGCGATCCGCCACGCTAGTGTGGCCTTGCCGACCCCGCGCGGGCCGGTCAGCAGCCAGCCGTGATGCAGCCGCCCCATGTTGAAGGCGTCAAGGAAATCTTCCTCGGCACGGGTTTGACCCACCAGAACGCGGGTTTCGCGCGGGTGGCGCGCTCCGGGCGCGAGGGTAGGATCGGGAAGGTCGGCCGTGCTCATGCCCGCCACTCTAGAGCTTGGCGAGGGTGGTTTCCAGCACGTCTTGCGCGATTATTTCAGATGTGCGCGCGCCGTCGATCACGGCGAAACGGGGCGCGAATTCGCGCGCGAGATCCAGAAACCCGGCGCGCATTTTTTGCTGCAATCCAAGGCCGAAATCTTCGAACCGTTCTTCGCTGCCCTGCCGCCCCTTGGCGCGCGCAAGCCCCACGGCGGGGTCGATGTCGATCAAGATCGTGAGGTCAGGTTCGCGGGCGATCATAAGCGTGTGAAGCTGATCCACCAGCGCGCGCAGATCGCCGCGCGACAGGCCCTGATACATCCGCGTGCTATCGGCGAAACGATCACAAATCACCACTTTACCCGCCGCGAGGGCAGGTTCGATCACGCGTTCCAGATGATCGCGGCGCGCGGCGGTGAACAGCAGGATCTCGGTCTGCGCCGACCAGCGATCAGGGTCGCCCTCCAGCACGAGACGCCGGATTTCCTCGGCACCCGGAGAGCCGCCGGGTTCGCGCGTGAGCACTACGTCCAGCCCACGCGCGCGAAGGGATTCGGCCAGCGTCCGCGCTTGCGTCGACTTGCCCGACCCGTCGATCCCCTCAAAACTGATGAACATACCCTAGCTGTTGACCTTTTCCATCGCGGCGGTGAAGGCCTTGCCCCCAAGACGCGCAACGGCCGCCTTGACGCGCACCATGAACCCGCCGCGTTTGACGTCATTTTCCGCCACCAGCGCGACTTCGCGCGGCTCTTCAAGGCCGGGAACCGTGATCACCAGCTTGCCCAGCTTTTGACCCTTGGTGATCGGCGCGGCAATGGGGCTGTCAAACACGGCCTCTGCCTTGACCTTGTCTTGCGCATTGGCCGGGATCAGCAGCGAGAGGTCTTTTTCCGGGGCCAGCCCGACGCTGTCCTGCGCGCCCAGCCAAACCGAGGCTTGCGCCAGACGCGATCCCGCCTTGGCCACGTCTTTCATCACGAATTGGCGAAAGGCCCAGTTGGCAACTGCTTCGCCTTCCTGAGCACGCGCGGCCTCGGAGTCCATGCCCGACAGGACATACAGAATCCGGCGATCCCCCATCACGGCAGAGCCGACCAGCCCATAGCCCGATTCCTGCGTATGGCCGGTTTTCATCCCGTCAGCCTTCCAGTCGGCGGCTTTGATTTCCAGCAGCGGATTGCGGTTTTGCGCATTGGCAGGGGCGCGGTCTTTGTAGTTGAAATGGGTTTCGCCGAAGAAGTGATAATATTGCGGGAAATGGGTGATGATGCGGTCGGCAATGATGCCCAGATCATGCATCGACATGCGCTGACCGGGATCGGGCCAGCCGCTGGCATTGGCAAACATCGAGTTCTTCATGCCCAGCTCATGGGCGCGTTCGGTCATCAGTTCGGCAAAAGCGCGCTCGGAACCCGCAAGCCCCTCGGCCACGACCACGCAGGCATCATTGCCTGAATTGATGATGATCCCCTGAATCAGGTCGCGCACGCTGGGCCGGTCGGTGGTGTTGAGAAACATCGTCGAGCCGCCCATCGACTGCGCATGGGCCGAGACCGGAAAGGTTGTGTCCATCGTGATCCGGCCATCTTCAAGCGCCTCGAACAGCATATCAATCGTCATCAGTTTCGACATCGACGCCGGGGGCAGCGGGATATCGGCGTTCTTGGACAGCAGCACCGTTTTCGTCGTCACATCATAGACCCAAGCCGCATGCGCCTTGGTGTCAAAAGCAAAAGCGGGCAGGGCGGTCAGCGCCCCCAGAAGCGTGGCGAATATCAGTCGGGTAAGTTTCATGGTCATCCTAGTTCGAGACGGGGTAGGCATCAGGATAGCCCAGCCCATGAATGGTTTTCTTCAACGCGTTGAGGTCGGTTTTCGAGGGCGCAGGCCCTGCGATCACACGCCAGAAGGTTTTGCTTTGGCTTTGCTCTTTCTTGATCGTCGCGATCACGCCCGCCTTGGCCATCTGGCTTTGGGCGCGCTTGGCGTTGGCCTCGACAGAGAAGATCCCGATCTGGATATACATCTTGCCAGCGGGCGCTGTGACCGCAGGTTTTGAGGCTTTCGGCGGTGTTGCAACCGGCGGCGCAGGCGCGGGTGCGGGTGTCGGCGGAGCGCCAATCGCGGGTTTGGCTGGTTTGCCGGATTCGGCCTTGGCGATTGCGCCCGCCGCCGTGCTGGTCACCGCATCAAGGGATTTCTGCTCGACGGTCTCGGGCTTGGCGATCACGGGTTTGTCGACCAACGGCGTGGTTTCATCTTCCACCGGAGCCGTCTCACGGCGCAGGGCCACGACCGACAGTTCAGCGGGTGCCCCCGCGAGCATGCCAAGCGCATCCGCCGCATCTGAGCTAACCTGCAGTTTCGGCCCCGGATTGTCGATTTCACGCCGGAACAGCGCGCCGATCACAAATTTGCCATTGGCGGGGTTGCGAATGATCACGCGCTCGGGGTCTTTGACCTTGGGGTAGGCGACCCAGACACCGCCAAGCGAGGGGCGACCGTCCCAAAGCCCCTTTTCATCGACCGAAAACACCTGCGGAGCCTCGACGTCGCGCTCAACTAGCTTGGTCGCTTTGGCGGGCGTGGCCTCGGCGCTGCCCTCGTCAGCGGGCTTTTTCTTCATAAAATCAAACGGTTTCGCGCCATCCTGACAGGCGCTAAGCGCCAGTCCCGCGCCCAAAATCAGCGCCATCGCCGAGCTGCGCTTGCGCAATCCATTTGTCTGCATCTGCTGCCGTTTCATCCTGTGCCCCTTGCTGCGCGCGGTTGTCCCGCGGCTATTTTCCCGTCAGCGATCCCGTCCTGCGCAGCGCGAAAACCGCCCGCACACCCATCGCCGTCGCGCGTGATCCTAGCGCGTTGCCCGCCCCATGAAAAGCAGCGCTGCACATCGCTGGCGGAATTTGGCGCGAAACCCTTTCAGAATCGCGTGAAGCGGGCTAATGCGAGCGCGAACGGAAGTGTGGCCGAGTGGTTTAAGGCTCTAGTCTTGAAAACTAGCGTGCGGGGAACCGTACCGTGGGTTCGAATCCCACCGCTTCCGCCAATATTTTCCATGTGCTCGATATTCTTTGTCCGATATCAATCGGTTGTGCAGTTATTGGTCTTCGCTGTAGCATCCTTCTTGGTTTTCGCGCCACATTTTGCACGACATTTTGCTATACGAAGCAAGGTGAGTAGTCGCGATATAATCACGAAATAGGGCAATGTCTGGCACTTACGGCGACATATTCCCCCTGCTTACAAAGAGGTAGAGCCACGCAAAGAAGTCGTCTTGTCGTTGCGTTCGGCCTCTGAGGAGGTCGCGCGCCAGAAGGCTCGGGGTGTCTGGCATCAGCAGATCGAGGCTTGGGAGGCGCGGCTTGCTGGGGACACGGAGGATGCTCAGAAGCGTTTTGAGGCATCCAAACGGCTTGCATCAGCACGTGGGGGCAGATTTCTTGGTGCGCCGAAGGTTGCGCAGTTGCCGACGGATGCGTTGCTCGACCGGATTGAGGTCGCGCGCGGTAGCAGCGAAAAGATCGATCTGGTCAATGCCAGGGCGCTCCTAGGCGGCGCGACCGAGCCCCTGATTACCGTGTCGAGCACACTCGAGATGTTCTAGACGCTTGAGCGGGGTCGCGGCGTGGGTAAGAGCGAAGGGCAACTGCGACGCTGGAAAAAACCGTGTAAGAAAGCGATCGCAAATTTCATTGCAGTGATAGCTGACAAGCCGCTGCAGGACATTACCCGCGCGAATATGCTGGATCTTCAGAAAATAAGGTCGAAGCCGCGCCACCTGCTCGTCCCTCAGCCAGAGAAGACTGCTTTTCATATACGCGGCGTTACGCGCTGAGACCTGCGCGCGTTGGTGCGGTAAGGCGGCTTGCACCCAGCGATGGTGGCCCGGTCTGCCGTGGTGTCTCCCTCAAGCGTTCATCCCGCGCAGGTTGTTTGGTCGCCGAGAATTCCCAGCGGCAGGTGGTTTGACTCGCTTGCCGCGATGCGTCGCGGGAAATTGCGGTGAGCTGCGTCACTTTGACTGTCCGCGCGGACTAGCCCTGCGCGCTTTGGAGGCTACATCGAGATCACGCGACCGCAAAGGAGAACGCTATGCAGACTGCCGAATTCGTCACCACCGTCTTTGACGGTAAATCCAACCCCGCCAAGGTCACGGTGGCCTTCACCATGGCGCTCAATGCGGTTAAGGCGGGCCATAGCGCGATGGTGCTTTTGATGGTCGAAGCAGTGGAGCTGGGCGTGCCCGGCGCGACCGAAGGCATGGATATCGGCAAGCCGTTTGAGCCGGTGGACGACCTTCTCAAGGCCTATCTGGCAGGCGGCGGTCGGATCGGGATTTGCGGGGCCTGCATGATCCATAACGGGTTCAACGCCGAGCAGATGGCCCCTGAATACGAGATAGTGACCGCGCCCGATGTGGTGACGCTGCTGATGGCGTCTCAAGGGTCGCTGCAGATCACCTGACACCGCATTTCCAATACAGGCGGCGCGGCGATGTCTGCGCCGCACCTCGTCGCGCTCAACTTTGCGCGCTTGGACCGGAGGCGGTGAATGCGACGGCCTGCACAAGATCGGCTTGAAGCTGCGCCTTCGCACGGTCCTGCGCGGCGGCATCCGTAAGTCTGAGCAGGTGCGAGGGATGCAGCGTGATCAGAACGGGCAGGCCCGATCTGCTTTTTTTGATCTGTCCCCGCCGTGCCAGAATGGCCGCCCCGTTACCGGTCAGGCTTTGCGCCGCACTCGCCCCCATTGCAACGATTAGCTTGGGCTTCACCTGAGCGATCTCGGCCTCAAGCCACCAGCGACAATGCTTGATCTCGGACGCATTGGGGCGCTGATGCAGGCGCTGCTTTCCCCTCGGGGTGAATTTGAAATGCTTGACCGCATTGGTGAGATAGGCCGCCTCACGTTTCAACCCGGCGCGCGCGGCGATGGTGTCAAACATCTGCCCCGTCGGGCCGATAAAGGGCCTGCCGCCCAGATCCTCCATATCGCCAAAGCGGCGCGCGAAGAAATCCGCCGTGGGTTCAACAGTGTGATGGTTGGGTTCAAACCACGCGGCAAAGTTGCGCCGGACCGACATGCGAAGACTGTCTAGCGAGCAGCCATGTTTGCCTGTGCTCACAACCAAGGCCACAGCTTTGCACTGATACGCATCGCGGTGGTCCATGAGCCGCCGCACCGCGCGTCCGAGGTACTCTGGTGAATACGGCGTTGATGCCATCTTCTGTTCTATCGGGGGTAATTTTCCGAGCGCCTTGCCCTCCGCTAAAGCCGCATCAGCTCAGACGCCAACTGCGCTGCTGCTCTCGCCGAGTGGCGCGGCGTTTGCGCCGAATATGAGACAGGGTCACTACCCAACGAGAGACGAGTTCGCCTTCGTCTTTCAGCACCGCCAATACTGCTCTGTCGCCTGACAACGCCGCCTGGTTTTTTCCATCAGAGCATATGACGAATCTGTTGGTTACTCTGCGGCCGACAGAAGTAAACTTTCAGGAGGTACAAAAGGCCCCGCACAGGACGGGGCCTTTTCAATGTTTCACGCGCGGTTGCCTTAGCGCGTAGTTTCCCCGCGGCGACGCACTACCACGTCAACCGTGATCGAGGCCAGCAGCACCAGTGCGGTTGCCATCAGCTGCACCGCAGCGGGCAGTCCCAGCAGCGCCATGCCGTTCACGATGGCCGCAATCACGACCCCTCCCAGCACCGCATGCAACGGATGACCGCGTCCGCCAAACAGGGACGTGCCCCCGATCACCGCCGTTGCCACGACATACAGCACAATCGTACCACCGTCGAAGCTGGTCGAGATCGAGCGCAGGCGCGAGGCGTAGATAATGCCCCCCATGCCCGCCGTGGTTGCCGCTAGCGTAAAGGCGGCCGTGCGGATCAGGCTAAGGTTGATGCCCGCACGCCGCGCGGCCTCGGCGTTGCCACCGATGGCCAGAACGTAGCGGCCGAACTTCAGCTTGCCGAGCAGGAACGACCACGCGATCAGCACCGTAAACACAATCGGGATCACCCAAGGCATCCCCGAGAGCGGAAAGCGCGCAATCCCGCGATTCATGTTGGAAATAGTGACCAGCACAACCCCCGCCACAACCGCCAGCGCGATTTTTAGCAGCGTCATTCCCAGTGGCGGTGCGACCAATCCACTGGCCCGCCGCTTGGCGTCCTTGAGATAGGTGAGCGCGGCAAAGACCAGCACCGCTCCGCCAGTCACGATCCAGCCCATCAGCGGGCTGAGCGTGCCATTGGCGAAGTTGTTGATCATCTCGGACGCAATCGGCACCGTGCCGCCCGCGCCTAATAGCTGGATCATCAAGCCGTTAAAGCCCAGCAGACCCGCCAGCGTCACCACGAACGAGGGCAGGCGCAGGCGCGTGATCAGCAAACCCTGCACGATGCCCAGCACCGCCGTTACGCTAAGCGCCACGATCACAGCCGTCCACCACGGCCAGCCCAGCCCCGGTGCCACCAGCAGCGTCGCCACCGTCGCCCCGATCCCCGCGACAAAGCCCAGCGACAGGTCGATCTCGCCCAAAAGCAGCACGAAAACCTGCCCCATCCCGATCATCATAAAGACCGAGCCTTGCACCAGCAGGTTCACAAGGTTGCCATTGGACAGGAATTTGTCGTTCTGAAACTGGAAGATCGCCGAGATCAGCACAAAGCCAAGGATCACCGGCAGCACGCCGCTTTCGCCCGCTTTGACGCGCGACCAGACGCGGCCCATGTAGCTGCCAAAGCTTTCGGTTTCGCCACTGGTGACGACCGCTGCCGGGCCGCTTTCGCCAGATGCGGCGCGCGCCTCGGCGACCTCTTTGGCGTTTTCGGCGGCAATCGAGGGCGCGGCGCGCCCCTGTCCGGCAGTCACCACGTGATCGGATTTGCCCGTCGTCATCAGCTCGACCACGCGCTGCGTATCATAGTCGTCCATCGACCCTTGGCTGACCATCTCACCCAGCCGCAGGATCGCAATATTGTCGGCCACCGCGAACACATCATTGAGGTTATGCGAGATCATCACCACCGCCAGCCCCTGATCGGCTAGGCGGCGGACCAGTTGCAGCACCTGACCGGTCTGCGCGACACCCAGCGCGGCGGTGGGTTCGTCCAAAATCACCAGCTTGGAATTCCACATCACGGCGCGCGCCACCGCAATTGACTGGCGCTGCCCGCCCGAAAGCGAGGCCACCGGCTGGCGGATCGAGCGCAGGGTCGTGACCCGCAGCCCCGATAGCGTTTCGGCGGCGGCGCGTTCCATCGCGTCCTCGTCCAGCATGCCATTTGTCATAATTTCGCGGCCCAGAAACATATTCTGAACCACGTCAAGGTTGTCGCACAGCGCAAGGTCTTGATAGACCACCTCAATGCCCAACGCGGCAGAGTCACGCGGATTGCGCACCCGCACCGTCTTGCCATCCCATTCGATTGTGCCGCCATCGGCCTCATGGATGCCGGCAATCGTCTTGGTCAGCACGGATTTGCCCGCGCCATTGTCACCCACCAGCGCGGTCACCTGACCCGGGCGCACGTCGAAATCGACGCCGCTGAGGGCCTGCACCGCGCCGAAACGCTTTTCCAGGCCCCGGATGCGGAGAATCGCATCGCGGGGCCCGGTCCCATTACCCAAATCGCTCATCGGCTATCAGTTCCCGATGCCAGCGGCTTTGCACGCATCCGCAGCATCACCGGTGCACAGCTTGGCGACATCGACGAAGTTGTCTTTGACCACGGTGTCAGCAAGGTTCTTCGCTGTCACCCAGATCGGCACCATCAGAATCGAGGGCACTTCCTTGTTTTGCGAACTGTCCATCGTTTGACCGTTGATCAAACCCTCGGGCGGAGTTTCGCCCGCACGCACATAAAGCGCCAAGGCGGCGGCCGCTTGCGCCTCAAGATAGATTGGCTTGTAGACGGTGCCGCATTGATAGCCGGTCAGGATGTTTTGCAGCCCGGTGACAGTCGCATCCTGCCCGGTCGTCGGGAAGGTGTTCGGCGGCACTCTGAGGGTCTTGAGATACGAGATCACCGCATTTGCGTTGTCGTCATTGGGGGTCACAACCGCGTTGATATTCTCATGTGCGGTGAATTGCTGCTCAAACGTCGTGCGCGCGACTGAGGGGTCCCAAGTGCCCGCAGGCTCGCCCGCGTTATTATAGGTGCCATCGTCGAATTTCGGCTTGAGAACATCCATATAGCCCTGCTTGAACAGCGTGGCGTTGTTGTCGTCGGGCGAGCCTGCCATCACGAGGATATCGGGGTCGGCGACTTTCCAATCGGCCAGACATTCTTCCATGCCCTGACCGATCAGCTTGCCCACCGAGACGTTGTCAAAGCTGATATAGTAATCGCGCGAGCCGCCAACGGTCAGACGGTCATAGTCGATCACCGCCACGCCACGTTCCTTGGCGTATTGTTCAACCGCAGCGCCGCCGCCCGACGAGATCGGATCCAGCAGCAAAACGGTCGCGCCTTGCGAAATATCGGTCTGCGCTTGGGTGAGCTGGTCAGCCTCTGAACCTTGCGCGTTCGAGATGATCAGATCATCACTCGAAAGCCCAGCCATCTCGAAGGCTTTCTTCAGATAGGGCTCGTCAAACGAGGTGTAGCGCGCCGAGCTGGCCGTGTCGGGCAGCAAAACGCCGATCTTGCCCTTGCCCTTGGCGGTGACGTCCTTGAGCTTGGCCATCGCTGCGAAATCGGCCCCGAAATCGGATGCGCTGACGTCTTGGGCTTGCGCGGCCATGCCACACAGCCCAAGCGCGATCGCGCTAGTGCCAGCAAGACGGATCAATGCCGAAGCCGGCGTAAGAGGGGTGCGTTTGGTCATGAAATTCCTCCAGAAACCGGGTCATATCCTCCTCTGCCTGACGCAATTTCGCGATCAGTCCTAGCTCTGCGCAACGCAGCAGGGCGCGTGACCCGGCGGGGCACGCCCTGTTAGCGATATCATGGCGCAAATTCGGCCCACGCAAAGAGGGCGAAGGGTTACACGGGGTCACGACTTCGTGTTGCCGCGCTGCAGCGGACCGCATGTGACTAAATCTAGTGGAGGGTGCGTTGTCCAGACACTTGGCAAGAGCGCCCTCTTGCCCCCGCGCCGCCCCTGTCCTAGAAGGCGAAACACGCCTTTCAGACAGGATGCGGACATGCTCGATCATCTCGAATTCACCTCGCCTCAGCCCAAGGTCATTGCCGGGGCCCAATCGGATTGGGAATTGGTCATCGGGCTTGAGGTGCACGCGCAGGTCGCCTCGAATGCGAAACTGTTCTCGGGGGCCTCTACCACCTTCGGTTCCGAACCCAATTCCAACGTCGCTTTTGTGGATGCCGCGATGCCCGGCATGCTGCCCGTGATCAACGAGTTTTGCGTGGCGCAAGCAGTGCGCACTGGGCTGGGCCTCAAGGCCGAGATCAATCTGCGTTCGGCCTTTGATCGCAAGAACTACTTCTACCCCGATCTGCCGCAGGGCTATCAGATTTCCCAGCTTTACCATCCCATCGTCGGCGAGGGCGAAATCATCGTCGATATGGGGCCGGGCGTCGCGCGCAAGGTTCGCGTGGAGCGGATTCACCTTGAACAAGACGCGGGTAAATCAATTCACGACATGGACCCGAACATGTCCTTCGTCGATCTCAACCGTACCGGTGTGGCGCTGATGGAAATCGTCAGCCGCCCCGATATTCGTGGCCCCGAAGAGGCCGCCGCCTATGTCGCCAAGCTGCGCCAGATCCTGCGCTATCTGGGCACCTGCGATGGCAACATGCAAAACGGCAACCTGCGCGCCGATGTGAACGTCTCGATCTGCAAGCCGGGTGCCTATGAGAAGTATCAGGAAACGCAAGATTTCGTCCATCTCGGTACGCGCTGCGAGATCAAGAATATGAACTCAATGCGCTTTATTCAGGCAGCCATTGAATATGAAGCCCGCCGCCAAATCGCCATCGTCGAAGACGGTGGCAAGGTCGTGCAGGAAACCCGCCTCTATGATCCCGATAAGGGCGAGACGCGCTCGATGCGCTCCAAGGAAGAGGCGCATGATTACCGCTATTTCCCGTGCCCCGATCTGCTGCCGTTGGAGATCGAACAAGCTTGGGTCGATGATATCGCAGCTTCGATGCCCGAACTGCCAGATGGAAAAAAAGCGCGCTTTGTTCAGGAATTCGCGCTGTCAGAATATGACGCCTCGGTACTGACGGCAGATGTCGAAAGCGCCAATTATTTTGAGGCCGTGGTGGCGCAAGCAGGTGATGGCAAGCTGGCCGCCAACTGGGTCATCAATGAACTGTTCGGCCGTCTGAAAAAGGACGACGCCGAGATCACCGCCAGCCCGGTTTCGCCCGAGCAACTGGGCGCGATCATCAAGCTGATCAAGTCCGATGCGATCTCGGGCAAAATCGCCAAGGATCTGTTCGAAATCGTCTACACCGAAGGCGGCGACCCCGAGCAGATCGTCGAGGCGCGCGGTATGAAACAGGTGACCGACACCGGCGCGATTGAGGCCGCCGTGGACGCCGTGATTGCTGCCAACCCCGATCAGGTCGAAAAAGCCCGCGCCAACCCGAAACTGGCGGGCTGGTTCGTCGGCCAGGTTATCAAAGCCTCGGGCGGCAAAGCCAACCCCAAAGCGGTCAACGAATTGGTGGCGCAAAAGCTGGGATTGTAAGCGCGATTCCCCTCGCAGTCAGGGCGCCTCCGGGCGCCCTTTTCGTTTGCCACCTTTGGCCCCTCACCCTAGGTTGACCCCCGATAGTCAGTTGAGACGAGTAGGATTGTAAGTATGAGTGGTTTGCTGGCATTGCTTGACGATGTGGCGGGGATTGCCAAGATCGCGGCGACCTCGATTGACGATGCGGCAGGCCAAGCGGTGCAGGCGGGGGGCAAGGCGGCAGGCGCGCTGATTGACGACGCGGCCGTAACGCCGAAATATGTTCACGGGTTCGAACCGGCGCGCGAGTTGCCAATCGTGGGGAAAATCGCGCTCGGTTCGATCAAGAACAAGCTGATTTTTCTGTTGCCAGCGGCGCTTTTGCTGTCGTCCTTTGCGCCTTGGACGATCACGCCGCTGTTGATGCTGGGCGGGTCTTACCTGTGCTTTGAGGGCGGCGAAAAAGTCTATCATCTGTTCAAACCGCATGTGCCCGACGCCGAGGGGCATATCGCGGCGCAAACCGCCGATCACCTTGAAGAGTCCCGTGTCAAAGCGGCTGTGAAGACTGATTTCATCCTGTCCGCAGAGATCATGACAATCGGGCTGGCTGCGCTTCCGCCTGCGCAAAACATCTGGATGGAGGCGCTGGCCCTCGCGATCATCGGGATCGGTGTGACGGTGGTGGTTTATGGCAGCGTGGCGCTGATCGTTAAGGCCGATGATGCGGGGCTATGGCTGTGCAAAAACGGCAAATTCGCGCCCACCCGCGCGCTTGGTCATGGCATCGTCAAGCTGATGCCGTGGCTGATGAAAGTGCTGATGACGGTGGGCACGGCAGCGATGATCTGGGTGGGCGGAAATATCGTGCTGCACGGACTGGCCGAGCTGGGCTGGCACACGCCCTACGACTGGATTCACCATCAGGCCGAGGCCGCCGCCCATGCCGTCGGCAAGGCCGAGGGCTTTGTCGCCTGGGCCGTCACCGCGTTTTTCGATGGCATCTTCGGGCTGGCTTATGGGCTGGTGCTGATCCCTGTCGTAACTCGCCTCATTCAACCGCTTTACCGCCTGCTTACGGGCAAGAAAAAAGCCGCGCACTGATCGCACGCGGCTTTTTCATCTAGCGATAAATACTCCGGGGGAGGCTGACAAAGTTTTGGCTTTGTCAGTTGGGGGCAGCGCCCCCTCCGTCAGTTCAGATAAGGCATCGGGTCGATAGACTCGATTCCCTTGCGCACCTCGAAATGCAGATAGCCCGGATCGCCCGATGCGACCTTGGCGATCGTCTGACCGCGCTTGACGCTGGCACCTTTCTTCACGCTCAGGCCGGTAACGTTGTAATAGACCGTGACCAGATTATCGGCATGTTTGAGCGCAAGGAACGACACATCATCGGTGTCTTGCGAGATCAACAGAACGGTGCCTGCCTCCGCGGCTTTGACAGCAGTGCCGGGGCTTGCAGAAATGTCGATCCCGTCATTTTTGCCCTTCTTGAACGGGCGAATGATCGCACCTGACACCGGCATCGACATCTTGGCGCTACTTGAGGCGCTGGTGCGTTCATTGCTCATGTCGGGCACGCTGGATTTATCCACCGGGGCCGAGGCTTTGGGCGGCACGGTTTTGGGCAGGGGCTCGGCCGCCGAAGGCGGAACCGGGGTCGGTGAGCCGGTGCCGGGAACAGTAGTCGTGCTTGCGGTTTCCACCTTGGCCGGTTGGCGGCTTGAGGCGACCGGGATCAGCAGAACCTGACCCTCGCGCACGCTCAGATCGTTGGGTAACCCGTTCCATTGCGCCAGCGCCTTGACCGGCACATTGTAATAACGCGCGATCGAATAGGCGGTCTCACCGCGCGCCACCTTGTGGCGGGTCGGCTCGGGGCTGGTGGCCGTTACTGCTGCCGGGGCGGCGGGGCGCGCGCTTTGGCCCGATTGCGAATTGTCGATCGCGTTTGACGCCAGCGAGGTGATATCAATCGTATCTGCGGTTAGCGCGCTGGGGTTGGTGCCCATGCCTGTCGTGCCATCCGCAGTAGCGCCGCCGCCAACCTTGCTGGGCAGGGCCAGAACTTCGCCCGCGTTCAGCACCGCATTGGGGGCCACCGCGTTGTAGCGTGCCAGTGCGCCGGGATCGGTGCCGATACGCTGGGCCACGGCGGTCACTGTCTCTCCGCGATTGGCCACGACGACCTGATAGTTAGGATAGGTGATGATGCCGCGACTATCGGGGCGCGGGCGATCTTGCACGGCCTGACGCGCGGCGTCGGTGGTATCCAAGCCCCCCGAACCAAAGCGGCGCAGGTCCATGTCGAAGCCTTGCTGATCGCACGCCGCCAGCGTGCCTGCGGCAACCCCTGCCACAAGGATCAGCCGCAGCCGGGAGTTTCTCAATGACATCCGCTCGTCCTCACTGTTTGCCGGGCCTCTGGGGGCCCTTTTCATATCTATCGTCCTGCCCGTCAATCATTCGCCATGCCCTCAACCAAAGGAACAAAGCGCACCGGGCGCAATTCTTCATAGTCAAACCCGACCTCAAGGCGTTGCACCCGGATCAGGCTTTGCACCGTGTCGGACTGACCTACGGGCAAGACCATGATACCGCCGATCTTGAGCTGCGCCAATAGGGGGCCGGGCGGGTCTTCGGCGGCGGCGGTCACGAGTATTCTATCGAACGGGGCCTGATCTGGTAACCCGCGTGAGCCATCGCCCGCAATCGTCACGATATTGGGGATCGACATGGCGGCAAACAGCGCCTCGGAATCGCGCGCCAAACGGCGATGGCGATCCACGGTGTACACGCGGCGTGCAAGCTGACTGAGCACAGCCGCCTGATAGCCCGAGCCGGTCCCGATCTCCAGAACGGTATCGCGCGGCCCGACTTTCAGCGCCTGCGTCATCAGCCCCACCACCGAGGGCTGGCTGATCGTCTGACCGCATGCGATGGGCAGCGGCATATCCTCATAGGCGCGCTCGGCAAACAAGCCGCGCACAAAGCGGCCCCGGTCGATGGCCTCCATCGCGTTCAGCGTGCGCGCATCGGTAACGCCTTTGGAACGCAGCGCAAAGAGAAACCGCATCTTACGCTCTGCCAGGTTCTCTTGCGCCTCTTTGCTCATCCCAAACGTGCCTCAAGATCGCTTAGCACGTCATGGGCGGTCAGATCGGCGCGCATCGGCGTCACCGATATGTAGCCGTCCAGATTGGCTTCCGCGTCGGTGCCCGGCGCGGTGGGCGTGTGCTGCGGGCCACCCTTGACCCACAAGAACCGCCGCCCCGAGGGCGCGTGATGGGGTTCGACGCCAAAATAGCAATCCTTGCGAAAGCCCTGCGCGACGACCTTGTGGCCCTTGACGTCAGCGGCCAGCACCGGCGGGAAATTCACGTTGTAAAACACCCGGTAATCACCATCATCCCAGATACCATTGGCCCACAGCCTGCGCACCAAAGCCGCGCCATGCACGCGCGCGGCCTCGAACATGTCGGGCGCGTCAAACACCAGCGGCCCCAAGAACTGCGACAGCGCAATCGCAGGCACACCTTGCAAAGCCGCCTCCATCGCGCCGCCCAAAGTGCCGGAATAAAGCGCGTTATCAGCTGAATTATTGCCCCGGTTCACGCCCGACAATACCAGATCGGGGCGCTGCCCCTCTAGCACGTCATACAGCCCGGCCAGCACGCAATCGGCAGGACTGCCCTCGGTCGCGTAGCGGCGCTCTGCGAGCTTGGAAATCATCATCGGGCGGGTGTAGGAAATGCAATGGCCGACGCCCGATTGCTCAAAGGCGGGCGCGACTGTCCAGACCTCGCCATCTGGCCCTGCGACCTCAGCGGCGATTTCGGTAAGTACCTTAAGCCCGGGCGCTTCAATCCCGTCGTCATTGGTAATGAGAATGCGCATGTGGCCCCCGAAAATGCTGGCTGTCTGCCCTGCTTAACGCGGGTGGGCTGCGGGGTAAAGCGGGGCTTAAAGCGCGTCCAGAATGCGGCGCGCCTCGGTATGGCGATCCGCTAGCTTCTCGCGGTCCTCGCCGGGGAAGAAACGCCCGCGCAGCGCGGTGGCCATCGGGGCGGGCTGGGCGATCACAACACGCGGCCCGAGCTTGGTGGTTTCGGCCTGCCAACTGCGCACCAGCGCCATCTGCGCAGCTTTCGTCGCGCCGTAAATCCCAAAGAATTTTTGCCCCGCGCGGTCATCGTCGAAAAACAACGCCGTGCCTTTGCGCGCCAGCAAAAGCGGCTCGATCAGCCCGATCAACTGCGCCGTGGCGGTCAGGTTGACGGCGGTCGATGTCGCCAACTCCTTGGCGTCGATATGCGCTGTGGGCGACAGCGGCGCTGCATGGATCGCGCAATGTGCCCAAAGATCGACCCCACCCCAGCGCGCGGCCAGCGAATTGGCCAGATGCGCCATTTGATCGGGGTCGCTGACATCGAGCGGCCCAAGCGAGGCGGTGCCGCCAAGCGCCTGCACCCGATCATCAAGCTCTTCAAGCGCGCCGGATGTGCGCGCCACGGCCATGACGTGATAGCCGTCCGCAGCCAGCGCCTCGGCCAATGCTGCCCCCAGGCCGCGCGAGGCGCCGGTGATAAGGGCGAGTTTTTTATCTTGCGTCGGATCTGTGCTCATGGGGGCAGTCTTTGCCACCGCACGCGCGTCCTTGCAAGAGCGCACACAGGGATGCGACGCAATCGCGCGGCTCCCTTCTTCCTCTTGATCGAAATATCCCGGGGGAGGGCGCAGGCCGGGGGGCAGCGCCCCCCTTCGCGACGTCAAAATGCAAAACGGGCCGAAGGTTTCCCCCCGGCCCGCAAAGCTTTGTGCAACCGGCTTAGCGCTTGGACACGTCCACGTAATCGCGCATCGTCGCGCCGGTATAAAGCTGACGCGGGCGACCGATTTTGTTGGTCGGATCCTCGATCATCTCTTTCCACTGCGAAATCCAGCCCACGGTGCGCGAGAGCGCAAAGATCGGGGTGAACATCGAGGTCGGGAATCCCATCGCCTCTAGGATGATGCCGGAATAGAAATCGACGTTCGGATACAGCTTTTTGTCGACGAAATAGGGATCTTCCAGCGCGATGCGTTCCAGTTCTTTGGCGACCTGAAGCGTCTCGTTGTTATGCACGCCCAGCAGGTCCAGCACCTCATCGGCGCTTTCCTTCATTACCTTGGCGCGCGGATCGAAGTTTTTGTAAACGCGGTGACCAAAGCCCATCAGGCGGAAGGGATCATTCTTATCCTTGGCGCGCGCGATATATTCCGGGATCTTGTCCACGGTGCCGATTTCGCGCAGCATTTCCAGACAGGCTTGGTTCGCGCCGCCATGTGCCGGGCCCCACAAACAGGCGATACCGGCGGCGATACACGCGAACGGGTTGGCCCCCGACGAGCCGGCCAGACGCACGGTCGAGGTCGAGGCGTTCTGCTCGTGATCGGCATGCAGCGTAAAGATCCGGTCCATTGCCTTGGCCAGCGCCGGTTCAACCTTGTAAGGCTCGGCAGGCACCGAGAAACACATGTTGAGGAAGTTCTCGGCATAGCCCAGATCGTTGCGCGGATAAACGAAGGGCTGGCCGATCGAATATTTATACGCCATCGCGGCAATCGTGGGCAGCTTTGCGATCAGGCGCATCGAGGCGACTTCGCGCTGCCACGGATCGTTGATATCAAGGCTGTCATGGTAAAACGCCGACATCGCGCCAACCACGCCCACCATCGTCGCCATCGGGTGGCTGTCACGACGGAACCCACGGAAGAAATTGTGCATCTGCTCATGCACCATCGTGTGGCGCGTGATGCGATATTCGAAATCTTCCAGCTCGGTTTTGCTCGGCAATTCGCCGTTCAGCAGTAGGTAGCATACCTCGAGGTAGTGCGATTCGTTGGCCAGTTGATCAATCGGGTAGCCGCGATACAGCAGCTCGCCCTTGTCACCGTCGATAAAGGTAATCGAGCTTTCGCAAGATGCCGTGGAGGTAAAGCCGGGATCATAGGTGAACACGTCAGCCTGCGCATACAGCTTGCGAATGTCGACCACGTCGGGGCCGGCAGAGGGCGACAGCACCGGCAGCTCATAGGTTTTTCCATCAAGCGTCAGCGTGGCGGTCTTGGAGGTCTCAGCCATGAATATTCCCTTTCAATCGTCCGGCTGGGCCGCGCCGGTTGGTGACGTCCGGGGTCGGTCCCGGAAAGGGCGGCCAGGCCTCAGGCCGCCTTGTCGCTCAATCTCGCCAAGGTTTCCTCTTGGCCAAGAACAAGCATCATCTCGAAAACGCTGGGGGTGGCGGCGCGTCCGGCAAGGGCTGCGCGCATCGGGGCTGCAACCTTTCCAAGTCCAAGCCCATGAGCGCTGGCGACTTCTCCAACGGCTGCCTCCAGTTCTTCCCGCGTCCAATTAGCGCGTTGCAGCACAAAGGTCAATTCTTTCAGTATACCACGGGATACATCGTCAAGCGCCTTAGCGGCTTTTTCCTCAACTTCGATTGGGCGGTTTGTCAATGAAAAGTGCGCTTTTTCAATAACCTGCTCTAAAGTTTTGGCGCTGACCTTCACGAAAGGGAGTGCCAAGAGCAACGATTGACGTTGAGTTTCCGTGAGGGGATTTTTTTCTGCAGCTGCGAGATAGCCCTCAATTTCGCCTAGCAATTGGGCATCTTCAGTGATCGCGATATGTTGACCACAGATATTCTCGAGTTTCTTGAAATCGAGACGCGCGGGCGACTTGCCGATACCGTCCAGTTCAAACCAGTCCTTCGCCTGTGCATCGGTAAAAAATTCGTCATCGCCATGGCTCCACCCCAGCCGTGTCAGGTAGTTGCGCATCCCCGAGGCCGGATAGCCCATCGCCTGATATTGCTCGAGCCCAACCGCGCCGTGGCGCTTGGACAGTTTCTTGCCATCGGGGCCGTGGATCAGCGGAATATGGGCAAAGACCGGAACGTCCCAACCCATCGCCTGATAGACCTGAATCTGGCGTGCGGCATTGGTCAGGTGGTCATCGCCGCGTATCACATGGGTCACGCCCATATCGTGGTCATCCACGACAACCGCGAGCATATAAGTGGGTGTACCATCGGATCGTAAACAAATCATGTCATCCAGTTGGTCGTTGCGGATCGTCACATCGCCTTGCACTGCATCCTTGATCACCGTCGCGCCCTCGCGTGGGGCCTTGAGGCGGATCACGAAAGGCGCATCGGGGTAGGTGGCGGGATCAGCGTCGCGCCACGGGCTTTGAAACAGCGTGGATTTGCCCTCGGCGCGCGCGGCTTCGCGAAACGCAGCGATTTCTTCCTGGCTGGCAAAGCACTTATAGGCGCGACCAGAAGCAAGCATCTCATGGGCGACCTCGGCATGGCGCGCAGCCCCGGCGGCTTGACTGACGACCTCACCGTCGAAATCCAGTCCCAGCCAATCAAGCCCTTGCAAGATCGCAGCCGTCGCCTCGGGGGTCGAGCGCGCGTGATCGGTGTCCTCTATCCGCAGCAAGAATTTCCCGCCATGGCCGCGTGCAAACAGCCAGTTAAACAGGGCCGTGCGCGCGCCACCGATATGCAGGTAACCGGTGGGCGAAGGGGCGAAACGGGTGACGATTTTCTTGGTCACGGGCTGCTGCGACATCTGGGGCCTTTCTACCGCGCGGGTTTGAGCGCGCGTTAATCTTTTGGAAACCATAAAGCGCTTAGGCTTTCTCGGTTGGATGCATAAGCAGGGACGGGGCGCAAGACAAGCGTGGCTTGGCAAGGGATCGGATCGCGCCCGCGTGAGGGTGCACCACTGGGGCCGCGCGCGCGTCGCGTTCTGGGCTTGCTGTGGCATGCTGTTTTCGCCGGATTGGAAAACCCCGCGCTGGCGCTGACGCGGGCAAGGGCGAAGCTGTTTCTCTGGATGCCCGTGGCTTTGTCGCTGGGCATCGGGGCGTATTTTTCTACGCCCTCAGAACCGAGCGTGCCGCTTTATGCCTGCGTCGGGATAGCCGGGCCGCTTTCTTTATGGGTCTGGCTGCGCGGTGCGGAATGGGCGCGCTTTCCTGCCGCGATTCTTGTGCTGGCCTGCGCGGGGTTCGTGCTGGCGGGCTGGCGGGCGCAGTCCGTTGCGGCGCCAGTGTTACCCTATCGCTATTACGGGCCCGTCGAGGGGCGGGTGATCGGGATTGATCGCGCGGCCTCTGACAAGCTGCGCATCACGCTCGATCAGGTGCGCATTGACGCGCGCATCCAGCCCAAACGCGTGCGAATTGCGCTGGGCGATATGGGCGATGGCGATGTGCCCCCGCCCGGCAGTTTCGTGATGACCACCGCGCATCTGATGCCCCCGCCGCCGCCCGCCGCGCCGGATGCCTATGATTTTCGCCGCGCCGCTTGGTTTAACGGGTTGGGCGCGATCGGCTATACCAGCGTGCCGGTGATGCGCTTTGCCCCGCCCGCCCGTCGCGATCTGGGCCTCAGCGCGCATCGCGCCCGACGGACCTTGTCACAGGCGATTCAGGCGCGCATTTCGGGTCAATCGGGCGCGATGGCGGCGGCGATCCTGACGGGCGATCGCTCAGGGCTCAGCGAGGCCACGCGAGAGGATATGCGCCGCTCCAACCTTGCGCATCTGATCGCGATTTCGGGGCTGCATATGGGGCTGCTTGCGGGCTTCGTTTTTGCATTGGTGCGCTATGGGTTGGCGCTATGGGGCAATCGCGCGCTAGTCTGGCCGGCCAAAAAGATCGCCGCGATCGTCGCGCTGCTGGCGGCAACCGGGTATCTCTGGCTGTCGGGGGCCGCTGTGTCGACACAACGCGCGTGGATCATGGTGACGGTAATGCTGCTGGCGGTACTGATCGACCGACGCGCCCTCAGCCTGCGCACGGTGGCGTTAGCGGCGACCCTTCTGCTGATCTGGCGACCCGAAAGCCTGATTGCGCCGGGCTTCCAGATGTCTTTTGCAGCCACCACTGCGCTGATCGTCGCGCTCGGCCCGTGGGCGCGGGTCGCGCGTCGTATCCCGCGCCTTTTGCGACCGTTGGCGATGCTGATCGCGACTTCGGTGATCGCGGGGGCGGCGACCGCGCCCATCGTGGCGGCACAATTCCATCGCGTATCGGAATATGGCGTTTTCGCCAATCTTTTGGCGGTGCCTGCGATGGGGATGGTGGTGATGCCGGCTGGGGTGATCGCGGCGATTTTGGCGCTTGTCGGGTTATCGATGCCCGCGCTCTGGGTGATGGGGCTTGGTACGCGTTGGATACTTGCCGTGGCACAGTATTTCGCAACGATTGAGGGGGCGGTGGTGCCCGTGGTGGATCCCGGCCCATGGGTGATTCCGCTGTTGGTGCTGGGAGCACTTGGCGCGGTTCTTGCGCGCGGAGCAGGGCGAAGCGTCGCGATCCTGCTGATGGGTCTAAGCGTGTTTTTCTGGCTCAACGCTTCCGCCCGCCGCCCCGCGATTCTAATCGCGCCCGAGGGGGAGTTGGTCGGGTTGATGACCCCGCAGGGTCGCGTACTGTCGAAATCTGCTGCAAAGTTTGTTGGGGCGCGTTGGCTTGAAGCTGATGGCGATATGACTAGCCCGCAGGAGGGCGCGAAACGCGAAGGCTTCAATGGTCCGAACTCCGCGCGCGTGGCGGAAATTGCAGGGCGCAAACTGATCCATCTGAGCGGAAAGAGCGCGCAATCCAATCTCGCCTTGCTGTGCCACGACAATGCGCTGATCGTGACCAACGCACGGGTAAAAACTGTGCCCGCCGGCTGCGATCTCTGGGATCAGACGCGCCTAAAACGCACCGGCGCCGTGGTGCTGGACGGGCAGGGCCACCTCCGGTCACAAGCCCGTCCCGGCCCACGATTGTGGAACCGCTAGTTTTCATCTAGCCAAAAATACTCATCTCGCGTCGTCCCCCACGAACGCACCACCGATCAAGGGGTGCCAGACGCAAAAAAGGGCGCCCCGCAAGACGCCCCGTTATTTCGCATGTTAGAGCCATTCAATAGCTGCGGATCAACCCAACAAGCCGCCCTTGAACCTTGACCTGATCGTCGCGCAACAGGCGCGTTTCATAGGCCGGGTTGGCGGCCTCGAGCGCGATCATGCCATTGCGGCGATAGAACCGCTTGAGCGTGGCCTCATGCCCCTCAACCAGTGCCACCACGATATCGCCGTTCTCTGCCGTGCCGGTCTCGCGGATCACCACGATATCGCCATCGTTGATCCCGGCCTCGATCATCGAATCGCCCTTAACCTCAAGCGCGTAGTGATCGCCACGCCCCGACACCATCGCACCGGGCACAGCTACGTGATGGGAGACTTCCGAGATCGCCTCGATCGGGACACCGGCGGCAATGCGGCCCATCACCGGCAATTCCAGCGCATGCACCGCCTCAACCGGCATCGCATTGCGCGGCGGATCAACCTTATCCCCCGCAATCACTTTAGGGCTAAAGCCAGAGGGCGCGCCGAATTTCTTTTCCAATACTTCGGGCAGCTTTACGATTTCGATCGCACGCGCACGATGGGCCAGACGCCGGATAAACCCGCGTTCCTCAAGCGCCGTAATCAAACGGTGAATGCCCGATTTGGAGCGCAAATCCAGTGCGTCTTTCATCTCGTCGAACGAAGGCGGAACCCCGTCGCGGGTCATCCGTTTCTGAATAAATTCGAGCAGTTCCAACTGTTTACGCGTCAGCATTCAAATCCCTCCGTCGTGACTTTCGTCAGGCGTTCGGGTTATGTTCTAGACTCGTTCTTGCCTATTGTCAACGCTCTCGCCACATCAAGCTTAATCGAGGCGCAGGATATCGACGCGTGCGCCGGCCTGACGCGCGCCATCATCCTTGGGCCGGATCAGCAGGCAATCGGCGGTGGCAAGCACCCCCAGAACCGAAGAATCCTGAGCCGCGAAGGGCGTCACGCGGGGTAGCGGATCGCCGGGGCTCAGCGTGGCGCGCATGTAATGGGTGCGCGCGCCAGTGGGGGCAACATCAACTGCCAACTCGGCGGATTCGATGCACGGGGCAGGGTCAAGCCCCTGCAATTTCGCCAGCATCGGGCGCAGGAACAGCTCGGCGCAGACGGTGGCCGATACCGGGTTTCCCGGCAGGCCCAGCATTGCCGCGTTGCCCATCTTACCTGCCATAAGCGGCTTGCCCGGACGCATCGCGATCTTCCAGAAGGCGCGCTCCAGCCCCAGTTCGCCCGCGACCTCGCCCACTAGATCATGCGCGCCAACCGAGGCACCGCCAGAGGTCACCACCAAATCGGCCCCCTTGGCCAGCTCGAACACCGCGCGCAAGGAGTCGCGATCATCGCGCGCGATCGGCAAGAGACGCACGCACGCGCCAGCGGACTCGGCCAACGCGGTCACGATAAAACTATTGGAGCAGATAATCTGATCGGGGCCGGGCGTTTCGCCGGGCATCACCAGCTCATCGCCTGTCGCGATCACTGCGACTTCGGGGCGGCGATAGACGCTGAGTTCCGCCACGTTCATCGAGGCCAGCAGCCCCAAATCGCGCGCACTCAGCGGGCGTTTTGGGTGAAAGCTGTCGCCGCGTTTGAAATCCTGCCCTTCGGGGCGGATATTGCCATGGGTTTCAAGGTCTTGCGCCAGCGTGATTGCGTCATCCTCGCGCGTGACATGCTCCTGCAGCACGACGACGCCATCAGGGCCGGGCACGGGAGCACCGGTAAAGATGCGCACGGCCTGACCGGGGGACAGCGGCCCCTGATAGCTGCGCCCGGCGGCGGATTCGCCCTCGACCCGTAAGCGCGCGCCGGGGCGGTGATCGGGGGCCGCAAGCCAGTAGCCATCCATCGCCGAGGCTGAAAACGGCGGCTGAGTCAGCTGCGCCTGCGCGGGCACGGCCATCACTCGGTCACGCGCGTCGCGCAGCGCCACGGTTTCGCACCCCAGCGGGGCCACCAATGCCAGAACTTTCTCCAGCGCCTCTTCGACTGACAGCATAAGCTAGGCCTCGTATCGTCCGGATTTCCCACCATCTTTAAGCACGACGCGGATGCCTTCGATGGTCATCGATTTTTCCACCGCCTTGAGCATGTCATAGACGGTCAGCGCCGCGACAGAAACCGCGCTCAGCGCCTCCATCTCGACGCCGGTCTGACCCGAGGTCTTGACGGTGGCCGTAATTCGCACGCCGGGTAGGCCGGTATCCGACGTCAGTTCCAGCGTGACTTTGGTGATCGGCAGCGGGTGACACAGCGGGATCAGATCGGCGGTTTTCTTGGCGGCCATGATGCCCGCGATCCGCGCGATGCCCAGAACGTCGCCCTTTTTCGCGCTACCCTTCAGAACGAAATCAAGGGTTTCGGGGCGCATTTTTACGCAACCTTCGGCCACGGCGATACGGTCGGTCACGTCCTTGTCCGAGACATCCACCATATGCGCCTGTCCGGCCTCGTCGAAATGGCTCAGGCTCATGCGACCTCCAGCAATTTGGCGGTGGCTGCGGCCACATCGTCTTGCCGCATCAGGCTTTCGCCAATCAGGAAGCGGCGCGCACCGACTTGCGCCATCGCGGCGAGGTCTTCGCGGGTGAAAATACCGCTTTCACAGACCAGATCGCGCCCGGCATCCAAGATCGCAGGGGCCAGTTCGCGGGTGACATCCAGCGTGACCTCGAAGGTCTTGAGATTGCGGTTGTTCACGCCCAGCAGCGGCGATTTCAGATGGGTGAGAGCGCGCTCCAGTTCCTCGACGTCATGCACCTCGATCAGCACATCCATGCCCCAGCCCATTGCGGCATTTTCCAGTTCGACCGCCAGCGTATCTTCGACCGAGGCCATGATAATCAAGATGCAGTCGGCTCCCCAAGCGCGCGCCTCGGCGACCTGATAGGTGTCATACAGAAAATCCTTGCGCAACGTGGGCAGGGCGCAGGCGGCGCGGGCGGCGCGCAGGAACTCGGGCGCGCCCTGAAATGAGGGCGTATCGGTCAGCACCGACAAGCAGGCCGCGCCGCCTGCCTGATAGGCTTGCGCCAGCGCGGGCGGGTCGAAATCGGGGCGAATCAAGCCCTTGGAGGGCGAGGCTTTCTTGATTTCCGCGATCAGCCCGTAGCCGTCAGCCGCCTTGGCACTCAGCGCCTTGGCAAAGCCGCGCGTGGGCGATTGAGCGCGTGCCTCGGCCTCAATGTTGCCAAGCGGGCGGGCGGTTTTGGCAGCGGCAATTTCATCAAGCTTATAGGCCTTGATCTTGTCGAGGATCGTGCTCATGCGCTGACCTCTTGCGTGATGCGCGCCAGCGTTTCCAGCGCGGTCTTGGCACGCCCGGAATCGATGCTGTGCGCGGCCATTTCGGCCCCCGATTTCAGATCGCCCACTTTGTCGGCCACCACCAGCGCGGCGGCGGCGTTCAAAATCGTCGCATCGCGATAGGCAGACTTTTCACCCGCCAGCACCGCACGCAAGGCGGTCGCGTTTTCAGCAGGCGTGCCACCCAGCAAATCGCGGAAGGGATGCACGGGCAGCCCCGCATCTTCGGGGTGGATCGTGCGCCCAGTCACCTTGCCATTTTCCAGCGCGGCGACCTCGGTCACGCCGGTGATCGTGATCTCATCCGTGCCATCCGAGCCATGCACAAGCCACGCCTTCTCACTGCCCAGCATTTGCAGCGTCTCGGCCATCGGCCAGATCAGATCGGGGGCAAATGCACCGGTCAACTGACGCTTGACGCCTGCCGGATTTGTCAGCGGCCCCAAGATGTTAAAGATCGTTTTGCAACCCAGTTCCAGACGCACTGGCATGACATGTTTCATCGCCGGATGATGGATTTGCGCCATCATAAAGCCGATCCCGGCCTCGGCCAAACCGCGCTCGGTGGCCGCAGGTCCGGCCATCACGTCGATTCCCAACTCGCTTTGCACATCCGCCGTGCCCGAACGCGAGCTGGCGGCGCGGTTGCCGTGTTTGGCGACCGGCACACCTGCACCCGCCACCACAAAGGCAGCAGCGGTCGAGATATTAAGCGTGTGCATCCCGTCGCCACCCGTGCCCACGATGTCGATCGCGCCCTCGGGGGCGGTGACGGGCACACATTTGGCGCGCATCGCTGCCGCCGCAGCAGCATACTCCGACACGCTTTCGCCGCGCGCACGCATCGCCATCAGCAGGCCGCCGATCTGGGCCGGGGTGGCCTCACCGGTGAACAGCACCTCAAACGCGGCCTCGGCCTGCGCGCGGCTGAGCGGGCCTTCGGAGGCCGCAAAAATCAGCGGTTTCATCGCATCACTCATGCGGGCACCTTCAGGTCAACGCCTGCCTCTGTCAGAAAATTTTTCAACATCGCATGGCCGTGTTGCGAGGCGATGGATTCGGGGTGGAACTGCACCCCCTCGATCAGCTTTTCGCGATGGCGCAGCCCCATGATCGTGCCATCGGCCAGCTCGGCGGTGATTTCTAGACAATCAGGCAGGCTTTCGCGGTCTACCACTAGCGAGTGATAGCGCGTCGCCAACAGCGGCGAGGGCAGCCCAGAAAACACGCCTTTGCCGTGATGCAGGATCTCGCCCATCTTGCCATGCACGATCTCGCTATGGCGCACGACTTGGCCGCCGAATGCCTCACCAATCGCCTGATGGCCCAGACAGACGCCCAGCAACGGCAGGTCCGCTTGGGCCGCGGCCAGCGTCAGCGGCAGGCAAATCCCCGCCTGCGCGGGATCGCAGGGACCGGGTGATAGCACGATCGCCTCGGCCCCCATGCCCATGGCCTGCTGAACGTCCAGTGCATCGTTACGCCAGACTTGAACATCTGCGCCCAGCTCGCCGAAATAATGCACCAGATTATAGGTGAAGCTGTCATAATTATCGATGAGCAGCAGCATGGCCGGGCCTCGCGTTTTTATGATCCTTGGCTTGCCCTTGAAAAGATGTGCGCAAATTTGCGCCTGACATCAAAAGAGGGGTGAACCGGGGAACGGGTCAGGCTATAGATGCAATTAGCAGCGGGGTAGGGTCAAGGCCTCGCGCGATATGAAGGGCGCGCAAAACGACGCGCGTGGGGCAGTGGAGGCAGGCAGATGATGGCATCGGTGCTCAAAGGTGTGGCGCTGGGAACCGGGGTGAGTGTGCTCGCTCTGGGCGCGGCCTCGGTTATGGCGCCCTTGCCCAATTCAACCCAACCCGTGCCCGCAACCGCTAACGCACCAATCAAGCAAGCGGGGCAAGATGTAGCCCCCGCCGCCAGTCCTGTCGATGTGCCTGCGGGGTCTGATTTCGCGCGTGGCCCGTCTGACCGGGTGCCCGATATGCCCAATCCGGCAGGCGCGCCGTTAAGTGCGCCCAATGCCGCACCGCGCGCGCCTGTCAGCCAGTCAAATAACGATCAGGCTGATATGACGATTGCAGGCACCGATCCGGGCGTGCGCCCGGTTGCTGATCCAAGGGCTCCGGTGCCCCAGCCCCAAGAGCCGCTGACAGCAGACGCGTTGGCCCAAGCGCCGGCGCCAGAGCAGCCGATCCCCGTTCCCCCGCCCGGCGAGGTGCAAACCCCCGAGCTTGGTGCAAACGAGGCGATGGCGGGGACGGATGCCCAGATTGCGATGACCGAGCCGGACGCGAATGCGCCGGATGCAGGGGCCAACGCGCCCGCGGATGCAAGCGCGCAGATGCCGCCCGAAAGCCCCGATAGCAGCGCGCTCGAGCAGGGGAGCGCACCCGAACCCTTGGGAGATGCGGGGATGCAGATTGCGCAAAATCCGCAGTCCGCGCACGTGAGGGGCGCTGGCTCGGCGATGCCAGAGGCAGCGGGTATGCCGCCATTGCCCGATGTGCAGGATTTCGGTGTGGCCAAAAGCGCGATGCCCGACATGGCCCCCGCGCCGCAGGTTCGCGCCACGATTTCCACCCCTTCTACGCCCCAGCCGGTGCCGGGCCCATCCGTTCCCAATGTCGTGCAAGCTGAGATGCCAAAGCCCGCAGCCGATGCGCCCGTACAGCCCGCAATGACGGGGCAAGAGCAGCCAAATCCTGAGTTGCGTCCTGATGAGCCGCGCCCGCCGGGAATGGCTGGACCCGCCCCAGAACAGGGCGCGCCAGCCAAGCCGCGCGTCATCACTTTGGGCGATGAACCGCGCCGCTTGCCGGGGCAGCCGGTTCAGGGCTTTCGCAGTGCGCCCAATGTGGTTGTTGATCGTCTCCCCCAGATTGGCGCGGCTAGCGAGCCTGCGACCGATGCCACGCCCGAGGATGGAAACGGTGATGGCGCAGATCAAACGCCCGCCGCCGATAACCCCGATTTGCCGCCAATCGAGCGTTACGCGCTGCCCTTCGTGCATGACGATGCCAAATCGCTTTATTCCGTGGTGTTGATTGATCCGGGTACGGCGGCTGGCGGGCTGGATGTCGATACGATTGCCGCGCTTGATTTCCCCGTCACCATCGCGATCGATCCCACCCGTTCCGATGCGGCTCAAGATGCGCAAACCTTGCGCGCGGCGGGGCATGAGGTTGCGATCTTGGCGGCAGATTTGCCCTCCGATGCCACGCCCGAAGACCTTGAGGTCGCACTTGAAGCGTGGCGTCAGGTGATCCCCGAAGCGGTGGCGGTGGTCGAGCGCCCCAAGCCGGTGTTCCAGAACACCCGCAAACTGGCGCGCCAGATGGTGTCGACGCTGGGGCGCGAAGGGATGGGGCTGGTCACGCAGGATCGCGGTTTTGATTCCGCCAATCAGATCGCATCGTCAGTGGGTTTGCCGCGTGCAAAGGTCTGGCGGGTGCTGGATGGCAATCGTGAAAAGGCCCCGGTGATCGAGCGGATGCTGTCGCGCGCCGGCTTTGAGGCGGATCGCGGCGGCAAAATTGTGGTGATGATGTCGGCCTGGCCCGAGACTGTGAGCGCGCTTACCGGGTGGGCGTCCGATGCGGCGGCGAAATACGATCTCGCCCCGGTCTCGGCGGTGGCGCTGCAAGCGGTGCAACCCGACACGCCGAACAACTGACGCGCCGCTTTCAGGCGGCGCGCAGCGTTCGCAATTTAGCTGTTGTTTCGCGATTGCACGAACAGGCCCGCATCCTCGGCGGCGCGGCGCAAGGCGTTGGATTTATGCACGCTTTCCTGATACTCGGCCAGCGGATCGCTGTCATAGACAACACCGCCCCCGGCTTGGATATACAGCGTCTCATCCTTGACCAAAGCGGTGCGCAGCGCGATGCACATATCCATCTCGCCATTGGCGGCGAAATAGCCCACGGCCCCGCCATAGATGCCGCGTTTTTCGGGTTCCAGCTCGTCGATGATTTCCATCGCGCGCACTTTTGGTGCCCCCGAAACCGTGCCTGCAGGCAGCCCCGCCAGCAGGGCTGACAGCGCATCCTCGCCATCGGCCAACTCGCCCACGACGTTCGAGACGATATGCATGACGTGGCTATAGCGCTCGATGATGAATTTCTCGGTCGGGTGGACGGTACCGATTTTGGCCACACGGCCCACATCGTTGCGTCCTAGATCAAGCAGCATCAGATGCTCGGCCAGTTCCTTTTTATCCGCCAGCAGGTCTTCTTCCAGCGCCTTATCCTGCGCCGGGGTTGCCCCGCGCGGGCGGGTGCCTGCGATGGGGCGGATGGTGACCTCTCCGTCGCGCAGCCGCACGAGGATTTCGGGGCTGGCGCCGACAATTTGGAAGCCGCCGAAATTGAGGAAGAACATGAACGGCGAAGGGTTGGTGCGCCGCAAGCTGCGATAAAGCGCAAACGGCGGAAGCGGGAAATCCGCCGACCAGCGCTGCGCTGGCACGACCTGAAAGATGTCGCCCGCGCGGATGTAATCCTTGGCGCGCTCGACGGCGGCCATGTAGCTGTCTTGGGTGAAGTTCGAACGCATCTCGCCGACCTGACGCATCTCACCCAGATTGCGCCCCTCATTGGGCGCGCGGTCCAGATCGCGCAGCGCATCCGACACCCGCTCAGCCGCTTGTGCATAGGCCGCGCGTGCCGACAGACCCGAGGACTGAAACGCGGGCGCGCATAAAATCACATCGCCCTTCACCCCATCGAGCACCGCCACGACAGACGGGCGCAGCAACATCGCATCGGGCACGCCGATGGGGTCGGGGTTCACGTTGGGCAGATGCTCGACCAGACGGATCGTGTCATAGCCCAGATAGCCAAACAGCCCGGCGGCAGCAGCGGGCAGCCCCTCGGGCATCTCGATGCGGCTTTCAGCAATCAGCGCGCGCAGGCTCTCAAACGGATGGCCGGGCAGGTCTTCCCATGCCTCGTCAAAGCGCGCAGCGCGGTTGATGCGCGCCTGCGTGCCGCGACATTCCCAGATCACATCGGGCTTCATTCCCACGATGGAATAGCGCCCACGCACTTCGCCGCCCGTCACCGATTCCAGCATGAAGGAATTGGGCTGTGCCTCGGCCAGCTTGAGCATCAGCGAAACCGGCGTGTCCAGATCAGCCGCAAGACGCGCATAGACAAGCTGGTTTTGACCCTTGGCCCATTTGGCCTCGAATTCCTCGAACGACGGCGAAAGAGCGACCACCTGAGGCCTCCTATTGGATCTGCGACTGCACCGCTGTCACGGCCTGACTGTCAAGCGTGAAGCCCGACTCACCCTCGACGGCAGTGGCGTAGAAATTGAGCATGTCATTGGCCAGAGATTGCGACAGTTGCTGCGCGATCTGACCCGAAATCAACTTGGTGTCGGGGTCGTTCATATCGGCGTCCATGATCTTGTCAGTGACGACGATATAAACCTTGTCATCCGCGCTGACCTGCGCCGCCTTACCCGGATCGGTGTCAAAGACCTTGCCGATCACGGCAGGCGAGAGATCATCGGAATAGCCGCCGCGCGCGATAGAGGGCACGGTCGTGGTCAAAAGCCCCGTGGCGCCCAGTGATTTGCCGCCTGCGATCTCGGCCAGCACGTCCTTGGCGCGCGCTTCCTTGGCGCTCAGCGCTTGCGCGTCATGCCACGCGCTGGCCACCTTGTCGCGCACCTGATCGAACGGGATCGGCGTGGGCGGCACGATTTTGTTCAGGCGCAGCGCAAACACCCCGCCATCGGCAAGATTGCCCATTTCTGGGAAGTCGTCTTTGGTCACAGCCTGCGCGGTTTTGCGGAACTCGTCATAGCCCGCGATGCCATCATTGCTGTCGGCGGTAAAGGCGATCTGGCCCAGCTCCATATCGGTTTCCTTGGCCATGTCTTCCAGCGTCGCGCCGCCCGCCAGCTTGTCGGACAGGCTTTCGGTTTGCTGGGAAATCTCGCGCCGGGCGGCGTCGGTTTCGGCCTCCCCTGCAAGCTCCTCACGCGCATCCGCAAACGATGTTTCCTGCGCCGCGATGATGCCGTTCATCGACAGCAGGGCAGGGCCCAGATCGGTCTCAATCGGGCCAACCACGCCCGGCGATTTAAGTGCGAAAACCGCAGCCCCAGCCTTGCCCAACTCGTCTTGCGTGACATCGCCCAGATCGGCGTCTTGCAGGGTTAGGCCGCGCTCTTTGGCGAGATCGGCGAAGCTTGCCTTGCCCGCGTCCAGCTTGGCCTTGGCGGCCTCGGCTGCTTTCATATCGGGATAGACCAGCCGCTCGACCAAGCGCTTTTCGGGCTGCTTGAACTCGGAGATGCGCGATTGGTATTCCTGCTGCAATGTCGCGTCGTCGATCTTGACCTTATCTTTCAGCATCTCGGGCGTGAGCCACGCATAGGTGATGTCGCGCGTCTCGGGCGCGGTGAAATCGGCGATGTGATCTTTGTAATAGGCCTGAAGCTGTTCATCGGTGGGCTTGGCAATTGGGGTTGCCAGATCGGATTCGGTGATTTCGGCCCAAGTGAAGCCACGCCTTTGCGATACGAATTGCGTGTAGGCATCGGTCACCGCCTCGGGGGCTTTAACGCCACCACCCACGGCACTTTGGATGATCGAACGCGCCAAGTCACCGCGCAGCTGCGCCTCGAACTGCGGCTCACTATAGCCCTGTTGGCGCAGCGCGAATTTATAGGTTTCACGATCAAACTTGCCGCTGGCATTTTGGAATGCTTGCACATTCATGATCTGCTTTTGCAGCTCGGTGTCGCCGACCGACACACCCAGCGAGCGCGCGGCTTCGCCCAAGCTGGCCTCACCGATCAGACGGCCCAGAACTTGTTGATCCAGACCTGCCGCCTGCATCTGCGCCATCGTCACCGGCTGACCCAGTTGCTGCGAGCGGGTTTGCATTTCCTGACGTAACGCGCGGGCGTATTCGTTGACCGGAATCTGCGTCTCACCCACCGAGCCGACCGATTTCACATTGCCCGAGAACGAGCTGAGGCCAAAGCCGCCAAGCCCCAGCACCAGCATTGCCAGCAAAATCCAGACGACCACGCTCTTGCCGTGACTGCGCAACTTCATGGGCTATCCTCCTCGGACGTATCTTTTGGCGGTGTTTAGGGCTTTGGTTGCAGGGCTGCAAGGCGTGCCATGACCTCACCGATGGCGGCGGTGTCGATATTGGCAAACGCGATGCGCATCTGACGCGCCGCTTGCGGGCTGTTTTCGGGCATGAACATGGTGCCCGGCAGCATCAAGACCCCCGCCTCACGCACGAGCGCGCGGGCATATTCGGGCGAAGGGCGCGGGTCGGGGTGGGTGGCATAGGCGAAATAGGCACCACAGCCGAGCAGTTCCCAGCCCTCAAGCGCGTTGATCCCCTGCGCCATTGCCGCGCGACGCGCAAGAATTTCGGCGCGCTCGCCTGCCAGCCAGTCGCCAAGATTTCGCATCCCCCAAAGCGCCGCCATCTGGCCAAGCTGGTTGGGGCAGATCGCGACCGTGTCGAGGAATTTCTCAACCTCGGCTAGGCGCGCCTCGCTGGCCACAATCGCGCCCACGCGGTGGCCGGTCAGACGATAGGCTTTGGAGAAGCTGTAAAGCTGGATGAAATAGTCAGACCAGTCGGGATCGGTGAACAGGTCATGGGGGGCGCCCTCGCGGCTGTCGAAATCGCGATAGGTTTCATCCACGATCAGCGCGATGCGGTGGGCGCGCGCCAGTTCGCCAAACGCGCGGATCAGCTCGGCGGGATATTCCGCGCCGCCGGGATTGTTGGGGCTGACCAGAACGATGGCGCGGGTGCGCGGCGTGATCTTGGCGCGCGCCTCGTCAGGGTCGGGCAGCAAGCCCGCACCGGGGGCCAGAGGCACCGTGCGCACGCCCGTCATATCAAGCCACATTTTATGATTGAAATACCAAGGGGTCGGCAGGATCACCTCGTCGCCCGGTCCCGCAAGCGTGGCCAGCACCGCGCAAAACGCCTGATTGCAGCCCTGCGTAATCGCGACCTGCTCGGGCATGACGCTGCCGCCATACTGGGGGCTCCATTGCGCTGCGATTTCGGCGCGCAACTCGGACAGGCCCAGAACGGGGCCGTAAAGATGGGCTTGCGGGTCATGTAGCGCGGCCTGTGCAATCGCTTGGCGCAGCCCTTCGGGGGGCAGATCAAGCGGCGCGGCTTGGCTGATATTGATCAACGGGCGCTCGGGCGGGAATCGCACACCCTCCAGCCAGCGCTGCGCCTCCATCACCGGCGGGGCGAAGGTGGCGGCAATTGCGGGATTGAGCGGGTGGGGCATCGGGCGTCCTTTGGCTGATCGCGCGAGATCACCAGAGGGCGCGGCGATTGGCAAGATGCAGATGCCTCCGGCGGGAGTATTTATGGCCAGATGAAAGATTAATCCGGTTTACGCTTGCGCAGCGAAAAGCCGTGGCGCGCCCGCCATTCATGCACGGTCAGCGCGATCACGATCACATCCAATGCGCTGAGCAGTAGCATCGCTGTGCCATGATGCAGGCTCCAGAGGTAAAGCTGATATGTAACAAAAGCCGTGAGTAGCACAATCGCGCCGGGATAGGCCCACAGCACGCCGCGCATCAGCAAGATCACCACAAGCAGCTTCAGCGCGCCGTGGCTGGTAAAGTAAAAGCCGTAAAAGCTTTGCGTTTCGATCGAGAAATGGCGCGCGCCATTGAGTAACGCATTGGCGATCACATCTTTTGGGTCTTCGCTTAGCTCGCGCTGGGTCAACCATTGAGCCATGCGTAAAACCGCATTGCCTGGCATCCCAAGCAGAGCCAGCCCCGAGAGCGTTTCTGCTGCCGCAAACAGCCCCTTGAGCAAAAGGCTGGCCTCAAACGCCCAATGCAGGAACTGTTCAAAGCGAGAATTGGGCGCGCGCAGGCGCATCGGCTTAATCCGTGCCGCGATAGGGCTGCACATATTGCAGCGCCATGTCCCACGGGAAGAAGATCCAAGTGTCCTGACTGACCTCGGTGATGAACGTGTCGACCAGCGGCTCGCCTTGGGGTTTGGCGTAGCAGGTGGCGAAATGGGCCTTGGGGAACAGGTCGCGCACCAGTTGCAGCGTCTTGCCGGTATCGACCAGATCATCGACGATCAGCACACCTTCGCCGCCGTTTTCCATGAACGACGCTTGCGGCGGTTTGATGACCTCGGGGTCGCGCTGTTCTTGATGGTTGTAGCTTTTCACCGAGATCGTATCGACCATGCGGATATCAAGTTCGCGCGCGACCACGGCTGCGGGCACCAGACCGCCCCGGGTGATCCCGAGAACGCCACGCCAGCTGCCTTGGTCAGGCCCTTTGCCATCCAGCCGCCACGCCAGCGCGCGGGCATCGCGATGCAGCTGATCCCAGCTGACATGAAAGCCTTTTTCATGGGGCAGAAGCTCGGGCATCGGTCTCTCCTCAAGTCAGAGCGCGTTTTAGGTTAGGGCGAGTTTGAGGCCGAGCAGGGCGAGTAACCCGCCAAAGACGCGCTCGATCACGGATTTCAGGTTCAGATAGATAGCGCGGGTTTTGTGCAGCGAAAACACGCGCGCGACGAGCACATTCCAGCCCGCATCGTTGAAAAACACGATGCCAAGGATCACACCATAAGCCCAAAGCGGGGTGGCGGGCGGGATGAAGGTTAAGAAAAACGTGCCAAAGAAGACGGCGGCTTTTGGGTTGGCGAGCTGGGTCGAGACGCCTAGCCAGATCAGGCGCAACGGCGAGCGATCTTTTGGCAATGCGGGTAGATCTGCGTCCAGCGGGTCACCGGAATGGCGCCACATCTTATAAGCCATATAAAGCAGGTAAGCGGCGCCTGCGAATTTCAGAAGCGTCAGCAAGGCCGGGGCCACTTTAAACACTAGCGCCAGCCCAAACAGCGCCGCCGCTGCCCAAATGCACGCCCCCAAGCCGATCCCGATTGCCAGCCAGACGCCGCGTGCAAGGCCTTCGCGCAGACTGGTGCGCATCGTCAGCAGCACCGCAGGCCCCGGCGACATCGCCGCCGCCAGATGCACAAAGTAGATCGCCGTAAAGGCCGCGAGGGTCATTGTGGTTGCTCCCGATCAGTCTTTGCGACCGGTGACCACATCAATATCGGGCGCATCGACCGCCTTCATGCCCACGACGTGATAGCCCGCATCAACGTGCAGCGTCTCGCCCGTGGTGCCGCTGCCCAGATCAGACAACAGGTACAGCGCAGCCTTGCCGACCTCTTCCTGCGTCACATTGCGGCGCAGCGGCGAGTTCAGCTCGTTCCATTTCATGATATAGCGGAAATCGCCGATGCCGCTGGCGGCTAGCGTCTTGATCGGGCCGGCGGAAATCGCATTGCAGCGGATGCCGTCCTTGCCCAGATCCTCGGCGATATATTTTACCGATGCCTCAAGGGCCGCCTTGGCCACGCCCATCACATTATAATGCGGCATCACCTGTTCAGCGCCGTAATAGGTGAGCGTAAGCAGCGAGCCGCCATCGCCCATCAAGGCCGAGGCGCGCGCGCAAACAGCGGTGAACGAATAGACCGAGATATCCATCGTCATTGCGAAATTGTCGCGCGAGGTGTCAACGTAACGCCCGCGCAGCTCGTTCTTATCCGAGAAGCCGATCGCATGGACGACGAAATCCAGCTTGCCCCATTTTTCCTTGAGCGTGTCAAACAGCGTATCAATCGAGTCGCCATCTGCGACATCACATTCGATCAGCGTGTCGGCCCCCAATGTTGCCGCCAATGGCCCCACGCGTTTCTTCAGCGCCTCGCCCTGATAGGAAAATGCCAGCTCTGCGCCAGCCTCTCCTAGCGCCTTGGCGATGCCCCAGGCGATGGATTTATCATTCGCGAGGCCCATAATCAGGCCGCGTTTGCCCACCATCAGGTTGTTCGACATGTCAGGTTTTCCCTCGCTGCGCTCTGGTAAGTCCGTTTGCTTTAGGCGAAAGGTGAAGACGCATCAAGGCCGCTGACCTGCGCGAACGCCTATTCCAAGCGGGGGCAGGGGGTGGCCGTCACGCTGATGGAGGGTGATATGAGTGACCGGAGTGGGATTTTCGCGGGCGAAAACCCGTTTGCGATTGCACAGCGCTGGCTTGATGAGGCGCAAAGTGCCGAGATCAACGACCCCAATGCGATTGCGTTGGCGAGTGTCGATGAAGACGGAATGCCGAACGCGCGCATGGTGCTGCTGAAGGAAATCGAGGGGGTCGAGATGCCCTCGGGCGGGGCGTTCGTGTTTTACACCAATTATGGCTCGGCCAAGGCGCGTGAGGTCGAAAGTGCGGGTAAGGCGGCGTTCGTGATGCATTGGAAATCTCTGCGCCGCCAGATTCGGGTGCGCGGCTTGGTGACGCGTGAAGAAGGGGCGCAGGCAGATGCCTATTATGCGTCGCGTTCGCTCAAATCGCGGCTTGGGGCATGGGCCTCGCGACAAAGTGAGCCACTGTCATCGCGCGCGAGCCTAATGGCGGATGTTGCAAAGATCACCGCGACGCATGGCACGAACCCAAAACGCCCCGAGTTCTGGGGAGGGTTCAGAATCAAGCCCTTGGAGATCGAATTCTGGGCGGATGGCGCTTTTCGTCTGCATGATCGGTTCCGCTGGACGCGCCAATCAGGCGATGCCGCGTGGCAAATCACGCGCCTAAATCCCTGAATTTCACGCTTCGTGAAATGCGAACTCACTTGAATCACGAGGAATTCTCTTGATGATCTATCTCTTGGCGCGCGACACTGTATGCGGAAAAGATAAGCGAACAGGAAAGCCCGAACATGCAGACGGGATGGAAGATGTTAGGCGAAAGCCCCGAAGTGCTGAGCGAGATCACCGGCGAGGTAAAGTGGTTCGATCCTGTGAAAGGGTTCGGATTTATTCTGGATCAAGGTGGTGGGCCGGACATTTTGCTGCATGCCAATGTCTTGCGCAATTTTGGGCAGGGCTCGGTGGCCGATCATGCGCAGATCTCGGTCAAGGTGCAGACCACTCCGCGAGGGTCGCAGGCGGTCGAAGTGCTGACGATCGAGCCGCCCGAGGGCGAAATCGTCGCGCCGATCGAGGATCTGGGCGACAACTCTCCCGAGGAGATCATCGCGCTGCCGCTAGAGCCCGCGCGGGTGAAGTGGTTCGAAAAGACCAAGGGCTTCGGGTTCGCCAATGTATTCGAGCGCGACGAGGACGTGTTCATTCATATGGAAGTGCTGCGCCGCTCGGGTTTTGCCGATCTGGCACCGGGCGAGGCGGTGTGTCTGCGCGTGATCGAGGGCAAACGCGGTCGCATGGCGGCGCAGGTATTGGCATGGGACGCAAGTTCGCGCCAATCGCGCTAGGCGCCGCGCTCTCGCATTTTTTGGTCTTGGGAATGGCGCTGTTTTTGAGCGTCTCGATAGCCAGCGCGCAAACACAAACCGCGCCGCCCCAAACCACGCCAAACTGCCGCGACGATCTGGCGATCTTGCGTCATGACGGGCAGCTCAGCCAATTCAACGTCGAGATCGCCGCGACCCCCGCCGAGCGCGCGCAGGGGCTGATGGGGCGCACTCATCTGCCCAGCAGTGCAGGGATGTTATTTGTCTATCCCGACGCGCGCGAGGTCTCGTTCTGGATGCATGACACGCCGCTGCCGCTCGATATTCTCTATATTGATGCGACGGGTCGGGTGGCCAAGATTGCGCGCAACGCCAAACCTTATGATGACACGCCGATTCCCTCGGGTGCGCCGGTGCAATATGTTCTTGAGATCAACGGCGGACTGGCCGCACGTCTGGGCATCAGTGAGGGCAGTCAGCTTGCCCACCCCGCGATTGATCAGGCGCGCGCGGCATTTCCCTGTCCGTGACCCCTTTCCTTGGCCGCGCGGTGCGGTTATGAAATGCGCAGTCGGGGCGTAGCGCAGCCTGGTAGCGCGTCTGTTTTGGGTACAGAAGGTCGTGAGTTCGATTCTCGCCGCCCCGACCATCCCTCTCTTGTGGTTGATTTGTGTTCGCCACTACATCTTGTGGTGGTTCTAGGATGTGGCCCTAGAGTCACGCCCAGAGATTTCGCCAGAAAAACCGTCATCCCTCTGTCATATTGTCCACAAGATATTGTGGTGTGTGGATGAATTGCCCACATTCACGGCTTCGTTACCGCCAAGTCATAAGGATCACAGGCATTTTTTGCCCTCTCGCGATCAAGCTTATCCACAGGGACGGTGTGGGTGAATCAGGTGGCAGCCGTGAATCCTTGCGGGTCAATATAAAAAACGCTCCCGATAGCCTTAAAGATTCGTTGACGGATCACTCGACCTACGGCAGGTTGTGGTTCGTCAGCATCGTAAACACCAGATGTAGTGGGGCGAGCGGGCTAAGGGACAGTAGTTGGGACGTAGCACCACCGTGTTGCGGCGACTCGCATTCTAGCAATGCGAGCGGTCGATCTGCCTTTGCCGCCTGCTAAGCTTCACTCGCGCATTGAAATGAGGAATTGGGCAGATGAAGATCGAGCGGAAATTTACCACCGAAGACACCGGCGCTTATGGCGCACTGGACTTCACGACGACGGCCTCGGAGATTCGCAATCCCGATGGCACGGTGGTATTTTCCAACGATAGCGTCGAAGTGCCCAAGCGCTGGAGCCAAGTCGCCTCGGATGTGCTGGCGCAGAAATATTTCCGCAAGGCAGGCGTCCCGGCGGCGCTGAAAAAGGTCAAGGAAAAGGGCGTGCCCGAATTTCTGTGGCGCTCGGTTCCTGATGAGGCCGCGCTGGCGGGTCTGCCCGAAGAGGCGCGCTTCACCGGCGAATCCTCGGCCAAGCAAGTGTTTGATCGTCTGGCGGGTGCGTGGTGCTACTGGGGCTGGAAGGGTGGCTATTTCACCACCGAGGCCGATGCACGCGCCTATTATGACGAGATGCGTTTCATGCTGGCCGAACAGATGGCCGCGCCCAACTCGCCGCAATGGTTCAACACTGGCTTGCACTGGGCTTATGGCATCGACGGGCCGGGCCAAGGTCATTTCTATGTCGACTACACATCGGGCAAGCTGACGAAATCCGCCTCGGCCTATGAACATCCCCAGCCCCATGCCTGCTTTATCCAGTCGGTCAAAGACGATCTGGTCGGCGATGGTGGCATCATGGACCTGTGGGTGCGTGAGGCGCGTCTGTTCAAATACGGTTCGGGCACGGGCACCAACTTTAGCTCGTTGCGCGCTGCGGGTGAGTCGCTTTCGGGTGGCGGAAAATCCAGCGGTTTGATGGGCTTTCTGAAAATCGGTGACCGCGCGGCGGGGGCGATCAAGTCGGGCGGCACCACGCGGCGCGCCGCGAAGATGGTGATCTGCGATATGGATCACCCCGATATCGAGCAATTCGTGAACTGGAAGGTGATCGAAGAGCAAAAAGTGGCCAGCCTCGTTGCCGGGTCTAAACTGCACGAGCGTGAGCTGAACAAGATTTTCACGGCAATCCGCGAATGTGACGGCTCGGATGAAACCTCGGTTGATCCCTCGACCAATCCGGCACTGAAAGACGCGATCAAATCCGCCAAGCGCGTGATGATCCCTGAAACCTATATCAACCGCGTGCTGCAATATGCGCGTCAGGGCTATGCCAGCATCGAATTCCCGACCTATGACACCGATTGGGACAGCGAAGCCTATGTCTCGGTTTCGGGGCAGAACTCGAACAACTCGGTGCGCGTGACCAACGCGTTCTTGCAAGCGGTCAAGGACGACGCCCCGTGGGAGCTGATCCGGCGCACCGATGGCAAGGTTGCCAAAACCATCCGCGCCCGTGAGCTGTGGGAGCAGGTCGGTCACGCCGCTTGGGCCTGTGCCGATCCGGGCATCCAGTTCCACGACACGGTGAATGACTGGCATACCTGCCCCGAAGACGGCGCGATCCGGGGATCGAACCCGTGCTCGGAATATATGTTTCTTGATGACACGGCCTGTAACTTGGCTTCGATGAACCTGCTGACCTTTTACAAGGACGGCAAGTTTGACGCGCAAGCCTATGTTCACGCGACCCGCCTTTGGACGGTGACGCTGGAAATTTCGGTGTTGATGGCGCAATTTCCGTCCAAAGAGATCGCGCAGCGGTCCTATGACTTCCGTACGCTGGGTCTGGGCTATGCCAATATCGGCGGTCTGCTGATGAATATGGGCTATGGCTATGACAGCGATGAGGGCCGCGCGCTGTGCGGTGCTTTGACCGCTGTGATGACGGGCGTGTCCTATGCGACCTCGGCCGAGATGGCGGGCGAGTTGGGGCCGTTCCCCGGCTATGAAAAGAACGCCGCCCACATGCTGCGCGTGATCCGCAACCACCGCACTGCGGCACAGGGCAAAACCAAAGGCTATGAAAAGCTTGCCGTGAACCCCGTTGCGCTGGATCATGCGGGTTGCCCCGATCAGGGTCTGATCGAGCTGGCGCAAAAAGCATGGGACGAGGCGCTAACCCTTGGCGAGAAGTACGGCTATCGCAACGCCCAAGTCTCGGTCATCGCGCCCACCGGCACGATTGGTTTGGTGATGGATTGTGACACGACCGGCATCGAGCCTGACTTCGCGCTGGTGAAGTTCAAGAAACTCGCCGGGGGTGGCTATTTCAAGATCATCAACCGCTCGGTTCCGGCGGCGCTTGAAAAGCTGGGTTATGGTAGCGCGCAGATCGAGGAAATGATCGCGCATGCCGTGGGACACGCCAGCCTTGGCAACTGCCCCGACATCAACACCACCACACTGATCGGCCACGGCTTCGGCCCGCGCGAGATCGAAAAGGTTGCGGCAGCCCTGCCGACCGCCTTTGACATCCGTTTCGTGTTCAATCAGTGGACCTTGGGCGAAGAGTTCTGCACGCAAACGCTGGGCATCCCGGCTGAAAAGCTGAACGATCCGACCTTTGATATGCTGCGTCACCTTGGCTTTACCAAGGCGCAGATTGAGGCCGCCAATAATCACGTTTGCGGCAGCATGACGCTGGAAGGCGCGCCGCATCTGAAAGACGAACATCTGGGCGTGTTCGATTGCGCCAATGCCTGCGGCAAAACTGGCAAGCGCTATCTGTCGGTGGAAAGCCACATTACGATGATGGCGGCGGCACAAAGCTTTATCTCGGGGGCTATATCGAAAACGATTAACATGCCCAACTCGGCCTCGATTGACGAAACGCTGGCGGCTTATGAACTGTCATGGTCGCTAGGGATCAAGGCGAATGCGCTGTATCGTGACGGCTCGAAACTCAGCCAGCCGCTCGCCTCGGCCCTTATCGAGGATGACGAGGAAGCCGAAGAAATCCTGACCAACGGTTCGGCGCAGGAAAAGGCCGCGGTGCTGGCCGAGAAGATTATCGAGAAGGTGATCGTCAAGGAAGTCGTGCGCAGCCATCGCGAGAAACTGCCTTCGCGCCGCAAAGGCTACACGCAAAAGGCTGTGGTCGGTGGTCACAAGGTTTACCTGCGCACTGGCGAATATGACGATGGCGATCTGGGTGAGATCTTCATCGACATGCACAAGGAAGGCGCTGGCTTTCGTGCGATGATGAACAACTTCGCCATCGCTGTGTCGGTTGGTCTGCAATATGGCGTGCCGCTTGAGGAATTCGTCGACGCCTTCACCTTCACAAAGTTCGAGCCCGCAGGCATGGTGCAGGGCAATGACAGCATCAAGAACGCGACCTCGATCCTGGATTATGTGTTCCGTGAACTGGCCGTGAGCTATCTTGACCGCACCGATCTGGCCCATGTGAAACCGCAAGGCGCGACGTTTGACGATCTGGGCGGCGGCGAGACCGAGGGCAAACCCAATATTGAGCCGGTCTCGGAAAAAGCCAGCAAATCGCTGGAAGTGCTGCGTCAGATTTCCTCGACGGGCTATCTGCGCAAGCGGATGCCGCAGGAACTGTTGGTGCTGCAAGGCGGGGGCGGGTTTAGCGCGCTGGCCGGGGGCGCAATCGGCGATGTTCTGACCAGCGAAACCGTGCAAGCCAAGGTCACCACGACGACCGCTGTGGCGACTGGCGGCGTGCAGATGGATGCGCGCGCCAAGGCCAAGATGCAGGGCTACGAGGGCGAGGCTTGCGGCGATTGCGGCAACTATACGCTCGTGCGCAACGGCACCTGCATGAAGTGCAACACCTGCGGCGCGACCAGCGGCTGTAGTTGATCAAAACAACAGACCCGGTGCCACGGCGCCGGGTCTTGACTGACAAGCCCGCTCAGACGGGATCGGGAAGGGACGCAAGTGGAACTGATCGTCGGAAATAAACGGGTCACGCCCGAAGCGCTGCGCGAGATCCCCGGTGGGATCGAGGCCGATTTGGCCGGTGAGGCGCTGACCTCGCTGATCGACGCGACGTTTCGGGGCTATGCCTCGATTGAAATGCTCGGCGGTGATTTGGACCGCCAGCGTATGGATGTCATCGACATCCGGATGGCGGGCGCTGCGACCACGGTCACGCTGCGCAGTCAAGGCGCGATGGCGCTGCACTGAAAGAAGAATGACATCCGGGGCGGGTGCGCTCGCCCCTGACGCCGAGAAGGCCCAGGCGAAACCAATAACACCTCGGGCGGTGAATCAACGAGCCTGATCGGCGAAACTGGCCCCTTCCGTCCCTTCGGAAGGGGTCTTTTTATGTTTAGGGGCGTGCACTGCTCGGATCGCGTCCGATTTGGCACTAACTTTGTGCCGAGGCGCGTGCCGTTCGAAAGTTGTTATGAGCCAGCGCGATCAGAAACATGGCCGTCAGCAAAAGCACGATTGTCGGGGCAGGGGCGCTATCAAGCCAGAAACTCGCATAGATCCCTGACAGCCCCGCCACCAGTGCCGCGATGATCGACACCACCAGCATGCCTGCGAAGGTGCGCGTGAGCAAAAAGGCAATCGCGCCCGGTGCGATCAGGAAGGCCACCGCCAAGATAATCCCGACAGAAGACAGCATCGCCACGACCGTGGCCGACAAAATCGCCAGCAGCCCGTAATGCAGCCAGCCGACATTCAATCCGATCATCTGGGCCTGCACCGGATCAAAGGCATGCGCGAGGATGTCTCGCCATTTCAGCGCGAGGATCAGCGCTACACCGCCCGCAATCAGCCCCGCCGTCCACAGATCGGCTGAACCTACGCCCAACATATTGCCAAACAGGATGTGATCGAGATGCACCTCGGTTTCGATCTGGGTGTAGATCACAACGCCCAGCCCGAACATGCCCGAAAACACGACCCCCATCACTGTATCCTGCTTGACGCGGGAGTGGTCCTTGATGAAACCGGTCGCCAGCGCGCAGGTCAGCCCGGCCAGAAACGCACCGATGATCAGCGGTATGCCGGCAAGATAGGCCAGCACCACGCCCGGCAGCACCGCGTGGCTGGTGGCATCGCCCATCAGCGACCAGCCCTTGAGGACGAGAAAGCTCGACAGCATCGCCGCTGCGGGGGCAATCAAGGCGGTGATCAGCAGCGCGTTTTGCATAAACGGAAATTGCAGCGGCAATAGAAGCGTTTCGATCATGCGATCTTCTCCAGCGCGCGGCGCGTGCGGCGACGGGCGGCCAAGACGCCGTGGGTGGGGGCAAAGACGAAGGCGAGCAGGAACAGCGCAGTTTGCAGGCAGACAATCACTCCGCCCGTCGCGCCGTCCAGAAAGTAGCTTAGATAAGCGCCAAAACCCGAGGTCAGCGTACCGATGGCCACTGACAGCGCGATCAGCCTCGGGAAGCGGTCGGTCAAAAGATAGGCGGTGGCGCCCGGTGTCACGACCAGCGCGATCACCAGAAATGCGCCCACGGTTTGCATCGCAGCCACGGTGCAGGCGGCCAGAAGCGTAAAGAACACAACCCGCAGCAGGCCGGGATTAAGGCCGATTGTGCGCGCATGGGCCTCGTCAAAGAACACCGCCAGCAGGTCGCGCCATTTCGCGAGCAAAATCACAAGCGACACGCCCCCGATGATCACAAGTTGCAGCGTATCGGCGGGCGTGATCGCTAGGATATTGCCCATGATGATCGTCTGGATCGACACCGCCATTGGGTTGAGCGAAACCATGAACAGTCCCAGCCCGAAAAACGACGTAAAGATCAGCCCGATCACCGCATCTTCCTTTAGCCCCGAGCGTTGGCGCAAGAACAACATCGCCAGCGCCGCCAACCCGCCCGACAAAAACGCCCCAAGCGCAAAGGGCAGGCCCAGCATATAGGCCCCCGCCACACCGGGCACGATGGAGTGGCTGAGCGCATCGCCAATCAGCGACCAGCCCTTGAGCATCAGATAGGCCGACAGGAACGCGCACACCGCCCCGACTAGCGCAGAAACCCATATCGCATTGGTCATGTAGCCATAGGAAAAGGGCTCTAGCAGGACGCTCATTTGCGCCCCTCCACCGTGCGGGTGCGTTCGTCATAGATCACCAGCGGGCGTTCGTCATCGCTGAAGACCTCAAGCTTGCGCGGGTCGGCATCGTCATGCAGGCGCTCGCCTTCCAGCATGAAGTGGCGCAGCACACCGCCAAAGGCCTCGCGCAGGTTTTCCGGTGTAAAGACGTCTTCGGTGGGGCCATGCGCCAGCACCGTGCCCTTGACCAGCACCACGCGGTCGCAGAACTCGGGGACAGACCCCAGATTATGGGTGGCGACCAGCATTACGCGGCCCTCGGCGCGCAAATCGCCCAAGAGCGCGATGATCTGTTCTTCGGTCTTTACATCAACACCGGTGAAGGGCTCATCCAGCAAAATGACGCGGGCATCCTGCGCCAAAGCGCGGGCCAGAAAGACGCGCTTTCTTTGCCCGCCCGACAACTCGCCAATCTGACGCTTGCGAAACTCGGTCATGTTCACGCGGGCCAAGGCATCACTGACCGCTTGGCGATCCGCGGCACGGGGACGGCGCAAAAAGCCCATATGCCCGTAGCGCCCCATCATCACCACATCCTCGACCAGAACAGGAAAGGTCCAGTCGACCTCTTCGGCTTGGGGCACATAGGCCACGGCCTGCGCCTTCATCGCGACGCGCACCGGCTGGCCGAGGATTTCGACCGTGCCTTTGGAGGCCGGAATAAAGCCCATGAGCGCCTTGAACAGCGTCGATTTACCCGCGCCATTGACGCCTACCAGCGCCGTGATCGTGCCAGTGGGAATCGCGAACGAGGCATCGCGCAGCGCCGTGTGTCCGTTGCGATAGGTGACGGTAAGTCCTTGTGCGCGAATGCCCTCGCTCATTGAGATAGCCCTTCCACGATGGTTTCGGACGTCACGCGGAGCAAATCGAGATAGGTCGGCACCAGCCCATCCGCCGCGCTAAGGCTGTCAACATACAGTACCCCGCCATAGGCCGCCCCGGTTTCGCGCGCGACTTGTTTGGCGGGCTTGTCCGAGACCGTGGATTCCGAGAAAATCACCGGGATATGATGTGCGCGCACCGTGTCGATCACCTTGCGCACCTGCTGCGGCGTGCCCTGCGCATCGGCGTTGATCGACCAGAGAAATACCTCATGCAGTCCGAAATCGCGTGCCAGATAGGAAAACGCACCTTCCGATGTCACGAGCCAGCGGCGATCCTCGGACAGGGCGCGCGCTTGATCGCGCAGCGGGCCGATCACATCCGCAATCTGGCGTTTATAGGCATCAGCATTGGCGGCGTAGATCGCGGCATTTTCTGGGTCCGCGGCACTGAGCGCATCGCGGATGTTGTCCACATAAATCAGCGCCGAACTGAGCGCCATCCAGCCATGGGGGTTGGGCTTGCCGTCATACTCGCCCCCCGCGATCGGCAACGGATCGACCCCCTCAGAGACCACCGCAGCAGGCACATCGCGCAGGTTGGACAAGAACTGCTCGAACCAGCGTTCAAGGTTAAGCCCGTTCCACAAAATCAGATCCGCCCCCTGCGCGCGCACGAGGTCACGCGGCGTGGGTTGGTAGCCGTGTATCTCGGCGCCGGGCTTGGTGATGCTCACGACCTCGGCGGTGTCGCCAGCGACATTCTGCGCCATGTCGGCGATCACGGTGAAGGTCGTGACAACCTTAAGCTTCTCGCCCTGCGCCATCGCCTGCGTCCCGCACAGCGCAACAGCGGTAGCCAAGCCGATTGTGAAACGTCGAAACATCACGCGAATCTCCTATTTACGTGACACCATGCAGATGCGAATGAGTTGCATCTGTCAACTCAGTTGCGACTCATTCGCAAGAAATATCTTGAAATGCTTGCGCCGCGCGGGCAGAACCGTCCTATGAAAGACACGAGAGAGCATATCGAAAAGCTGACAGACGCGCTGCGCCGCGCGGGTATCCGTGTCACCCGGCAGCGCGCTGCTATTCTGGAGGTTCTCGCAAATGCGCAAGATCATCCCGACGCGCCCGAATTGCATCGTCGCGCCAATGCCATTGCGCCCGGAATTTCGCTTTCGACCGTCTATCGCACGCTGTCCACGCTTGAATTTCAAGGGGTTATTCAGCGCCATCGGTTTGAGGGCGACTCCGCCCGCTTCGAACCCGCAGAGACCGATCACCACGATCACATGATCGACGTCGAAACTGGCAAGGTGATTGAGTTTTGCAATGAGCGGATCGAAAAGTTGCAGGCCGAAATCGCCGCCGAACTAGGCTACGAAATCGTCCATCACAGGATGGAGCTATATGTGCGAAAGACCGGGCAGGGCTGAGTTTCTCTGCGCGGGTAAATACGCATCTGCGTGTTTACGTTTTAGCTGCGGCGCGGTTGTCCGGCTACTATTTGCAACGTATCTACCGTCCCTTGCGCCGCTTAACGCCGCCCCGTTGCCCCGGACGGCCCGCAGTTGAGCGACCACTCGCCTTGACTGCCGCCTCGCTGGCGGCCTCGACTGCGGATTGGCGCGCGAGCGGGTCATCGTGGATCGCGAGGTCGACAGCCTCCAGACGCTTGACTTCGTCGCGCAAACGGGCGGCCTCTTCAAATTCTAGGTTCTCGGCGGCCTTGCGCATTTTCAACCTAAGATCGTGCAAATGGGCCTCAAGATTGGCGCCAACTTTCACATTATCAACTTTTGCGGTGACGCGGGACATGTCCGTGTCGCCCTTGTACAGCCCGGCCAGAACATCCTCGACGTTCTTCTTAACGGTTGCGGGCGTAATGCCATGTTCAAGGTTATAAGCGACCTGCTTGGCGCGGCGGCGGTCGGTTTCATCTATCGCGCGCTGCATGCTGCCAGTGATCTTGTCGGCATACATGATAACACGGCCTTCAGAGTTGCGCGCAGCCCGTCCAATCGTCTGAATAAGCGAAGTTTCCGAGCGCAAGAACCCCTCTTTATCGGCATCCAAAATCGCCACCAAACCGCATTCGGGAATGTCCAACCCCTCGCGCAGAAGGTTGATCCCGATCAGCACGTCGAACGCCCCGAGCCGCAGATCGCGCAAAATCTCGATACGTTCGATAGTGTCAATATCGGAATGCATATAGCGCACCCGCACCCCCTGTTCATGTAGATATTCTGTAAGATCTTCGGCCATACGCTTGGTCAAAGTCGTAACCAAAGTGCGAAACCCCTTGGCCGAAACCTTGCGGATTTCGTCGAGCACATCGTCGACCTGCGTCTCAACCGGGCGGATCTCAATCATCGGGTCGATCAGGCCAGTCGGGCGGATTACCTGCTCGGTAAACACGCCGCCCGTTTGCTCTAACTCCCATTTCGACGGGGTTGCTGAAACAAAGACCGATTGTGAGCGCATCGCGTCCCATTCCTCGAACTTCAGCGGGCGGTTATCCATGCAGGAGGGCAGACGGAAACCATGTTCGGCCAGCGTGAATTTGCGCCGATAGTCGCCGCGATACATGCCCCCGATCTGGGGCACGCTGACATGGGATTCATCTGCAAAAACAATGGCGTTGTCGGGAATGAATTCGAACAGGGTCGGCGGTGGCTCGCCCGGCGCGCGCCCTGTCAGGTAGCGCGAATAGTTCTCGATCCCGTTACATACACCGGTTGCCTCCAACATTTCGATATCGAAATTCGTGCGCTGTTCAAGGCGCTGCGCCTCTAGTAATTTGCCCTCATCATTGAGCTGTTTGAGGCGCTGCGTCAGCTCGATGCGGATGCTTTTGGTGGCCTGCTGCAAAGTCGGGCGCGGTGTTACATAGTGGCTGTTCGCGTAGATCCTGATCTGCTCAAAGCTGTCGGTTTTCTGACCGGTTAAGGGATCAAACTCGGTAATGGATTCAAGTTCTTCCCCGAAGAAGCTAAAGCGCCAAGCGCGATCCTCAAGGTGGGCGGGCCACAGATCGACCGTGTCGCCCTTGACGCGGAACGCGCCGCGCTGAAAGGCGGCGTCGAGGCGCTTGTATTGCTGGGAGACAAGCTCGGCCAGAAACTGACGCTGCTCTACCAGATCGCCCACTTTCATGTCCTGCGTCATCGCCGAATAGGTCTCGACCGAGCCGATCCCGTAGATGCAACTCACCGAAGCCACGATAATCACATCGTCGCGTTCCAGAAGCGCGCGGGTGGCCGAGTGGCGCATCCGGTCGATCTGCTCGTTGATCTGGCTTTCCTTCTCGATATAGGTGTCCGAGCGCGCGACATAGGCCTCGGGCTGATAATAGTCGTAGAATGAGACGAAATACTCGACCGAATTTTCGGGAAAGAAGCTTTTGAATTCGCCGTATAATTGCGCCGCCAGCGTCTTATTGGGGGCCAGAATGATGGCGGGGCGCTGGGTCTGCTCGATCACCTTGGCCATCGTAAAGGTCTTGCCCGTGCCCGTCGCGCCCAGCAGCACCTGATCGCGTTCGCCCTCTTCCACGCCCTTGGAAAGCTCGGCAATTGCAGTGGGTTGATCGCCCGCTGCCGAAAATTCCGTGTGCAAAACGAACCGTTTTCCGCCCTCAAGCTTGGGACGCGTCAGCACCTCGGGGCGCTGTGTTGGCTGGTCGGTCGTATTGTGGGGCATTTCTGCATCCTTTGGCTGCCTCTAAAGTTGTCCTCTTTTCGTTCGCATTCAAGGGGTTGTGAAAGGTGTTAGCGCGCGGTTAATGGAACGCTTAGAATTGTAATTTTAAAGCAATGACTTAGCACGATATTTCGCTTGCGAATCTGTGATCATGTTCGCATTATGTTCGAGCAAGCAGCATAGATCTGCCGGCCGACGCACCACCCCACCCCTCGCTCCCCCAGTCGGCCGGTAGACACTCTTTCTTATCGCGATGCCAGATTGTGGCATGAGTTGCCCCGCGATCCGGGGCTTGCGATTCCGGTTTAATGCACTAAGACAAAGGGAACGCATCGCACAGGAGTTCGCCCATGCGCGCACGCATCTATCAACCCGCTCGCAACGCCATGCAGTCAGGCATCGGCAAGACCAAGAAATGGGTTCTTGATTATGTGCCCGCCGACTCGCGTGAGATTGATCCGCTGATGGGCTGGACCTCGTCCGATGATACGCAGGCCCAAGTGCGATTGCGCTTTGAAACCCGCGAGGCGGCTGAAGATTACGCCAAGGAAAACGGTATCGATTATGTCGTGACCGAGCCGCATGGCCGTGCCGCAAACATCCGCGTGCGCGGTTACGGGGAAAATTTCTCCTCGGACCGTCGGTCAAACTGGACGCATTGATCGCGCCCGTGCCACCTGATGCGGTTTATAAAAACCGCCAAACCCTACCAGTCCCAAGGGCGGCCCAGCGGTCGCCCGTTTCATTGAAAGCCCCCACATGACCATCACCCATCTCGTGACCCATTCCGGTGGCTTTCATGCCGATGAGCTTTTGTCCTCGGTCATCCTGACGCGTCTTTTCCCCGATGCGCAGCTTATGCGCAGCCGTGACAAAACGTGGATCACACCGGATGAAAGCCGCATTATTTATGATGTGGGCGGTCAGTTCGATGCGGATTTGCAGATTTTCGATCACCACCAGCGGCCCAATCCGCTGCGTGAAGATGGGCAGCCCTACAGTTCGTTTGGTCTGATTTGGGCGCGGTATGGCCGGGATTATCTGCACGCGATGGACGTGCCTGCCGATGATCTTGACGCAATCCACGGCTCGTTTGATCGCGGGTTTGTGCTGCCGATTGACCTGCTCGACAATGGCGCGGTGAATGCGTCCGAGGCGGGGCCGCTATTCGCGGGGCTGACGCTGCCGGTGCTGCTTGAAAGCCTCAAGCCGGTGTTTGATGATCGCGCGGAGGGCGCCGATGATCGCGCGTTTCTGGCGGCCCTTCCGGTCGCGCGCGCCTTTGTCGAGGCGCAGATCCGGCGCAAGGCGGCCAAGTTTCGCGCCGAAGCGATGGTCATGGCCGCGATTGAAACCGCCGGGGCAGGGCGCATTCTTGACCTGCCAATGGGCATGCCGTTTCGCGCCGGGGTCGAGGCGGCGGGCGCGGATCATCTGCTGTTCGTGATCCATCCGCGCGGCAGCGATTGGGCGCTGACCACCATCCGCACCGGCGATGATACATTCGACACCCGCGCCGACCTGCCTACGGCTTGGGCGGGGCTGACGGATAACGCGCTCGAGGATGTCTCTGGCGTCAAAGGCGCGAAGTTCTGCCATAACGGGCGCTTTATCGCGGTGGCCAGCACGCGCGATGCGATCGTGCAAATGGCCGAACTTGCCGTGCAAGAGGCTGTGACGCAATAATCGGGCGTGACCCGCGCCCTTGCGTCGAAACCTTAACGATATCTGCGCAATTTTGCCGATTTTGTCGCTGCGGCGTCAATCGGCTGTATACATTTGCGCGCGCAGCCCTTATTGGGACTGATCTTGCGCGGCTTCGGCGGTGCATCTGACGCGCCCTTGCCGCAATTCCACGGACCCCACCTATCATGATTTCTCCCCTTTCCGAAGCGCTCGCCGAGCGTGGCTATGACAAATTGACCCCCGTCCAAGAGGCGGTGACAGACCCGGCTCTGGAGCAGTCCGACCTGCTTGTTTCGGCGCAGACCGGATCGGGGAAAACCGTGGGCTTCGGGCTTGCGATTGCGCGCACGCTGATGGGCGACGAGATGCGGATGGGGCCGGCGGCCCTGCCATTGGCGCTGGTTGTGGCGCCGACGCGCGAGCTTGCGTTTCAGGTGATGCGCGAGCTGAGCTGGCTTTACGCCAAGACCGGCGCGCGGGTCACGTCTTGCGTGGGCGGTATGGATATGCGCGACGAACGCCGCGCGCTGGAACGCGGCGCTCATATCGTCGTGGGCACGCCGGGCCGTCTAAGCGATCACATCCGTCGCGGCTCGCTGGACCTTAGCGATGCGCGAGCCGTGGTGCTGGATGAGGCCGATGAAATGCTGGATCTGGGCTTTCGCGAGGATCTGGAATTCATCCTTGCCGATGCGCCCCAAGAACGCCGCACGCTGCTGTTTTCGGCAACCGTTTCGCCGCCCATTGCCAAGCTGGCCGAGAAATTCCAGCGCAACGCCAAGCGTATTAACACGCTGGGCGGCACCAGCCAACACGCCGATATTTCCTATCAGGCGCTGCGCGTCGGGCCGACCGATAGTGAACATGCGATCATCAACCTGCTGCGCTATCACGACAGCGAAAGCGCGATTGTGTTCGCCAATACCCGCGCTGCCGTGAACCATCTGACCGCGCGTCTGGGCAACCGTGGCTTGGCCGTGGTGACCCTGTCGGGCGAGCTAAGCCAAACCGAGCGCACCCATGCTTTGCAGGCGATGCGTGACGGGCGCGCGCGTGTTTGCGTGGCCACTGATGTGGCGGCGCGCGGAATTGATCTGCCGAATTTGAACCTCGTGATTCACGCTGATTTGCCAGTGAATACGGAAGGGCTGCTGCACCGTTCGGGCCGCACCGGTCGCGCAGGTCGCAAGGGGATTTCGGCGCTGATCGTGCCGCCGCGCGCGACCAAAAAGGCCGAGCGTCTGCTGCAATTCGCCAAGATCAAAGCCGAGTGGACCACTGCGCCGCGCGCCGAAGATATCTTGCGCCGAGATGAGGACAACCTACTGGCCGATCCGGCTTGGGATGCGGTGCCCTCTGCCGATCAGGCCGATTTCGCCGAGCGTTTGCTGGCTCAGCATTCGCCCATTGAGATCGCCGCTGCTTGTTTGCGTCTCTACCGTGCGCAAAAATGCGCCCCCGAAGAGCTGATGGCGCCCGATGCCAAGGCACCGGCCCGCGATCGCAAGCCCTTTGGCCCGAGCACCTGGTATGCCCTTTCGGTCGGTCATGATGACCGCGCCGAAGCGCGCTGGCTGCTGCCGCTTTTGTGCCGTGCGGGCAATCTCGAAAAGGATGGCATCGGCGCAATTCGGGTTCAGAAATCGGAGACCTTTGTCGAGCTGTCGCAAGCCTATGTGGCTGGCTTCAATGCGGCCCTCGGGTCAAATGGCGAGCTGGAAGAGGGCGTGAAGGCGCGCCAATTGGATGCGCCGCCGCAACTGGCTCCTGCAGGTCGCGGAGGCCCGCCGAAAGGGCCGCGCTCGTTTGACGAGGGCGACCGCCCGCGCAAACCGCGCACCGGTCCCAAACCAACGGGCCCGAAACCAAGCCATAACGCCCCTCGCGATGCCAGCGCAAAGCCCGCGCGCGAAAAAAAAGCGCCTTGGCAGCCTGATATGGCTGGGAAAGCGGACACTTCTGCTGCGGCCAAGCCGAAGTTCGACAAACCCAAATTCGATAAGCCGAAAGGCGCAAAGGGTAAGCCGGGCGGAAAACCAAAAGCCAAATACACTGCCAAATCCGGTGGTAAACCGAGTGGAAAACCAGGCGGTAAGGGCAAACCACATCGCGGCAGCGGCGCATAAACGCACCACCTTTGCCGCGCTGGCCCGCCCCTAAGTTTCGGGCGGGCTATAGCGCGGCAGGTTGCGCCGCTTTGCGATGTCGTTCACCTGCCGCTTGAAATGCGGTCGCCGTGCCGGATAGCATTCATCCAGCACCGCACGCGCATAGCGATAGGTCAGATCATCACGCTTGCTTGCGACCAAATGGTTCAAGATCTGCTTTTGATAATTGGGCTGGGTGCGCCGCGCACGCAGGATCTTGTAGACCCCCGCTGCCGTGATCTCATCTGAGACAATCCCCCGCGTCACCGTCTTAAGGATACCCATCCGGCCCATCAAGGTTCCGATGCCGTGGCCAAAATGGCGGCAACGAATATAGCTGACATTGGGGCCGCGAAATAATGCCGCATGCACGGCATCTTCGCGACGAAGCGGATCGTAAAACAGCCACATCTTTTCGGCGGATTTTACCTCATCTGGGGCGTAACTATAGCGGCCGCTGAAATCGCGCCGCCAAGCGCGGTGGTAGCGATCTTCCCAACCGCTGGTCACGGAACGGTCTAATGTTGCTTGGGGAACCAGCGAAATCACCGTCGCACCGGGCGCCGCCGAGGAAAAGGCTGCTGCTGCATAGCCCGCCATTGATGCGCCGTAAAATACAACCTTTTTGAAGCGGTCGAAAAAGCCGGTCTCTCTTAGCTCATCGAAAAAATCAAACACTGCTTCAGAGCGGAACCATGTCCAGCCATGCGCCGCGATCCCCAGCGCCGACCAGCCCTGCGACGAGATGAATTGTACTCCCCAAGGCAGGCGCTCTTCCACGCTTTGGCGGGCATCGTCGAGATTGTCGAAGGTCACGACCAGCGTATCATCACCCTCAACAAACAGCGCCTTATGTTCCGCGTCGAGCTGGCGATAAAACCCGTGATCCTGTCCGATCTGCTCAAGTTGGTTTGACCAAGAAATCTGTTGGGCGTTGGTCATGCGATTATCCTTGCTTGGCGGCGTGCTGACAGGCACAGATCAAAGCCTGCATCCAGTCTTGTTTCGTGCTAACTTTCATTTCGAGCTCGGCCCGTCGCATCTCTATTTGCGCCCAGTTTCACATAGATTTAATGCCAACACCACAGGCCGTTACCCGTTTGAAAAATCGGCGGCGCAACACTCGGGCATGGCTGGACTGGCGCGTCATTCCGGCTATGCTTGGGGCGCGCTGCGGATGCCGTGTATCTACCCAGCGCCGCCTGAAAACCGACGCGAAAACAAGACCCAAAACAATTGAGGCCCCCATGTCCAAATTGCCCACCATCGCTACCTTGTGGATCGGGGATCGTCTGTCTTGGTTGGAACAGCTTAGCCTGAAATCCTTTGTCGATGCCGGGCATGAGACGCTTCTGTATTGCTACAATCTGATCCCGAATGCGCCCTCGGGTGTTACGCTGCGCGATGCCCGCGACATCTTTCCCGGTGACGAGATCATTCGCCACAAACGCACCGGCAGTCCCGCGATTCATGCCGATCTGTGGCGTCTGCATTTGATGAACAAGACCGACTACATCTGGGTCGATGCCGATGTGCTATGCGTCAAACCGTTTGCCTTTGACGATGCGTTCGTGTTCGGGTTGGAGAAGCCGCATTTGGTGTGCAACGCGGTGATGCGGCTGCCTAAAAATTCGCAAACTCTCAAAGGGTTGCTAGATTTCGTGGCGGATCCTTATGCGATTGGCGCGTGGCTGAAAAGCGAGCAGCAAGACGAATTGCGCGCGGCGCGCGATCGTGGTGAGCCGGTGCATTTTTCCGAACAGGAATGGGGGCTGACGGGCCCTGCGGCGCTGTCGCATTTCCTGAAAACATCGGGAGAGTGGGAGCACGCCCTACCGCAGCAGGCGTTTTATCCAATCTCGTTCAAGAACCGCAACAAGATGATCATGTCGCGTTTTGATGTCGAGTCGGATTTCCTAACGGATGATACCTACGCGGTGCATATGTGGGCGCGCCGGATGAAACCGCGATTGGAAGAGGCGGAAAACAACCGCCCACGCCGGGGAAGTTTCATGCACAAGGCGCTGATAAAGCACGGGATTGACCCCGATGAGGCGCCGATCCCGCCTAAAGTTAAGCCCGTTGAGGCCGCCCCGTAACGTTCGCTAACCTGTCACCAGCCCATCCGCGACCACGATCTGGCGCTGGCAGGCGGCGGCAATTTTGTCGTCATGGGTCGAGATCAGAAACGTCGTGCCTTCCTCGCGGTTGATCTGCCCGATCAGCTCCATCACCTGCAGCGCAGAGGCGCGATCAAGGTTGCCCGTCGGCTCATCAGCCAGCACCAGTTCGGGGCTGTTCATTAGCGCGCGCGCCACCGCGACGCGTTGTTTTTGCCCGCCCGAGAGTTTGGCCGTGGGGAAATGGATGCGCTCGGCCAGCCCCATGCGCACCAACAGATCGGCCCCGCGCGCCCGCGCCGCTGGCGTTTCACGCCCCTCGCGCACGGCAGTGGGAAAGATCACATTTTCCAGCGCCGTGAAATCGGGCAGCAGATTGTGGAACTGGAACACAAAGCCGATATGGCGGTTGCGAAACTCTGTCAGGTCGCGATCCCCGGCTGCGATCAGATCATGATCGAGCATCTGGTAGCGCCCCGATGTCGGTTTCATCAGGGTGCCAAGGATCGTCAGCAAGGTGCTTTTGCCCGATCCCGAGGGGCCAAGAAGCGCCGCCATTTCCCCGGTGTTCAGCGTCAGATCAAGACCGCGCAGCACGCGCGTTGCGGCCTCTCCCGTGCCGAAGGTCTTGACCAGATCGTTGACCTCCAGAAGCGCACTCATTGCCCGATCGCCGTGACCGGATCGACCTTGGCAGCCGAGCGTGCCGGCAAGATCGAGGCTAAAATCGCGCCGATCACCGTCAGCGTAATCGCCAGCCCATACGAGCCTTGCGTGATATCAAGGGGCAGGGTGCCGGGGCGAAATGCCTCACGCGGGGGGAAGGGCAGCAACGCGAGATAACCAAGCCCGGCCCCCATAATGCCGCCCAACAATCCGACCAGCGCGCCTTGCGTGACAAAGACAAAGACGACAAAGCCGCGCGGTGCTCCCATTGCGCGCATGATCCCGATCTCGGGGCGGCGGCGATAGGTTGACAGCAGCAGCGCCGAGGCCACCCCGATCACGATGGTCAGCAGCGCAAACCCTTTCAGGAAATAGCCGGTCTGGGCTTGCGCATTCAGCGCCTCCATCAGTTGTGCCGCATCTTTTGTCCAGGATACCGCATCTAGCCCCGTCAGCGCGCGGATGCGCAGCGCTGTCGCATCGGCGGCGTTCAAATCAAACAGCTTGATCTCGATGCGTGTCACCCCTTGGGGCATCGCGAACAGGGTGCGCGCGCTCGACAGGCTGACAAAGGCGCGCGCCTTGTCCATGCTGCCATTGCCAGTCTCGAAAATGCCACTCAGCGTTAGCACCATCGTGATCCCGTTCGAACTTTGCAGCCGCACGCTTTGACCCACCGACAGCGACAGATCATCGGCCAATTCGCGCCCCAGGACGATCAGCCCCGACCCCAGCCGTGCCGAGCCGTCGACCATGTAGCCATCCAGATCAAGGATCGCGGATTCGCGCCCCGGCTCGATCCCGCTCACGCTGACCTGACTGACCTGCGCCCCGCGTGTCAGAAACCCAGCCCCAGTGATCTGGGGCGAAACTGCCTTGACGCCCGGCACGCCCGCGATCAGGGGCAACCAGGTTGCAGCCTCGGCCAGCGTGGCGGTGCGCGTGCGCCCCGGTTCGGCGACGAACAGCACCCGTCCTTGCGGTGATATGAGCAAGGGGGGATCAGCGTCCTCGGCCTCAATCGTGATGTGGGAAATGTCGCCCACGGTGCGCGCTAGAATGAATTCGGCCAAGCCCCCGATGAGGGCTGACATGAAGATGAAAATGAACACGCCGACTGCGACACCCGTCACCAGTAGCGCGGTTTGCGCGAGGTTTGCCGTCAGGTAGCGGGCCGCGATTTTGAGCGCGTAGAGCATCAGGGCTGCTCCGCAGTGACGGCTTGGCCGTCTTTCAGACCTTGGGCGTCGACGATCACTTCATCGCCCGCAGACAGACCCTTTGCCACGATCAGGCGCGCGGCGGGCCACTCCACGATTTCGACGGGGCGCAGATGGGCGATTCCATCGCGCAGCACGAACACTGAACTGCCCGCGCTATCGCTGACAATCGCACTGCGGGGCACGGTCAACGCCGCGTCGCGCTGATCCACGATAATATTGGTCGCAACCGTCAGTCCAAGCGGGGCGATGACGGGGGTATCAAACGCGATCTTCACCGCTAAGCCGCCCGTCGTGACATCCACGCGTGGCGCGACGTAGCTGACATGGCCTGCGCGGGTCGCGGTTTCGCCCACCAGTTGCAGCACGGCGGGCTGGTCCAGCGCGATCTGGCGAGCATAGGCCTCATCGACATCAGTCTCGACCACCGGATCATTTAGATCGGCAAGGCTCAGAACAAGCGTTGCGGGATCAACGATTTGACCGGGATCGACATTCAGCACAACGATGCTGCCCGCAATCGGGGCGCTGATCGTGTGGTTTTGCAAAACGATCTGCGCCTGATCCAGCAGGGCGGTCATGCGCGCGACCTCGTTTTCGGCCGATTGCAGCGCGCGGGCCTCATTTTCCAGCACGCTGCGCGCCACATTGCCCCCAAGCGCGAGCGAGCGTTCATAAGACACGCGCGCCTGTTCTTTTGCGACAAGCGCTGCGTCCAGCCCCGCCATCGCCTGACGGATTACGGCGTTTTGAGTTTTCGCGTCGATCTGCGCCAAAACCTGGCCCGCCTTGACCACATCGCCTTCCTCCACGAGGAGCGTGTCGATCTTGCCCCCGACAAGCGGGCGAATATCGACCGAGTGAATCGGCGCGATCCGCCCGTTTACGGCAAGCACACGCGTCACGGGCGCTAGCGTGGCCTGTTCGACGATGACGCTTGTGGCCTTGCTTGCCCAAGGTTGCAGATAGGCCAACACGCCAAGCCCAATGATCAGCATGCCACTAGCTGCCCAAAGCCAACGCCGGCTTCGCGTAACGACGGGGTGTGGCGCAGAGGTCTCAGGGCGCAGCGCAGGCACAGCAGAGTCTGAGGGTGTCGTCACCAAGGACACCTGTTCGTCCGTCCTCACGTGGTCTGTCTGCTTGTCCAAGGTCACAACACTCCGCTAAATTCTCTGCGCGCCAAGCCGATCAGCGCGCCCAAACTGGTTACATAGGATAGGGCAGTGCGCGTTGATATGGATCAGGACCAAAGCGCGCAGTGTGATCGAAATCAATTGAGCGTCGCGCTACAGGGCGTAAGGTTGCGCAGGGAGGGAGCCACGATTCGTTACGGAAAGGCAGAGCAGTTATGGTTGAAACACGCGACCATCTCCCAGCAAACTCTTTGCCAGATGGCCGGGTGCATGCGGTACGCGGGGCCGTGGTGGATGTCGTCTTTGACGGGGCTGACCTGCCAGCGATCAACTCTGCGCTGGTGGTGCAATGGGACCGTCCGACGCCGCTCATCCTTGAGGTACACAGCCATCTTGATCTGCACACGCTGCGCGCGGTGGCGTTTCAATCGACTGCCGGTTTGGCGCGTGACGTTGCGGTGCGCGCGACGGGACGCGCGGTTGAGGTGCCGGTTGGCGAGGCGGTTCTGGGCCGCCTGATCGATTGCATCGGCGAGCCGCAAGATAACGGCCCGGCCTTGCCCGCAGATACGCCGCGCAGCCCGATCCATGCTCGCCCGCCACTGTTGAAATCCCAGACCAGCAGCACCGATCTTTTCGAGACCGGCATCAAGGTGATCGACCTGCTCACGCCGATGGCGCAGGGCGGCAAGGCTGCGATGTTTGGCGGGGCAGGGGTTGGAAAGACCGTTCTGGTGATGGAACTGATCCGCGCCATGGTCGAAAAATACGAAGGCATTTCGGTCTTTGCAGGCATTGGCGAGCGCTCTCGCGAAGGCCACGAGATGCTAACCGAAATGCGCGGTTCGGGCGTGTTGGAACGCACAGTTCTGGTCTATGGCCAGATGAACGAACCCCCCGGTGCGCGCTGGCGGGCCCCGATGACCGCTTTGGCCGTGTCGGAGTATTTTCGCGATCAAAACCACCGCAACGTGCTGCTTTTGATGGATAACGTGTTTCGCTTTGTGCAGGCAGGAGCCGAGGTGTCCAGCCTGCTGGGCCGCTTGCCGTCGCGGGTGGGCTATCAGCCGACGCTCGCCAGCGAGGTGGCGGGCTTGCAGGAACGCATTGCGTCCGTGGCGGGGTCTGCTGTCACAGCGATTCAGGCGGTTTATGTGCCTGCCGATGATTTTACCGACCCTGCTGTCACGACGATTTCCAGCCATATGGATTGCGTGATCGTGCTGTCGCGCGCGCAGGCCGCTGAGGGGTTTTATCCGGCGATTGATCCGCTGGGGTCGTCCTCGATGTTGCTGGACCCGCTGGTGGTGGGGCAAGCGCATTACGACATCGCGGAAGAGGTGCGCCGCACCCTCGCGCGGTTCCGCGAGCTTAGCGATATCATCTCGCTTCTGGGGGTTGAGGAACTGGGCGCTGCTGACCGTCAGATCGTGACACGCGCGCGTCGCTTGCAGCGTTTCCTGACCCAGCCTTTCATGGTGACCGAGGCATTCACGGGCACGCCCGGCGTAAGCGTTGCGCTGGCCGATACGCTGGCGGGATGTCGCGCCATTCTGGATGGGGAAGCCGACGATTGGTCGGAAAGCTCGCTTTACATGGTGGGCACGCTTGAGGATGCGCGGCGCAAAGAGGCTGCGGCGCAAACCCCAGCACCTGCGCAAGCCGAGGCCACATCATGAGGCTGCGCATCGTTACCCCGCTTTCGGTTGTCGTGGACCAAGACATCGACAGCCTGCGCGCCGAGGATGCCAGCGGCAGCTTTGGCATCCTGAACGGTCATGCGCCGTTTCTGACCGCGCTGGCGATCTCGATTGCCAGTTGGCGCAAGGGCGAGGTTGAGGGGTTCTGCGCCTTGCGTGGCGGGGTGCTGACCGTCTCGGGCGGGGACAGTATCGCCATAGCCACCCGCGAGGCCGTCACTGGCACCGATCTCGCCACGCTGGATCGTGAGGTTCTGGCTCGCTTTCGCGCCGATATTGACGTTGAGCGTACCGAACATGTCGAGGGTATGCGGCTGCAGCTCAACGCCCTGCGTCACATGATCAGCCACTTGCAACCGCGCCCCGATAGCGGAGAGTTCCGATGACCCCGCCCGATCAAAAAGACCCCGAGCCAAACGACACTGAGAATGACCCGCTGATCGTTGAGACGCGGCGGCGTCGCGACCGGCGTGACCGCTGGCTACGCGAGGGTGATATGTCGGTTGGCCGCCGTCTGGCGCAGATCGGCGTGCTGGGCTGGATATTTGTGCTGCCCACGCTTGCGGGGCTGTTTTTGGGCCGCTGGCTGGATGCGCGCTATGGCACCGGTATCTTCTGGAGCGCACCGTGCATGGTGGTTGGCTTGTGCATCGGCTTCTACTCGGCTTGGAAATGGATGAATTCGAAATGAGTGACTTGTCTGCGATGCCACTGCCGATCGTGCTCGCCTTGTGTTTTCTGGGCGGGTTAGGGCTTGGCTATGCCTATTTCGCTGCGATGCGCGCAACGGCGGATATGATCGTGCGCGGTGGCAGTCCGCTGCTGGCACTGGCGCTGACGCTGGGCCGACTGGCGCTGTTGGGGGCGGGGTTTTATCTTGCCGTGCTGCTGGGCGGGCTGGCGTTGCTGGCGGCGCTGGCCGGGGTGCTGGTGGCCAAAACGCTGATGGTGCGCCAAGCTCGGAGGGCCACGCCATGAACTCGCCGCTCGAATCCGCCACTGTGTTTCAAATCGGGCCGGTCGCGATCACGCAAGCGATTGTGACGACTTGGGTGATCATGGCCGTGCTGGTCGGTGGGGCGTATCTGCTGACGCGCAGGCTGTCGCTGCACCCAAGCAAACGGCAGGTCGCGCTGGAGCTGCTGGTGGACACGATTGATACGCAAATTCGCGAAACGACCGGGGCAGAGCCCGCGCCCTATCGCGGCTTTATCGGCACGCTGTTTGTGTTCATCCTTGTGGCGAATTGGAGCTCGCTGATCCCCGGAGTTGAGCCACCCACCGCCAAGCTGGAAACTGATGCAGCGCTGGCGGCGCTCGTGTTTTTCTCGGTGATCTGGTTTGGCGTGCGTGGCGCTGGCGTGGGCGGGTATCTTCGCTCTTTCGCGATGCCCAATCCGGTGATGATCCCGCTCAATATGCTGGAAAGCGTGACGCGGGTGTTTTCGATGTTTGTGCGCCTGTTTGGCAATGTCATGAGCGGCGTGTTCGTTATCGGCATTGTCGCCTCGCTGGCGGGGCTGTTGGTGCCGATCCCGCTGATGGCGCTCGATCTGCTGACGGGGCTGGTGCAGGCCTATATTTTTGCCGTGCTGGCGATGGTGTTCATTGCCGCCACGGTCGAGGAAGGCGCGCACAGCCCCGCAGACCCCGACCCCGAAACCTCCCCCAAGAAAAAGGATAGCTGATGGATTATCTTTCGATTGCCAGTATCGTCTGCGCGGCCTTTGCCGTGTCGTTTGGTGCAATTGGTCCGGCATTGGCCGAGGGCCGCGCCGTGGCCGCAGCGATGGATGCAATCGCGCGCCAACCCGAGGCGGCCAACACGATCTCGCGCACGCTTTTTGTCGGGCTTGCGATGATCGAGACGACGGCGATTTACTGTCTCGTGATCTCGTTGTTGCTGCTATTCGCCAACCCGCTGCTGGCGTGATCCGATGAATTTCGATTTCTGGGGTTTGGGGCTTCAGGCGCTCAATGCCGTGATCTTGATCTGGCTGCTCTCGCGGGTGTTCTGGCGCCCGGTTGCGGCGGCCATCACGCGGCGCCAAGCGGCGGCGCAAGCGTTGCTGGGTGATGCCAAAGCCACGCAGGACAAGGCGGATGCCGCGCTGGCAGAGCTGACGGCGGCGCGCGCCGGGATCGCGGCAGAGCGTGACAAGGTTCTGGCCGAGGCCAAGGACGCCGCCCTTGCCATCAAGGCGGATGCCCAAAGCGAGGCGCATGCCCAAGCCGAGGCGATCATGGCAGCGGCGCGCAGTGATATGGCACGAGAGGCAGACACCGCGCGCGCTGCGATGACTGCGCAAGCGGGTGAGTTGGCGGTTGATATTGCGCGAAAGCTGCTGAACGAGCTGCCGGATGAGGCTGTCCAAGCCGCGTTTCTGCAAAAGCTGACCGACGCGATTGGTGCATTGCCAGATCAGGATCGCGCGGCGCTGGTTGAGGCGAAGGGCGTTAGTCTGATGTGCCCCACCGATCCAAGCGCAGATGCCAAAACCCAGATCACCAAATCCGTTCAGCAGGCATTGGGCGACGCGGTGGATCTGAATTTCGTCACAGATCCTGCGCTGATCGCGGGCTACGAGCTGCACAGCGATCATTTCGTGCTGCACAATAGCTGGCAAGCGGATCTGGCGGCGATCCTCAAGGAGATTCGCCATGCCGACTGATGCACCCGATTGGATGGACGCCGCGCGCGCCAAGGTCGCGCGTGCTGAGCTTGGCCCGCGCGCCGAGCATCAGGGCGTTGTCGAAGAAATCGGCGACGGTGTGGCGCTAATCTCGGGCTTGCGCGACGTGCGCCTTGATGAGGTGCTGCATTTTGGCGGCGGTCAGGTCGGGTTCGCGCGCGTCCTTGATGCAGGCCGGATCGGCTGCGTGCTTCTGGATGGCACGAGTGATGTCGAGGCGGGCGATACGGTGCGCGGCACGGGCGAGGTGGTCAACGTGCCGGTGGGCGAGGCGCTGCTGGGGCGGATCGTCGACCCGCTTGGCCGCCCGCTTGATGGCAAAGACCCGATTGAGGCGCAGGATCACTGGCCCATTGAGCGCCCCGCGCCCTCGATCATCGAGCGCGATCTTGTCACTGAACCCGTACAGACGGGCATCGTCGTGGTGGATACGCTATTTGCGCTTGGTCGCGGGCAACGCGAGCTGATCGTGGGCGATCATTCCACTGGCAAGACCACGCTGGGGATCGACGCACTGATCGCACAGCGCGACAGCGACATGATCTGCATCTACGTGGCGGTGGGGCAGAAAACCTCCAGCGTGCGCCGCGCCATCGACGCTTTACAGGCGCAGGGTAATTTCGCGCGTTGCATCGTGATGGTGGCGGGATCGTCCGACGCGCCGGGGCTGCAATGGATCGCGCCGTATGCGGGCATGACGATGGCGGAATATTTCCGCGATAAGGGCCAGCACGCGCTAATCGTGATCGACGATCTGTCCAAACATGCTGCCACCCATCGTGAGATCGCGCTGCTGACCCGCCAATCCCCGGGGCGCGAGGCCTATCCGGGCGATGTGTTCTACATCCATGCCCGCTTGCTTGAACGCGCCGCAAAACTGTCTCCTGAACGCGGCAGTGGCTCGCTGACTGCGTTGCCAATTGCCGAGACCGATCAGGGCAACCTGTCCGCGTATATCCCGACCAACCTGATCTCGATCACCGACGGGCAGATCGTGCTGGATCAGGCGCTGTTTCATCAGGGCCAGAAACCCGCCGTGGATGTCGGGCTGAGTGTCAGCCGGGTCGGGGGCAAAACGCAGGCCCCGGTGTTGCGCAAGGCGGCGGGCACGCTGCGTCTGGATTATGCGCAATTCTTGGAGCTTGAGGTCTTTACCCGTTTTGGCGGTATGCCTGATGACCGGGTGCGCCAGCAACTGACACGCGGAGAGCGCATCCGCGAGGCGTTGCGCCAGCCCCAGCACCAGCCCTTTCGCCTTGTCGATGAGGTCGCGCTGATGCTGGCAGTGCAAACGGGGCTGCTTGACGCGCTGCCCGCGCCGATTGTGGCAGAGTTTCGCACGAGGTTGCCCGCTGCGCTGGATCACGACGCGGCCAAAGCCGTGCAGGCGATCACCGGCGGCAGCACGCTGGATGACGCGACAAAAACCGCTTTGAGCGGCGCGATGACCCGTCTCATTGCCTCGCTGGCCCCTGCCGAGCCTGCCCCATGACCGAGCGCCTCGCCGAAGTCAGCGCGCGAATCGCCGGGGTGCGCCAATTGGGCGCGGTGGTGAACGCGATGAAGGGCATCGCCGCTGCGCGCGCGCGCAGTGCCCGCTCGCAGATGGAGGCGGTAGACAGCTACGCCGCTACGATTTGCACCGCCATGGCGCGCATCCTTCCTGCAGAGTCCGCAGGCCCCGCCGCAATGGCTCAGGAGGAAGGGCGCACCGGTCTATTGGTGTTTCTCGCGGAGCAGGGCTTTGCCGGGGCGTTCAGCGAAAGGGTGCTGGAAAGCGTTCACGACGCGCTGGGCACGTCCGATCTATTGGTGATCGGAACGCGCGGGCTGTCGATTGTCCATTCGCGCGAGATTACTCCGTATTGGAGCGCGCCGATGCCCTCGCATTCGCCCGGCATCCCCAAGCTCGCCGATGCGATCACGCAGGCGATCTACCGTGGGCTAGATGCAAGGCGGTTCAACCGCCTTGATGTTGTCTACGCCCGCTGGGAGGGCGGGCGCACGCAGATCATTCGCCGCGCGCTGTTCCCGATTGACCTGTCAGATATACACGCCCCAACTACCACGCCGCCCCTGACGCAACTGCCTGCGGCGGCGCTGCTGGCCAGTCTGGGTGCGGATTACATTCATGCGCGCATCAGCAAAGCGGCGCTACATGCCTTTGCCGCCGAAAACGAGGCGCGCATGGAGGCGATGACCTCGGCGGCCACCCAGATCGCGCGCGAACTTGACGTGTTCGAGGCCACATTGCGCCGCGTGCGCCAAGAGGCCATCACCGCCGAAATCATCGAACTCGGCACCGGTGTGAGCACCGCGCGCGAGGGTAGCTGAGCGGGCATGATTAAGTTTACCCGATCCCGTCATAGCCCGACAAATCGAGCCCCGGAACCTGCGCGGCCAAAGCGCGGTTGCTGTCAGCGAACTGGCCCGCAAAGGTTGCGCGCACATAGTCACTGACCGGCTTCGTGCGGGCAAAAGAACCAGCCAGCGGGCCGCGCCGCGCCAGATATCCCGCAACCCGATACAGCCCGCCGGGTGTCGTGGCAATTGCGATAGGAGGCTGGGGGTTCAGCGTGCTGGCCTGCCAGTGATTGATCCGGCGCAACAGCCACGCAGCACCTTGAGGCTGGCTGATGCCAACGCCCCCCTTATCCATCGTCGCGCCCAGCCCCTGCCAGAGAGTGTTGCCAGCGAATGTAGCCAGCTGATCCAGCGTGGTATCGCGATCGCGTGCTAGGCTTTCTTGCGTCATCACATGCACATTCTGCGCGCCAAACAGCGTTTGATACAGCCCGACGAGGCGATGATAGGCGAAATGATCGGGGCTGAAACCGCTATAGCCCGGCTCTTGCGTGCCTGCGAAAAACTTGTCGGGCGGCATCACGCCACCGCGGCTAAGGTATTGCATATAGACCGAGGGCAGGATGCGCATCTGATCGCGGATCGTGATCAATATCCGGGCATCTGGCGCAATGGCGTGCAGGCGGCGGGCGAAATCGTCGCTCTCGCGCCCGCCATAAAACGGATGACCCGAGAGAATTTCAGATGAGATCAGCGGGGTTTGATCTGGCTCTCGCTGCGCGATGCCCTTGGCAATGCGTGCGCGCATCACGTCGGGATCAAACACCAGCCCATGCGGGCGCACAATCTCTGCATCGACCTGCTGATGATTGGCCAAGGGCAGATAGCCGTGTTTGGGCAAGAACAGCTTGTTTTGCAGCCAAGAGGTGGCAGTTTTATGATAGCCGATATGGATTAATAGTTGAGCCATGCCTGTCCTTGCCGCCCTCTGCCGGGGTCGTTTGGAACAATCTACGTCAAGCACGGGGCCAAGGGAAGCAGCGCGCTCAGCATCAAGCCTCACCCAAGAGTTTTGACCCGAAATACCCGCGCAATCCGCGCATTGCGACCCATTGCAGACCAAATAGCGCCAATACAATAAGCCATTTTATCGCGGTGCTTTGCATCGGGACAAACAGCGTGAGCGCGCCAATCGAGGTCAGGGCCAGCGCGCTTGTCGCGAGCGCTGGCAGCATGTCGGGCAGGCGCGTGACGCTGTGCAATCGTACCAGCGATAGCACGAAACCGATCAGTTCTGCACCAACCCCAAGCCAGATCAGCGCTTGCAACGAGCCGGTTGATTGTAGCAGCCACCAGCCGATGGGTAACACCAGAACGCGCGGCAGATTGCCCCAAAGCGCGTTGCCCGTGGCCCCCGCCGAAAGCGCCACAATCGCGGGACCAGATTTGAACACCCGCAGCGCGTGCGAAATCGCGAAGGGGACCAGCAGCGGCACAATCATCGCGTATTTCGCGCCCAGCAGCCACATCACCATCGGGCCACCCAGCAAAAACATGCCCAGCACCAATGCGGTGCCGTTCATCAATGCAGCCTCCAGCGTGGCACGTGCCATTTCACGATGCGCTGCGTCTTGGCCCTCGCCGTGCAGTGCGGACAGTTTGGGCAAAAAGATGTTTTGGGTGGTTTTCGCGATAACCAGCGTGGGCGTTAGCGTCAGCGTGACTCCCATCGCGTACAGCGCTAGCGCCTCCATCCCTGACAGCCGCCCGACAATCAGCTTGTCGCCCTGAAACACCAGGTACAGCAGTACCGCATTAACCAAAAGCGGCGCGCCAAAACGCCAGGAATCCGCCATCACGGCGGGGTCAAAGCGCAGATGCCAGCGGCGTTCAGCCACCAGATGCGAGGTCACGACACCCAGAACCGCCTGCAACAGCAACGCCCAAAGCATCACACGCCAATCGCCGAAGAGATGCGCCAGCGGAAAGATCACCAACAGCGAACCAAGCGCGGGCAATGCTCCTGTTAGCAGCATCGGCCCATAGCGGCCTCGGCGTTGCGCGCGGTGGATGTCGAAATGTTGCATCGCATTGAGCAGTGGCACGAGGGCCAGCCAGCGATACGCACTGGCCGCTTGCGGAATGCCTAGAAATGCGGCGACCGGCCCGGCCATCGCAAGAAGTGCCAAAGCGCCTATCACGCCACGGATCAGTTGAAACCCTTGCAGCGCGGCCTGAAAATCGGGATCGTCGCCACGCCGGGCCTGCACGATTTGCTGATGCAGGCCAAGGTTGGAGGCCATCTCGATCACCGCCATCACCATCGCAAATGTCGCCGCGATCCCGTAATCGGCCACCGGGATCAGGCGCGCCAAGACCAGATTGCGCGCCAGCAGTAGCACCGCAGCACTGGCGTTCCCACTTAGGATCAAAAGGGCAGTGCGCATCATCGGGGGATCGGGCCTTGCGGCGTCTCTTGGGCGCGCCCCAAGGTGATGGGGCAATCGGCGGGTGACGTTGGGTGCACTCTCCGCGCTTGTCGTGTTTTGGTCAAGCGGGCGCTGTGGCGGTTGTGACATGCTCGCAACGCTGTGGGGCGCATTAGGCTTGTCAGCTAGGCTGTCTTGCTGTTGAACTCGTTGCAAAACAAGAATGGCCGAGCATGAGCAGCGCAAAAAACACTCCCTTTACTGGCCCCAGTCCCGCGCTTTTGCGTGTTGCAAAAGGCGATCTCTGCGCAGGCTGCGGGCTGTGTGCGGGGCTGGCTCCGGGGCGGATCAAGATGGAGATGACACCGCCCGGCTTTCCCCGTCCGGTGCAAACTGCCGATCTGAGCGGGCCGCAAGAGGCTGGTATTACGGCCAGTTGCCCCGGTTTGGGCCAAAGCAGCGCGCGCGCAGGCGAAGGGCGCGACCCGCTTTGGGGGCCGTATCGGCAGATGGTGACGGGCTGGGCGGGCGATGAAAACCTGCGGTTCGCGGGGGCCTCGGGGGGCGCGTTGTCGGCTCTGGCGGCGCATCTTTTGATCTCGGAGCGTGTGGATGGAGTGATCCAGATCGAGGCCGATCCCGCCAATCCAACCGGCAACCGCACGCGCATCAGCGAGACAGCGGCGCAGGTGGGGCAGGCCGCAGGCTCGCGCTATGCGCCCTCCAGCCCGCTGGTGGATTTAGCCACCTACCTGACGTCGGGGCGTCGCTATGCCTTTATCGGAAAACCCTGCGATTGCGCGGCTTTGCGCGCGCTCAGCCTGCGCGATCCGGCCGTGGCGCGCGCCTTTCCGGTGGTCTTGTCGTTCTTTTGTGCGGGCGTGCCAAGTGCGGCGGGAGCGCAGGCGCTGCTGGACACAATGGGCGTTCCGGCAGATCAGCTTGCTGCCTTCCGCTATCGTGGCAATGGCTGGCCGGGGCGCGCAACGGCGACCTTGCAGGATGGCACCACCCGAGACCTTGACTATCATACGGCTTGGGGTGGCGTGCTGGCGCATCACGTTCAGCATCGCTGCAAAATTTGCGCCGATGGCACGGGCGTCGCCGCAGATCTGGTTTGCGCCGATGCCTGGGAGGCCGATGCCAAGGGCTACCCGCTCTTTGACGAGGCGCCCGGCGTCAGTCTGATCGTGGCACGCACGCGGCTCGGGGCCGAGATTTTGGCGCAGGCCGAAGCGGGCGGCACGGTGCAAACGCAGCCCTTCGATGTGGCCAATCTTGCCGCGATCCAGCCCGGCCAGCGCGAGCGCCGTCGCGCGCTGTTTGCCCGCCTTGCTGCGCTACGCCTGGTCGCACGTCCTGTGCCCGTTTATGTCGGGATGGACCTGCGCGCCTGCGCGCGACAAAACCCGATCGCACGAAATTTGCGCAACTTCGCAGGCACGATCCGGCGCGCATTCTCGAGGCCGAAATGAGCCGCGCGTTGCGTGTCTGCCTGATCTTTCATTCGACGCGTTCAGATAATCTGGGCGTGGGCGCGTTGACGGTCTCCGAGATCGCTTTGCTGCGCAAACTGGGCGCGAAGATGGGGCGCGAGATCGCGATCACGGTGCTTGATTGGAAAGACGCGCGTGCGCCCTATGTTGCGGGCGATGACCTGACGCTGATTGAGGTCGATGGCGCTTTTCTGAAATCTCCCAAAGGGTTGTTTGCCACCGTTAAAGCGTCTGATCTGGTGATTGATATTGGCGGCGGCGACAGTTTTGCCGATATTTATGGCGCGAAACGGCTGATCCGCATGTTCTGGATGAAGTTCGCGGCGCATCTGGCGGGCACGCCTTTGGTCGTGGCACCCCAGACAATCGGGCCGTTTTCCAAGCGTTGGTCGAAATGGCTGGCGGGGATCACGCTCAACCGTTCGGCGCTCGTGGCGGCGCGTGATGATCGCTCGGGCGAGGCGTTGCGCGCACTTGGCTATCGCGGCGATGTGGTGGCGGCCTCGGATTTGGCGCTGCGGCTACCTTATCAGCCCCCTGAACTGGGCACGGATGGTGCGCCGCGTGTTGGGATCAATGTCTCGGGGTTGTTGATGGCAGGAGGCTATCAGGGCGGCAATGATTTCGGCATGCGCCTTGATTACCCGGCGTTAATTGCGCGGCTGATCGAGTGGTTCAAGGGGCAGGGGGCCGAGGTCCATCTGGTGCCCCATGTGATCGTGGCAAGCGGGCCGATGGTGATTGAGGACGATCTGCGTGCTTGCGAAGCTTTGGCACGCGAACACGGCGTGATCTGCGCGCCTGCGTTTGACAGCCCAGGGGCTGCGAAATCCTACATTGCGGGGCTCGATTTCTTTACCGGCGCGCGGATGCATGCCTGTATCGCGGCGTTTTCCAGCGGTGTTCCTGTGGTGCCGATGGCCTATAGCCGCAAGTTTGCGGGGCTGTTTGGCACGCTGGGTTATACGCGCACCGTGGATTGCACCAACACCGGAGGTGACGGTGTTTTCGCCGCCGTCACCGAGGGCTATCTGATGCGCGACACGCTGGCGGGCGAGATGAAAGAGGCGCTGGCCAAGGGGTTGGTGCGGCTTGGTGCATATGACGCGGCGCTTCTTAAATTGCTGGAGAGCATTCGTGGCTGAAGCTGCCGTCATCATCCCTCATTACAACGATGTGGACCGCCTGATCCGCTGCCTTGAAGTGCTGGCACCCCAGGTCGACGCGCGCTGCGAAGTGCTGGTGGTTGATAACAATTCCACCGTCGATCTGGCCCCGGTGCGCGCGGTCTTTCCCGATCTGCGCATCGTGACCGAGATAAAAAAGGGGGCCGCCGAGGCGCGCAATCGCGGCGTGGCCGAAACCACGGCCGAGCGGTTGTTCTTCATCGACAGCGATTGCGTGGCAGCACCCGACTGGATCGCGACGGCGTTCGCGGTGATGGATCGCGGCGATCTGGTAGGCGGGCATGTCGCGGTGTTTGACGAAACCCCGCCGCCGCGATCAGGCGCGGAGGCGTTTGAGACCGTTTTCGCGTTCGATTTCCGTCGCTACATCGAGGAAAAGGGCTTTTCGGGCACCGGCAATCTGCTGACGCGGCGCGATGTGTATGAGGGCACAGGGCCGTTCATTGCGGGGCTGTCCGAAGATCTAGATTGGTGCCGCCGCGCGACCGCCAAGGGCTATAGGTTGGTCTATGCCGAAGGGCTGCGCGTGGGCCATCCCTCGCGTCAGGATTGGAGCGCGCTGTCGCGCAAATGGCGACGGTTAAGCGAAGAAGGGTTTGGCGTGAACGGATCGGCCCCGATGGAGCGCCTGAAATGGGCGGGCAAGGCGCTGTTGATGCCGCTCTCGATTGTGGCCCATATCCCCAAGGTTCTGCGCCACCCCGATCTGCGCGACAACCGCGAGCGCGGACGCGCATTAGTTACGCTATCGCGGTTGCGACTGGCGCGGATGGGCTGGATGCTGCGCCAAGCGGTCTTCGGGCATCTCTGAAACAGTGCCGAATAGTCACATATAGCCGCGCTGCCGCCCTGAATTTGCCTTGTTTACCTTGTTTAACCCTCTCTTGAGGGCCTACCCTCATCGACACAAGCAGTAAGCAGAGCCGCGCTGAACGTGGCCGCGACAGGCGAATGATATGCGACATGAGATGCACAGTTTTGGGCTGATTGCGCGCGTTTTCCAGCGGGGCACTTTGGGCTGCGTGATGGCGATGGCGCTGATTGCCCCCGCGCAGGCGCGCGATTGGTCGGTCTCGGGAGCGGATGCGCTGGCGAATGTGATCGGCCAGCTTGCCCCCGGCGATGTGGTAGCGCTGGAACCGGGCGACTATCCTGCGCTGAACCTGTCAAAGCTGGCAGGCGATGAGGGGGAGCCGATCACGTTCCGCTCTAGCGACCCCCAACACCCCGCGCGCATCGAACGGATGGACCTGCGCGAGGTCAGCCATCTGGTGTTCGACGATCTGCTGTTCGACTATGATTTTACCTCCGATGACAAAGCAAATTTGCGGCCGTTTCAGGTGTTTACGGCGCGTGATGTGACAATCAAGAATTCGGTATTTGATGGCGATCTGGCCCCGCCGATGGCGGGCTCGCCCGAACATAACCCGTTGCCTACGGCGTTTGGGTTGGCGCTGCGGGCGTCAAGCGGGCTGCATATCGAAAACAACGAGTTCCGTCGATTTTTTCGTGGCGTGGTGGTCAGCGATTGCGTCGATATCGCGGTGAGGGGCAACGATATCCACGACATGCGCATGGACGGGATGAACTTTGCGCAGGTCGAGCGTGTGACCATCACGGGCAATCATATCCATGACTTCCTGCGCGCCGCCGCGCTGGCCGATCATGCGGATATGATCCAGTTTTGGACCTCCGGCACCTCCCGTCCCAGCCGCGATATCCTGATTGCGGATAATATTTTCAACTCGGGCATGGGGCTGTTCACGCAGTCCATTTTGATGCGCAACGAGCTGGTGGATCGGGGCAAAGCGGGCGACGAGATGTTTTACCGCAACGTAACGATCCGCGACAATGTGATCATCAACGCGCATTTGCACGGGATCACGCTGGGGCAAGCCGATCATGTCGAGATTGCCAATAACACGCTCATCCATAACGCATTCTCGCAAGGGGTTGAGGCCGATCCCAAGCTATGGATTCCCCAGATCCGGGTGGCGCGCGATGCGCGTGATGTGGTGATTGAAAAGAACGTCGTGGGCGAAATCGCAGGCCCCGTCGGACAGACCGACTGGAGCGTGAAGGACAATCTGTTGATCCAAGATGTCTCGCCGAGCCGCCCTAATTTCTACGACACGCTGTTTGTGGCTGCGCGCACCGGTTTGCCCGATGATCTGCGTAACTTCGACTATCTTCCCGGTAGCGCGCTGGCAGGATCGGGGATCGGCGCACCCCAGTTGGATCAGCTTGCGCAACAGGCCACGCTGCAACCGGTGATGCGTATCGGCGCGGCACCGGAAGGTGGAAAAGAACTGCTTTTTGATGCGGCCAAAACCGTGCTGCCAGCGGGCATTGATCCGAGCAAAGTCACTTTTGACTGGCAGATCGGCAGGGCCGACAAGATCGCGGGTGCCAAGGTGCCATTCACCTTTGAGCGCCCCGGCAATTATCGCATCACCTTGACGGCTATGTTGCCAGATGGGCAAAGCCGTTCGGCACAGGGCCAGATCGTCGTACGTGACAGTCGCGTGCTGACGTTTGATCCTGAAATCGGGCGGATCGTGTCGCACGTTGGTGCGGAACCAGAGGTACTGTCCACCATCGCCGTGTCCCCTGGCGCGCTGGAATTCGGCGCAGGCGGAGGCGCCGTGGACGTGCCCGCCAAGATGATCGCGCCGTTTTTTGGCTCCAACACGTTCAAGCTGTCGATGCGTCTACGCGCAATGGGCGATTTCAAGTCGGCGGGCGAGGTTGTGCGCATCCATCAATCCCTGATCATCAAGGCGACGGGTCGGGGCACCTTTACCGTCGAATTCTGGCCTGCCAACGGCCATCGCCTGTTTTTGCGCACCAAACGGATCCCGCTTTATGACGGAAAATGGCACGATGTCAGCTTTGAATATGACGCCGCGAAAAGCCATTTTAAGGTCCACGGCGATGGCGCGCTGATCGGGCAAGGCAAGGTTTCGGGGGAAACCCGCCCGATGGAATATTGGGGATTGTCACTGGGCAACCCGTTCGGCGTGAAAGACAGCTTTCATGGTGAAGTGGAAGCGTTGGAACTTGACGCCACTGGTCCTGCGGTTGCGGGAGCGCTGTGATGAATCGGGCTGGCGCGCGTTCGCATAGGCAGGCAGAGCCTTGGCCGCGCACCAACACGCGCCAGTTTGGCGGCCCACCCTCGGCCTTGAACGATGCAGCACTAGCCGCAGCCAAGCTGCCGTTGCCGGTTCTTATCATGATCCTTACGATCCTTATCCCGGTGGAGTTCCACATCGGATCACTGGCGATGACAGGATTGCGTGTTGAACTGATCGTGATGGTGCTGCCCCTGCTTTATGGCCTGTTTTCAGGGCGTTTCGGGCCGATCCTGATGGTAGATTGGCTGTTTTTGGGCCATTTTGGCTGGATCGTTGTGGCGCTTGCGGTGAACAACCCTGACCGTGTGATCCAGCAGGCGGGGTCGCTGGGGATTGAGTTTCTGGGTGGCTATCTGATGGGGCGCGCCTATATCCGCTCGCGCGAGGCGTTTGCGGCGCTGAGCAAGGTTTTGATCTGGTCGATCGTGCTGATGGTGCCTCTATTTCTATACGAGGCCAAGACCGACTTTACCGTAATCCCGATGCTGCTAGAAAAATTGCCCGGGATCAGTTCGGTCAATATTTCGCGCCCAGATCCCCGCATGGGTTTGAACCGGGTGCAGGCGTCGTTTGACCACCCGATCCACTTCGGACTGTATGCCTCGGTTGTGTTTTCGCTGGCTTTTGTTGCGTTTGAGGGCATCCGTTCATTGGCATGGCGCATCGTGATGAGCGTGATTGTCGTGGGGTCGGGTGCGCTGGCGTTGTCGTCGGGGGCGCTTCTGGCGCTGGTTTTGCAGATCGGACTGATCAGTTGGTCGCTGACGTTTCAAAAGATCGCGTGGCGTTGGTGGCTGTTATTGGGCCTGTTCGTGCTGACCTATATTATCATTGATTTGCTGTCGAACCGAACGCCGATCAAGGTGTTCATGTCCTACGCGACGTTTTCTGCTCATACCGCCTACTGGCGCGGAATCATCTTTGAATGGGGAATGAAAAATGTCTGGGCCAATCCGATCTTCGGGCTTGGCCTGCGCGACTGGATACGCCCCTCTTACATGCGTTCTGGCAGCATGGATAACTTTTGGCTGGTGATGGCGGTGCGTTATGGCATCCCCGGGTTTTTGCTGATCGCGACGGGTTATGTACTGGGGCTGGCGCAGATTATGCGGCGTAATTTCGACTCCGATCCGCGCTTGATGTGGTTTCGCCGGGCTTGGGTGTTTACCTTTCTCGGACTGACCTTCACGCTATGCACCGTGCATATCTGGGGGTCGATCTATTCGTTTGTCTTTTTTATGTTTGGATCAGGCATATGGCTGATCAAAGAAGATGCCCCAGACCGTCGCGCCGTTGGACGTCGGGACAAGCACGAGACTCCGACTGTTGGTGAAACGCAGGTGTCAGAGCCCGCACCAAGCGTGGCCTCAAGCTACACCCGGTTTGGACAAGGGCATCATCGCGGGTAGGTTTATGCTAACGCCCGATCCGCTCGCGCGCTTCGGGAGAGAGCGCGTTCAGAACGGCGGCGGGCGGGGCCATGCCGAAATAGCCTCGTAATAGTGCGCGTGCTTCGGCGCTGTGGCCCTGCAGCATCAGTTGCACCGCCTTGGCGAGCGACCAGAACATCCCGCCGATCAGTCCTGGCGAGAAATGGCGACGCAGGAACATCGCGCGGGCGCGGTGTTTGAAATATTGCGAGAATGGCGAAGCGACTGAACCCAAACGTTGCGAGCCAATCGCCGAGCCTGCCTTGTGCAAAACCACCGCATCGGGGCAATAGGCGATGCGCAACGGGCCGCGGCGCAGGGCCCAGTCGACTTCCTCGTAATAGAGGAAATAATCCTCTGCCATCGGGCCTGCGGCCTCGTAGAAGGCGCGCGTTGCGATCAAGCTGGCGCCGGTCACGAACTCGATCCGGGCCGCATTCGGGGCAGGGGTGTCGCGATCTGCGAATTGGTTGATGTTACGCGTAATACCGGTGCGCTTGTCGATGATACCGCCGTCAATCTGGATCATCTCGGGCTTGTCGGCATAGACGACGCGATGCGCGATCATCCCGATTTGCGCGTCGTTCGCGCGGTATGTCGCGAGTTGGCGCGCTGTGTCGGGCTGCGCGATGCAATCGGGGTTGAGCAGCCAGAAGCGTTCAATCTCGGGCACGCGCGCCAGTCGCTCAAGCCCCAGATTGATGCCCGCCGCAAAGCCGCCATTCACGCCCGCCTTGATCAGCGCAATCCCCGGCGCGCCCGCCTGTGCAGCGGGCAGCAAAGCCGGGCCAAGGGTCTCGCGCACCACCGCATTGCTGCGATCGCGCGAGGCGTTATCGACCACCACCACATGCAACACCACGCCGCTTGCCGCCTGCAGCGCGCGCAGGCAGTCTGCGATCACGTCCGCAGCGTTGTAGGTCACGATCACCACCCCCAGATGTGGGGTGGGTGTTGAGTCGGGGCTCGCTGCCATGGTCTGTGTATTCCGTGCTGAATTTCGATCAAGGAATCAGAATGGCGCGGCGATGACCAGAGCGATCAGGCGCAAGCTGGCAAAACCTGCGCGGCTGTGGCGTTTAGACCCCGCGCGACAGTGCTGCTACCCCGGTGCGTGCCACATCTGATAGGCCCAAGGGGCGCATCAACTCGGCAAAGGCGTCGATTTTCTCGGACGTGCCGGTGATTTCGAACACAAAGCTTTCCAGCGTGCTATCCACCACATTGGCGCGGAAAATATCGGCCAGACGCAGCGCCTCGACGCGTTTTTCGCCCGTGCCCGACACTTTCAGCAGTGCCAATTCGCGCTCGACCGGGCTGCCCTCGACCGTCAGATCCTTGACCTCATGCACGGGAACGATGCGGCCCAGTTGCGCCTTGATCTGCTCGATCACCGACTCCGTGCCAGTGGTGACGACGGTAATGCGGCTTTTGTGACCTGCGTGATCGACCTCGGCCACGGTCAGACTGTCAATGTTATAGCCGCGCCCCGAGAACAATCCGATCACGCGCGCCAGAACGCCCGCCTCGTTGTCCACGATCACTGCCAGCGTGTGCGAGCGCTCTAGCTGGCTGTGGCTGTCGCGCAGATCATAAGCCGAATGGCTCGATGCGCCTTTTTTGATTTTCAGAGCGGCCATTGCCTCTCTCCTCTCATCTAAATTCCAACTGCTTCAAATGTTGCGCGGGGAGGGGGGCGTGGCCCCCCGGTCTGGCCTAGACCAGCCCCGCGCCTTCCTTGAAGGCCTCGGCATCGGCGGCCAGAAGCATCTCGTTATGGGGTTTGCCCGAGGGGATCATCGGGAAGCAGTTCTCATGTTTCTCGACTCGGCAGTCAAACAGCACCGGACCATCGTAATCCAGCATCTCTTGAATCGCTGCGTCCAGCTTGGCCGGATCGTCGCAACGAATACCCTTCCAGCCGAAACTTTCAGCAAGTTTCACGAAATCGGGCAGGCTTTCGGACCACGAGTGACTGTAGCGTTCGCCATGCAGCAGTTCTTGCCACTGGCGCACCATGCCAAGGCGTTCATTATTCAGGATGAACTGTTTCACGGGCGCGCGGAACTGGGTCGCGGTGCCAAGTTCCTGCATGTTCATCAGCCAGCTTGCCTCACCCGCCACGTTGATCACCAACGCGTCCGGGTGGGCCACCTGCACCCCGATCGAGGCCGGAAACCCATAGCCCATCGTGCCCAAGCCACCGCTTGTCATCCAGCGGTTGGGCTCTTCAAAGCCAAGGAATTGCGCCGCCCACATCTGGTGCTGTCCGACCTCGGTCGTGATGTAGCGATCACGACCCTTGGTCAGCGCCTCAAGGCGTTGCAGCGCGTATTGCGGTTTGATGGTGGTGTCAGAATTGGTGTAATCGAGGCACTTAACAGCACGCCATTTTTCAATCTGGGCCCACCACTTCGCCAGCCCGGCCGTGTTGACCTTGCGCCCGCGCGATTTCCACACTTTGAGCACATCTTCCAGCACATGGCCGATATCGCCCAAGATCGGCAGATCGACCGGGATGATCTTGTTGATCGACGAGGCGTCGATATCGACATGCACCTTGGTTGAACGTGGGCTGAAATCGGGGATGCGGCCGGTGATGCGGTCATCAAAGCGCGCGCCCAGATTGATCATCAGATCGCAGCCATGCATTGCCAGATTGGCCTCATAAAGGCCGTGCATCCCGAGCATCCCCAACCACGGCTGTCCCGACGCGGGATAAGCGCCCAAGCCCATTAGCGTCGAGGTGATCGGAAAGCCCGTCGCATCCACCAGCTCGCGCATCAACTGACACGCGGCGGGGCCGGAATTGATCACGCCGCCGCCAGTGTAAAATACCGGGCGCTCGGCTTGTTCGATCAACTCGACGAGCTTGGTGATCGCGTCCAGATCGCCCTTCACTTTGGGTTGGTAATGATCAACGCGCGCTTGTTTGGGCGCGGTGTAATCGCCCATCGCAAATTGCACATCCTTGGGAATGTCTACCAGCACCGGGCCGGGACGCCCCGAGGTCGCGACATGGAACGCCTGATGGATGGTTTCAGACAGTTTGGCGGAATCCTTCACCAGCCAGTTATGCTTCGTACAGGGGCGGGTGATGCCCACGGTGTCGGCCTCTTGAAAGGCATCGGTGCCCACCATGAAGGTCGGCACCTGACCCGAGAACACCACAAGCGGGATCGAATCCATCAGCGCATCGGTCAGGCCGGTCACTGCATTGGTCGCACCGGGGCCAGAGGTCACCAGAACAACGCCGGGCTTGCCGGTGGAGCGGGCATAGCCCTCGGCCATATGCACCGCCGCCTGTTCGTGACGCACTAGGATATGGCGGATGTCATTTTGCTGGAAAATTTCGTCGTAAATGGGCAGGACCGCGCCGCCCGGATAGCCAAATACCGTGTCGACGCCCTGATCTTTAAGCGCCTGCACCACCATTTTCGCGCCGGTCATCTGCCGTGCCATATCTCTTCTCCATCCTCGCATGGGGCGTGCTGCCCCCGCTTTGCGCGTCTCGCGATCAACCTGCCAATAAAAAGCCCCCGGCTTTGGCGGGGGCGCATGGGAACCTTCATGGTCAAACCGTTACCGGCCCATGCGCGTGACTCCTACGACAGATACTAGAATCGCATTCATTGCGCTTCCTTTCATTTGCGAACGAGCGGAGATTATGGCCGGGGGCAGGGGGCGTCAATGCCCAAAGGCTGCATAAAATGTCGCACGGGGGTGTTATTCTTGTGAAATGTTGCGCGCGATCTGGATCGGTTCGCAACTTTGTATAAAAATCGGCTTTGATCGGTGCGTTCTTCTAACACATACCGTTGCGTCATCACGCGAGCTTGATACATGCGCCTGTCTATTTGGTCAGGTGAGCAAACCAAATAGCCTTGGAAAAGCTTGACCTTCGAGGGATGAGCGGTCAATCAAAAGCTGAGGTGCGAGACATCGAGCCGAATAAAAAGAGGGAGAGAGTATGATGGGCGGATTGCTAGCCCTGTCACGCTGGATTGATATCATCAATGAGCGGATCGGAAAGTCAGCGTCCTGGCTTATTCTGATCTCGGTGCTTGTCAGTGCGACAAATGCCATTGTGCGCAAAATGTTCGACATGTCGTCGAATTCGTGGCTCGAATTGCAGTGGTACCTGTTTGGTGCCGCCTTTCTGGGAGCCGCCGCTTATACGCTGAAACAAAACGAACATATCCGCATCGACATCGTGTATGGCGCCTTCCCTCGCAAGGTGCAGCACTGGATTGATCTGCTGGGGCATCTCTTTTTCCTGATGCCGTTCGTGATCTTGATGCTGGTCAAGCTGACGCCCTTCGTGATGCTGTCGGTGCGCTCGGGCGAGATGTCTACCAACTCCGGCGGCCTGATCCTGTGGCCAGCCAAGATGTTGCTTTTGATCGGATTTTGGCAGCTGTTTGCCCAAGGCGTTTCCGAGATCATCAAGAAAATTGCTGTGATGCGCGGGCTGATGGAAGACCCGCATTCGCTGACCGGCCATCACGGGATGGACCCGATCACCGAAGAGGAGGCGCTCTAAATGCTCGAACTTATCGCGCAAAACATGGCGCCAATCATGTTCGTTTCGCTCATCGTATTCTTGCTGCTGGGCTATCCGGCGGCGTTTGCGTTGGCGGCGAACGGGTTGTTATTTTTCGTCATCGGGGTCGAACTGTCGGGCTATTCTGGCGGGTCGATCAACCTTGACTGGCCGCTGCTAAATGCGCTGCCACAACGCTTCTACGGGGTCTTATCAAACGAGACACTCTTAGCCATTCCATTCTTTACCTTTATGGGCATCGTGCTGGAGAAATCCGGCATGGCCGAGGATTTGCTGGACACGATCGGGCAGCTTTTTGGTCCGGTGCGCGGCGGCTTGGCTTACGCGGTGATTATCGTGGGCGCGCTGCTGGCGGCGACCACGGGGGTTGTTGCGGCATCGGTGATCGCGATGGGGCTGATCAGCCTGCCGATCATGCTACGCTATGGCTATGACCGTAAGGTGGCGACGGGCGTTATTGCCGCCTCGGGCACGCTGGCGCAGATCATCCCGCCTTCGCTGGTTCTGATCGTGTTGGCTGACCAATTGGGTCGCTCGGTTGGGGACATGTATAAGGGCGCGCTGATCCCGGGCATGGTGCTGACCGGCATGTATCTAAGCTACGTTCTGGTGATGTCGATCATCAAACCAAAGTCGATGCCGGCGCTGCCCAAAGAGGCGCGCACGCTGGGCTCTGGCGTGATGTCGCTGCTGGTGGCATTGGTCTTTACCGTGGTCATTTTCTACTTCGCAGTGGGCTATTTCGAGAAGTCTGGTTCCAGCGTGAACAACTCGGAAATCCTAGCAGCCGGGGTTGCGGTCATCATCGTTTATGCGGTCGCGGTGCTGGATAAGGCGTTCAAGATCAACCTGATGAGCCGTCTGGCGCAGCAAGTGATCATCGTGCTGATCCCGCCGCTGGCGCTGATCTTCCTCGTTCTGGGCACGATCTTCCTTGGCGTGGCAACCCCGACCGAGGGTGGTGCGATGGGGGCTGTTGGTGCGCTGGTGCTGTCGGCCGTCAAAAAACGGCTGAGCTTTCCCGTGGTGCGCGACGCACTGGCGGCGACGACGCGGTTGTCGGCCTTTGTGCTGTTCATTCTGCTGGGTGCGCGGGTGTTCTCGCTGACCTTTTATGGGGTGAACGGGCAGATCTGGGTCGAGCATCTGCTGACTTCGCTTCCGGGCGGCCAGCTTGGCTTCCTGATCGTGGTGTCGCTGCTGGTCTTCTTTCTGGCCTTCTTCCTCGACTTCTTCGAGTTGGCCTTCATCATCGTGCCGCTTCTGGCCCCCGCGGCCGAGAAGCTGGGGATCGACCTGATCTGGTTCGGGGTGATCTTGGGGGTCAATATGCAGACTTCGTTCATGCACCCACCGTTCGGGTTTGCGCTGTTCTATCTGCGTTCTGTCGCGGCCAAGGTGCCCTATATCGACAAGGTCACAGGCTTCAAGATGGAGCCGGTGAAGACCTCGCAGATCTATTGGGGCGCTATTCCCTTTGTGTTCATCCAGGTCGCGATGATCGCCATCGTGATCGCCTTCCCGGGCATGGTGATGCATTACAAGGGTAAGCCGATTGATCCCTCAAAGGTCAACATGACCCTGCCTGCAATGCCAGGCCTGGGGGGCTTGGGCGGCTTGGGAGACCTGCCGGGACTTCCCGCACCGGGCAGCCCAAGCGGCGGGGCAACGGGGGGCGGATTGCCACCCTTGCCCGCACCGGGCAGCAACTAGGTCTGTGTCCTAAACACAGCAAACGGCGGTCTTTCGGGGCCGCCGTTTCGCTTTGTCGGGAACCTATTAACGTGTAAAAGCGTATATCTAACAGCCGCCATTGTGGCGCTTGATATGGGAAAGGGATTTGCGATGCGTATTCTGGTTCTGGCAGCTGCTGGAGGACTGCTTGTCTCTTTGGCAGCCTGTGGCGATAACGCGACCGAGCGTGCCGCTACCGGCGGTGTCGGCGGTCTGATCGTGGCCGGGCCGATTGGCGCGGTCGCAGGGGCGACCGTCGGGGCGGCGACGACGAAGTAGGGCTGCCAAAAGTAGCCGCCGCCAAGACTGCCCAAGATGCAAAAAGGCCCCGGATGATGCCGGGGCCTTCTGCTGTCGATCTGTAGTAGATCACATCTTCAGATTGCCTGCCGCTTGCTGGCGCATCATGAAGTAGTCGTAGTTGAACTCGGACAACTGCCACCAGCCGTAAGCGTCGTTACGGAAGGCGAACACGCTATCATAGACCTTTTTGAACGCCGGGTTGGTTGCGTTGATCTCGTCATAGACTTCACCGGCGGCCTTAAAGCAGGCATCCATGATTTCTTGCGAGAACGGACGCAGTTGCGCGCCTTGCGACATCAGCTGTTTCAGCGCGGTCGGGTTCTTTTGGTCATAAGATGCCATCATGTCGCAATTGGCGGCCTGAGAGGCAGCTTGCAGCGCGATCTGATAAGCCTCGGGGAGGCCCTCATAGGCTTTCTTGTTGAACATGGCGTGCAAGCAAGCACCACCTTCCCACCAACCGGGATAGTAGTAATAGGGCGCGACTTTATAGAAGCCGAGCTTTTCATCGTCATAGGGGCCAACCCATTCGGTCGCGTCGATCGTGCCTTTTTCCAGCGAGGGGTAGATGTCGCCGCCCGCAATTTGCTGAGGCACAACGCCAAGTTTTTCCATGACCTTGCCGCCAAAGCCACCGATGCGCATTTTGATGCCCTTGAGGTCTTCGACGGTATTGATTTCCTTGCGGAACCAGCCACCCATCTGCGCGCCGGTATTGCCGCACGGATAGGCCGTGATGCCGTAATTCGCGTAGAATTCGTTCATCAAGTCATTGCCGCCGCCATAGTAGAACCAGGCGTTCTGCATGCGCGCGTTCAGACCAAAGGGGACAGCCGTCGCAAAGGCGAAGGTCGGGTCTTTGCCCCAGTAGTAGTAAGATGCGGTGTGACAGGCCTCGACGGTTCCGTTGGACACAGCGTCCAGCGCTTGCAGGCCGGGAACGATTTCGCCCGCAGCAAACACCTGAATGTTGAACTTGCCACCGGTTGCGCCCTTGACGAAATCCGCCATGGTTTCCGCCGCGCCATAAATCGTGTCGAGCGATTTCGGGAATGACGACGTCAAACGCCAAGTAACTTCCGGGCTTTCTTGCGCAATAGCCGGTGCGGCCAGTGCAGAGCCCGCAGCCGCAGCGGCCCCGCCAAGCGCGCCTTTGCGCAGGAATGAACGACGATCCATATGGTTTCCTCCCGTTAAGTATCGTTTTCTTTTTATGCCCCGCGCTCTCTCTCCACCCCTTAGGGTCCCTCGAAAGGCGGGAATGCGGTCACCTTACTTGACCGATTTTGCCTGTAAACCGTTAAGTTCCCTCAAATACAGGAAATCGGGCAAAGCCGCGTGATCCGCGCGTGAGGGAGGAAATGGGTTTAACGCGCAGCGAAAGCGCAGAAAAAAAGCCCCGGCGCTTTGGGGCGCCGGGGCTGGGTTAGATTGCGGCAAACGCCGCTGGGCTTACAGCTGGCCGGCGATGTTTTGGCGCATCATGAATGTGTCGTAATTGTATTCCGCCACCTGTTCCCAGCCGAACCAATCCTTGCGGAAATCTTTGATCGAGCCCCAGATTTTCGCAAACTCGGGATTGCTGGCTTCCATTTCCGCATAGACCTCGTTGGCCGCGTCGAAACAGGCCTGCATGATCTCGGGCGAGAAGGGGCGCAGCTGCGCGCCCTGTGCCATCAGGGTCTTAAGCGCGGCAGGGTTCTTCATATCGTATTTTTGCAGCATGTCCGCATCGGTGGCCTGACAGGCCGTGTGCAGAAGCGCCTGATATTGCGGGGGCAGGCTTTCCATCTTGTCTTTCGAGAAGAAGAAGTGAACCGTCGGGCCACCTTCCCACCAGCCGGGATAGTAGTAATAGGGCGCGACTTTATAGAAGCCGAGCTTTTCATCGTCATAGGGGCCAACCCATTCGGTCGCGTCGATTGTGCCTTTTTCAAGCGCCGGGTAGATGTCGCCACCCGCGATCTGCTGGGGTACAAGCCCCAGTTTTTCCATCACCTTACCAGCGAAGCCACCAACGCGCATCTTGAGGCCTTTGAGATCGTCGACCGTGTTGATTTCCTTACGGAACCAGCCGCCCATCTGCGCGCCCGTATTACCACCGGGCAGGCCGTAAAGTCCTTGCTTGGCAAGGAATTCGTTATACAGATCGATGCCGCCGCCATGGTAGTGCCAAGCGTTCATGCCGCGCGCATTCAGCGAGAAGGGCACAGCCGCGCCAAGCGCCCATGTCGGGTCTTTACCCCAGAAATAATAGCCCACCGTGTGGCAGACCTCGACCGTGCCGTTCGTTACTGCATCAGCGACTTGCAGACCGGGTACGATTTCGCCCGCAGCAAAAACCTGAATTTTGAATTTCCCATCGCTGGCCTCTTCGACCATTTTCGACATGACCTCGGCGCCGCCATAGATCGTGTCGAGCGATTTCGGAAACGACGAAGCCAAGCGCCATGTAACCTGCGGGCTTTCTTGCGCAATGGCAGGCGCGGCAAGGGCTGAGCCGGCTGCTGCAGCGGCCCCGCCAAGTGCGCTTTTGCGCAGGAATGAACGACGATCCATAGGGTTTCCTCCCGTTGAGTATCAATCTCGTGATGTGGGTTGTCCCGTCGCCCTTGCGGGCCGTGATAGGACGATACCTGCGTTCACTTTACGCAAGCAGTTAGGGCTGTAAACCTTGATTTTCCAATAGTTGTGAGGGAAGCGCGAAGAATGTCTTTCGGTCCCCACAGAGCAGGATGCGGCTTGCCTAATGGGCTAGATTTTGTGCGATTTGCTGGACAAAACCCCAGTTCAGGCCATTGCGGTAAAGGATTTGTGATGGGATGGCGCGGCCGATGCATTGGGCAAATACCCGCCGGAGGTGTGCAGGTCTCGGGCAAATCATCCGCTGCGGGTATCGGGCAGTTGGATGCGCGCGACCTGATCGGCGATTGGATCGACGCAGAGCGGATGCGTCTCGCCCGCGTGGTCCTCGGGATTGCCGATACTCATCCATTCACCGCCCTTAAATATCTCGAGCGCGGCGAAATTCGCCTTGTAACCCATCTTGCGCGAGCCCGGCACCCAATAGCCCAGATAGACATAGGGCAGGCCGATACGGCGCGCGATCTCGATATGATCAAGGATCAGATAGGTGCCAAGGCTGTCCTTGATCCGGTCGGGTTCGTAGAACGAATAGACCATCGACAGCCCGTCATCGAGCACATCCGTCAGGCAGGTCGCAATCAGCGCCCGAATTGATCCCGGCGTGGCCGCACTTTCGCGATATTCGATGACGCGCGATTTTACCGGAGTTTCCTCGATCATCGCTGCAAACTCGAAGATATCCATATCGGCCATCCCACCATCGGCGTGGCGCAGATCGAGATAGCGGCGGAAAAGCGCGTATTGCTCTTCGGTGGCCCAAGGGCTGGTCGCGGTGCGCCGCAGATCGGCGTTGCGCTTGAGAATCCGGCGTTGTGAGCGTGACTGGGTGAAATCTCCCACCCGGATTCGCGCGGAGAGGCATGCGGTGCAATCGGCGCATGAGGGCCGATACAGCACATTTTGCGAGCGACGAAACCCTTGGCGTGATAAGGAATTGTTAAGCTTTTCAGCGCCTTCCCCCTGCAAAGCCGTGAACAGTTTTCTCTCGGCCCGCCCGTCGAGATACGGGCAGGGCTGCGGCGCGGTCACATAAAACTGCGGGGCAAGCGGGAGGGAATGGCGCATTGGGGTGCCGTTTGAATTCGGATTGGGTTGATAACAGGCTAACAAAGCGGCGCGCTCGGGCCAAGTGTTTCCGCGCAGTTGCCTAATATTATTGCATAGAAAAGCGCCCCGTTCAGATTGATCAGGGCGCTTAGAATCTATCGCTTGGAGGATTTAGGCCTTAGCGGTGTTGTCCTCACTATCGCTATGCGCGGCAGCTTTAGCGCGATCTTCCATGTATTGGTCGAACTCGGCCTTGTCGCGCGATTCACGCAGGCGGCGCAAAAACTCTTCGAATTCGGACTGTTCGCGTTCTAGCCGTTCAAGCGTGTCGGACTTGTAAGCGTCAAACGCGGCGTTGCCAGTGGTGCGCGAGACATGCACCCGCCCGCCAAAGCCACAGCCGTGGCTGCGCGTCATCTGATGCCCGCCCTTGCGCCAGCGGCGCCCGAAGCGACCAGTGAACAGGATAAAGAATAACAGCACCAGCCCCAGCGGACCGGCAAAGATGAACCCCGCAACCATCAACGCAATCCATGCGCCCGGCCCATTGCCATCCATCCAGTCGATAGCGCGGGTAAACCAGTTGCCCCGATTGAGCGGGGTGGGGGAGTTGGTAGCATAGGCTGACATGGGGAACCTCCGTTGGGTTTATGTGAATGCCTTTTACATCAACCAAGATCGGTATTCTGATCCCGCCTTGCAAGGGTTGATGTGAATGTTTTTTACATTGCGCAGAAAATCCCTTGATTTGCTTTGATTTATTCGGTGAAATCGGCTTGCGCCACACCGCTGATGCGCTCTAAATCCTGCGGCGAGATGCTGAAAACATGGCGCGGTGTGCCCGCTGCGGCCCAAATTACATCAAATTCCATCAGTTTCGGGTCCAGAAACGTAGTGACCGGGTTCAAATGCCCCAACGGCGCCACCCCGCCAATCGCAAAGCCAGTTTCTGCGCGGATTAGCGCAGCATCGGCCTTGCCCAACGGCTGACCGGCCACCGTGCTGGCCTTGGTCGCGCTCACCCGATTGCCCCCGGCCGTGATAAATAACACGATATGGCCGGTTTTTTCGCCGCGAAAAATGATCGACTTGGCGATCTGATCAAGCGCGCAGCCCGCAGATTGTGCCGCTAATTCTGCCGTGCGCGCCTCGCCGACTTCGCGAATTTCATACGCTGCCCCCGCTGCCTCAAGCGCCGCGCGCACCCGTTTTAAGGATTTACTCAATCGAAATTCTCCAAGTATCGCTGCCGAAGCGTCCGGATTCTGCCGCCAAGCGCCTCCGGCGGGAGTATTTAGAGCCAGATGAAACCCAGTCCAATCCCCATTGACCGCCGCCCCCCGAGGGGTAATCTGCGCTCATGCCCTTTGCCTCGCGCCTTACCCGTTGTCCCATCCCGTTCGAGCTTGATCGCGCGCAGGAAGCGCGCGCGCTGTTTGACGATCTTGCGCCTGAGTTGCGCGATCTGCTGGGCGGCACTGCCGGATGCAGCCCGTTCTTAAAAGGGTTGATGGAAAGAGAAACCGAGTGGCTGCGCGCAGCCATTTTGGGCAATCCCGAAACCGCGCTGGCCGAGGAGTTCGCGCGCCTTGCCCCGGTTGCGCTGGGCGATCTGGGATCTGAGTTGCGCCGCGCCAAACGACGGGTCGCCCTGTTAGCGGCGCTGGCCGATCTGGGCGGGGTGTGGTGTCTTGAAGAGGTGACCGGAGCGCTGACACGGCTGGCAGATCTGGCGGTCGATCTGGCGCTCAAGCGGTTGGTGGCCGAGGAAATCCGGCGCGGCAAAATTCCGGGCGCGCGCCCGGAAGATAGCGAGACGGCAGGGGGGATGGTGGCGCTTGCGATGGGGAAAATGGGCGCGAGGGAGCTGAACTACTCGTCCGACATCGACCTGATCTGCCTGTTTGATGAGACTCGCTATGATCCTGATGACCGGGTGGAGGCGCGCGCGGCCCTGATCCGCGCGACCCGCAAGATGGCCGCGATGCTGAATGATCGCACCTCGGAGGGCTATGTGTTTCGCACCGATCTGCGCCTGCGCCCTGATGCCAGCGTAACGCCGGTTTGCATCTCGATGGGCTCGGCCGAAGCCTATTACGAGGCGGAAGGGCGCACATGGGAGCGCGCGGCCTATATCAAGGCGCGCGCCTGTGCGGGTGATATCGCGGCGGGCGAGCGGTTCTTGGCGACCTTGCGCCCGTTCGTGTGGCGCAAGCACCTTGATTTCGCCGCCATTCAGGACGCCCATGACATGCGGCTGCGTATCCGCGAGCACAAAGGTTTGGGTGGCCCGATCGACGTGGCGGGGCACAATATCAAGCTCGGTCAGGGCGGGATCCGCGAGATCGAGTTCTTCGCCCAGACCCGGCAGCTGATCGCAGGCGGGCGCGATGAAAGCCTGCGCGATCGCACCACGGTGGGGGCGTTGCGCGCGCTGGCGGTCAAGTCTTGGGTGCCCTCGGATGTGGCCGAGGAACTGGTGGGCCATTACCGCGAGCATCGCGAGATCGAGCATCGCATTCAGATGGTCAATGATGCGCAAACCCAGCTTTTGCCGGGCACGCCAGACGGATTGGCGCGGATCGCGGCGATGATGGGGCAGGGTGATGTCGAGGCATGGACGCAGGCGCTGAAAGCGCGTCTTGAGCGGGTCGAAAGCTTGACCAATGCGTTTTTTGCCCCTGATGAGACCGCTCCGCGCCCAGATCTCAGCGAGAAGGCCCGCACGCTGGTTGAAGGCTGGGTGGGCTATCCGGCGCTGCGCTCGGACCGCGCGCGGGGAATTTTTAAACGTCTCGAGCCCGAACTGCTGGGTCGGTTTCAGGCGGCGGCTGATCCCGATGAGGCCTTGGCGCAGTTTGACGGGTTTCTCAAACACTTGCCTGCAGGCGTGCAACTTTTTTCGTTATTTGAGGCCAATCCAGTTTTGATTGACCTGATTGTTGATATCTGCGCAACAGCGCCCGCGCTGGCAAGTTATCTGTCGCGCAATGCCAGCGTGTTGGATGCGGTACTGGGCGGGTCGTTTTTCGCCCCTTGGCCGGGGCGCGAGGGCTTGGCGCAAGATCTTGGCCGCCAGCTTGCGCGCTTGCAGGATTACGAGGGAGCGCTGGATCTGACGCGGCGCTGGGCGAAGGAGTGGAAATTCCGCGTCGGGGTGCACCATCTGCGCGCGCTGATCGAGGCCGAGCAAGCCGCACATCAATATGCCGATATCGCAGGGGCGGTGCTGTCTACGCTTTGGCCGGTTGTGCAGGGCGAGTTCGCGCGCCGCTATGGCCCGCCGCCGGGTCGTGGCGCGGTGGTTTTGGGGATGGGCAGTTTGGGTGCCGAGCGGCTGAATGCACATTCCGATCTTGATCTGATTATGATTTATGATGCTGCCGGACAGGACTATTCCGAGGGTAAGAAGCCTTTGGCAGCAAGGGCTTATTACGCAAAGCTCACGCAGGCATTGATCACCGCACTGACCGCGCCGATGCCCGAAGGCACGCTCTATGAGGTGGACATGCGGCTGCGCCCGTCGGGGCGTCAGGGTCCGGTGGCGACCGCGCTGCAAAGCTTCGCCGATTATCAGATGAACGAGGCCTGGACGTGGGAACATCTGGCACTAACGCGGGCGCGCGCTGTCGCGGGTAATCCCGATTTGGCCGATGAGGTCGAGGCGATCCGGATGCAGGTTCTGGCCGCCAAAGGGCGTGGCGAGACGGTGCTGGCGGATCTGGCGCAGATGCGTGCGCGGATTTTTGCGGCCAAGCCTGCGGACGGGCCGTGGGAGGCGAAAATCGGTCCCGGCCGGCTGCAAGACATTGAACTCTTGGCGCAAAGTTTCGCCCTGCGCGCCGGCCAGCCCGCGCGCAAGGTTGAGGCGCAGCTGCGGATCGGTCCGCGTGAAGGCTTTGTGAGCAACGATGAGGGCGCGGCCCTTGCCTCGGCCTATCGTCTTTTGTGGCATCTGCAATCAGGCGCGCGCTTGTTGTCTGACCGCGCGCTCGATATGGACGCAATCGGTGCGGGCGGACGCGCCTTCGTGCTGCGCGAGACCGGCTCGGACAGCCTCGAGGCGCTGCAGGCCCGGCTGGACCTTGTCACGCGTGAGGTGGCGCAGATCGTGGATCACGTCTTGGAGGCATGAATGGGGCGCAAGCTGATGGATATAAAACAGGCCGATCCCAAGGGGTTGATCCGCGAAAGTTATCGGATTGAGGGGATTTCACTCGATGAATGCCGCTCGATTTTCATGGATTGGGCGCTGAGCCTGCCAGTGGATTGTGACACGCAAGAGGCGATCCGCACCGTCTTGCTGGCCTATGAGGCCGCCGAAGATCATCCGATGAGCACAGTTTTGGCCGAGGGTCTGAGCCGGGAGGGCGATACGCCCGCGCGCCGGGGTGGCTGGCGCGGGCGTCGGTTGTAACGCGGACTTAGCGGGGAAGGGCTGCGGCCTCGGCGGCAAGCGCCTTGATGCCAGCCCAGTTGCCCGATTGCACCAGATTGTCCGGCGCAACCCAAGAACCGCCTGCGCAAAGAACATTCGGTAAGCTTAGGTAATCATTTGCATTTTTTAAGCTGACCCCGCCCGTCGGACAGAACGAAACCTGCGGGATTGGTGCCCCGATGGCCTTAAGCGCAGGCGCGCCACCCGAGGCCTCTGCGGGAAAGAATTTCAACACATCGTAGCCCATTTCATACAGTTTCATCACCTCGGACGCGGTGGCGGCTCCGGGCAACAGCGGCAGCCCTTCATCTTCGCAGGCTTTCACGAGGCGCTCGGTCGCGCCCGGCGAGACGCCGAATTTCGCGCCCGCCGCCTTGGCAGCTTTGACATCGGCAGGCGTTAGCAGCGTGCCTGCGCCAACCACGCCGCCCTCGATATCGGCCATCGCGCGGATCGCATCCAGCGCGCAGGGCGTGCGCAAGGTGACCTCAAGCGCGGGCAAGCCACCTGCGATCAACGCCTTGGCGAGAGGGGCGGCATGGGCCACATCACGCACTACGATGACGGGCACGATGGGGGCGAGTTCACAGATTTTGCGGGCGGCTTTGGATTGCTCGGCTGGGGTCATGGGGTGTCTCCGGTTCAAACCGCCGCGCGGGCGGAAAATTAGGACGCCTTCGGCGGGTGAGTATTTGAGGCTAGATGAAAGGATGGGCCCTAGTTTCATCTAGCGAGAAATACTCCCGCCGGAGGCAAAAAAATTCAAAGCACCACGGAGGCACCCTCGGTGGACGGGCCGACATGGGCACGGAATGCGCCAAACAGTTCGCGGCCCAGTCCGAATTGATTAGCCGACAGATCGGGCTGAACGGGGCTGCGCTGCGCAAAGCCTTCGGTAAGGCAGGTCAGCTCGCCCGAGACAGCATCGAGACGTACGATATCGCCATCTTGCAGCTTGGCCAAGGGGCCGCCATCTGCTGCCTCGGGGCTGATATGGATCGCGGCGGGCACTTTGCCGCTTGCGCCTGACATTCGCCCATCTGTGACCAGCGCGACCTTGAGACCGCGATCTTGCAGAACCGACAGCGTCGGGGTGAGCGAGTGCAGTTCCGGCATTCCGTTGGCCTTGGGGCCTTGGAAACGCACAACGACAATGGTGTCTTGCGTGAATTCGCCGCGTTTGAAGGCGGCTTTGACATCGTCCTGATCGTGGAAAACGCGCACCGGGGCCTCAATGTGGCGACGTTCCTCGGCGACGGCCGAGACCTTGATCACGCCGCGCCCAAGGTTACCGTCAAGCTGCTTGAGCCCGCCGGTTCTCTGGAACGGATCGGCGGTTTTGCGCAGCACTTTCTCGTTTTGGCTGTCCACTGGGCCATCGACCCAGGTCAGGCCTTCGGCAGTGATCTTGGGCTCTTGGATGTAATGCGCCATCCCTTCTCCCGAGACGGTTTTGGCGTCTTCATGCAGCAGGCCAGCATCCAGCAAGTGACGGATCATGAATTGCAGCCCGCCTGCGGCGTGGAAATGATTCACATCGGCCAGACCGTTGGGATAGACCTTGGCCATCAGCGGCGTGACGGAGGAGACCTCGTCGAAGTCGGCCAGATCAAGGATGATCCCGGCGGCGCGCGCCATCGCGGGCAGGTGCAGGATGTGGTTCGTCGAGCCACCCGTCGCCATCAACCCGACCAGCCCGTTCACAAAGGCTTTCTCGTCCAGAATTTCGCCTGCGGGGCGGTAGTCATTGCCAAGCGCGGTGATTTCGGCGGCGCGTTTTGCGCCTGCCACGGTCAGGGCCTCGCGCAGGGGGGTGTTCGGGTTCACGAACGAACTGCCGGGCAAGTGCAGCCCCATGAATTCCATCAGCATCTGGTTGGTGTTGGCAGTGCCGTAGAAGGTGCAGGTGCCGGGGCCGTGGTACGAGGCCATCTCGGCGTCCATCAGCTTGTCGCGGCCGACTTCGCCGGTGGCGAATTGTTGGCGCACCTTGGCTTTTTCGTCATTGGGCAAGCCGGTGGTCATTGGGCCAGCGGGCAAGAAGACCGCCGGGATATGGCCAAAAGTGGCCGCCGCCATCACCAGCCCCGGCACGATCTTGTCGCACACGCCCATGTAAAGGGCTGCGTCAAAGGTGTTGTGGCTCAGCGCCACTGCGGTCGCCATCGCGATCACGTCGCGCGAGAACAGCGACAGTTCCATCCCCGGCTGGCCCTGCGTCACGCCATCACACATCGCAGGCACGCCGCCTGCGACCTGCGCCGTGGCACCGATTTCGCGCAGCGCTTGCTTGATGAGTTGGGGGTAACTTTCATAGGGCTGGTGGGCGGACAGCATGTCATTATAAGCGGTAACGATACCAACATTGGGCGCACGTGCAGCTGCCAGCGCGTCCTTGTCCTGCCCCATCGCGGCATAGGCATGGGCCTGATTGCCACAAGACAGGTGGGCGCGCGACGGGCCAGCATCGGCGGCGGCTTTGATGCGCGCAAGGTAGTCGGTGCGTGGCCCCTCAGAGCGGACGCGAATCCGGTCGGTGACTCGGGCGATGGTGGAATTGAGCGTCATTGCGGGCCCTTTCCAAGCTGGCATTTGCGAGAGGCGGCAGGACCGCCGATTTGAAGATGTTTTACTCCGTTAGCGCTAACGGCGCAACCCACGCGCGTAAAGTTTTCTCTGATGCGCGCAGGCGCTTTCACAAGGATCTCCCTTTCGCGCCAAAGCGCAAGGGGGTAGAGAGGCGCGTGTAGTGAAGGAGTTCCCATGACCGATCCCCGCCCCGTTATCCGTTTGCGCCCCAAGGCCGAGGTCCGTGCGATCCGCCATGGCTTTCCTTGGGTGTTCGCCGACGAGCTGGTCGTTGACCGGCGCACCAAGGCGATTGTCCCGGGCACGATTGCCACGCTGGAAGATGCTGAACGCGTGCCGCTGGGGACGGTGACGGTCAATCCGAACTCTAAAATCATCGCGCGGATGCTCGATCGTGACCCCGAGGCGCAGATTGACCGCGCCTGGATCGCGGCGCGGCTGGAACGCGCTTTGGCGATGCGTGCGAGGTTGTTTGATCAGCCGTTTTACCGTCTGGTGCATGCCGAGGCCGATGGGTTGCCCGGTGTGATCATCGACCGCTTTGGCGATGCGGCGGTCATTCAGCCCAACGCCGCTTGGTCCGAGGTGATGATCGAAGATCTCGCAGCCGCCCTGTGTGATGTCACGGGCGTGAAAAACGTGCTTAAAAACGCCTCGGGGCGCGCGCGTACCCTTGAGGGGTTGAGCGAAGAAACCGTGCTGTTGCGCGGATCGCTGGAGGCGCCGATTGAAGTGCCGATGAATGGCGCGACCTATCTGGCCGATCTGCTGGGCGGGCAAAAAACAGGGCTGTTCTACGATCAGCGCCCCAACCACGCCTTTGCGGCGCGCCTTGCCAAAGATGCGCGCGTGCTGGATGTGTTTACCCATGTTGGCGGCTTTGCGCTGGCGGCTTTGGCGGGCGGGGCGTCGCAGGCGCTGGCCGTTGATAGCTCGGCCCCCGCGCTGGCTTTGGCTGAAAAGGGCGCGGATTTGATGGGGGCATTTGATCGCTTCACCATCCGCAAGGGCGACGCGTTCGAGCAGCTTGAGGCGCTTGGGGCGGAGGGGGCGCAATTTGATCTGGTGATCTGCGACCCGCCCGCGTTTGCGCCTGCGAAATCGGCCTTGCATTCGGGTCTGCGCGCCTATGAACGCATCGCGCGACTCGCGGCCCCATTGGTTGCGCCGGGGGGCTATCTTGTGCTGTGTTCCTGCTCGCACGCGGTGGATCTGACGCAGTTTCGCTCGTCTTGCACGCGCGGTATCGGCAAGGCCGATCGCTCGGGCCAGTTGATCCATACCGGATTTGCCGGGGCCGATCACCCGATGCAGCCCCAACTTGCCGAATCGGGCTACTTGAAAGCGCTGTTTTACCGGCTTGATGGATGAGGGCGGTCCTCGATGCCTGCGTGCTTTACCCCACTGTGCTGCGCGAAATTCTGATCGGGGCGGCGCGCGCGGGGCTGTATCGCCCGCTGTGGTCGGCGCGCATCCTTGAGGAATGGGCCCGCGCCGCCGCCCGGCGCAACCCGGTCGATGAAACCTTCGCGCGCGGCGAAATCGCGTTGCTACGTGCGGAATTTCCCAAGGCCGAAATCGCGGCCCAACCCGGTCTGGAATCGCGCCTGCATCTGCCCGATGAGAACGACATTCACGTCTTGGCGGTGGCAATCGCGGGCCATGCGGATGCGATCGTGACCTCGAACAGAGCTGATTTTCCGCGCGGCACACTGGCGGGCGAGGGGCTTGAGCGGCGCGATCCCGACGGGTTTCTTTGGCAGCTGCTCTGCGAGTACCCCGATCAGATGCGCGCGCTGACCGAGGCTGTGCGCGCACAGGCCGAACAGCTGTCAGGGCAGCCCCAGCCAATCCGGGCGCTGATGAAGCGGGCGCGCTTGCCGCGCTTTGGCAAGGCGCTGGCGGAGTGATTTTCATCTAGCCCAAAATACTCCCGCCGGAGGCTCCCACGCGCATTGAACGCGCCAAGGCTTGACGCCTGCGCAAAGCCTCGCCAAACAACGGTTATGCTTGGATTTATCACCTGTCCTGTTCGCGGCGAGGCCGACCGGCTGATCGCAGCCCTTGCCGACCGGCTTTTGGCCGAGGGGCGGGATGTGATCGGGATGGTGCGCGCCGATATTGCGCAGAGATCGGATTGCGAGATGCATCTGCGCCTGCTGCCTGAGGGCAATGTGCACACGATTTCGCAAGATTTGGGGCGTGGCGCAGATGCCTGTGTCCTTGATGCCGGCGCGCTGGAACAGGTGGTAGCGCAGGTCGCGCGCAGCCTTGACGATGCCCCGCCCGGCACGATTGCGCTGTTTAACAAGTTCGGCAAGCAAGAGGCATCAGGTCGGGGTTGCCGCGATCTGATTGCGCAAGCGATTGGCGCGGATTTGGCGGTGATCGTGTCGGTCCCACCCGAAACCCGCACTGATTTCGATCGCTTCAGCGATGGTTTCGCCCAACAGGTCGCGCCAAATATCGACGCACTTGCCGCTTTTTTGGGCAGTTGAACGGCTGAGAGCCGCCAATCCTTTGCCCCTGAATTCGCTCAATGCTAGACTCGTATCGAGAACGCGACTAGAACAGGGTCGTTAGCGCTAACAGACCCCAAGAATGGAGCATCCCATGGTTTCGCGCGTCATTCCCGTTGATCTCTTTGATTTGGTGATTTTCGGGGCCACTGGTGATCTCGCCAATCGCAAGATTCTGCCCGGACTTTATCGCCGAGTTTTGGCAGGTCAAATTCCTGAAGGGTCGCAATTCATCGGCGCGGCCCGCTCTGAGATGGACGCCGAGGCGTTTCGCGATCAGGTGCGCGGCGCGATCAACGAACACGTCTCCCCTTCCAAGATTGATCCCGAGGCGGTGGAGCAGTTTCTCGCGATGCTCGATTACGTCGCGATTGACGCCAAGGGTGATGACGGCTGGGACGAGCTAAAAGCCAAGGTCCGCCCAGACGCGATCAATGCGTTTTATTTCTCGGTGGCACCGTCACTCTTTGGCGATATCGCCGAGCGTCTGCACACCCGTGGAATCGCAGGTCCCGAGGCGCGCATCGTGGTGGAAAAGCCCTTCGGGCGCGATTTGGTCTCGGCGCGCGCGCTCAACGCCACGCTGGCGGCCCATTTTGACGAGACCCAAATCTACCGGATCGATCATTATCTGGGCAAGGAGACGGTTCAGAACCTGATGGCGGTGCGCTTTGCCAATATCCTGTTCGAGCCGCTCTGGAATTCCCAATTTGTTGATCACGTGCAAATTACAGTGGCAGAAACGGTCGGTGTGGGTGGTCGAGGGTCGTATTATGACAAGTCGGGCGCGATGCGCGACATGGTGCAGAACCACATGATGCAGCTACTTTGCCTGATCGCGATGGAGCCGCCCTATCACTTTGATCCCGACGCTGTGCGCGATGAAAAGCTCAAGGTGATCCGGGCGCTGCAACCGGTTGCGCCCAACAATATCGTGCGCGGGCAGTATCTCGGGCGCGGTAAGGACGCGGGCTATCTCGAAGATAGCGAAAACCCGGAGTCCAAAACCGAAAGCTATATCGCGCTGAAATGCCATATCGCGAACTGGCGCTGGACGGGTACACCGTTTTATCTGCGCACGGGTAAGCGGTTGCGCGCGCGCACCTCGGAAATCGCGATCACCTTCAAAGAGCCGCCGCATTCGATCTTTGATGAGGCCGAGGGCGATTGGCGCGAAAACGTGCTGGTGATCCGCTTGCAGCCCAATGAGGGCATGAACCTCAAAATGATGATCAAGGAACCGGGGCCGGGCGGGATGCGCCTTGTTCAGGTGCCGCTTGATATGTCTTTCGCCGAGGCACTGGGCGATGAGGGGGCCGAGATCACCGACGCCTACGAGCGCCTCATCATGGACGTGATCCGGGGCAATCAAACACTGTTCATGCGCGGCGATGAGGTCGAGGCGGCTTGGGCCTGGACCGATCCAGTCATTGAGGGCTGGGAAGCGCGCGCGGATCGACCGCAACCCTATGACAGCGGCACTTCGGGGCCTGATGATGCACTGATGCTGATGCATCGCGATGGCCGTCGCTGGCGGGAGATTCGCGAATGAATTTCAAGGCTTATCCAGATCGCGATATGCTGATGATCGGTCTGGCCGACCGTATCGCCAGCCAGTTGCGCGAAGCGATCCGCGTTGATGGTCACGCGACGTTTTCGGTGCCCGGTGGGACCACGCCGGGACCGATTTTCGACACGCTCAGCGCCGTTGATCTTGCGTGGGACAAGGTCGCGGTGTTGCTGAATGACGAGCGCTGGGTGGATGAAACTTCGCTGCGCTCAAACACCCGTCTGATCCGTGAACGTCTGCTGACAGGGCGTGCCGCAGCGGCGACGCTAGTGCCGCTTTACGCGGATGGGGCGCGCCCCGAGGATAAGATGGAGTCGCTGGCGGCGGGGATTGCGCCGCATCTGCCGATCTCGGTTCTGCTGCTGGGCATGGGCAACGACATGCACACCGCCAGCCTGTTTCCCGGCGCCGACCGGCTGGCTGATGCGCTATCTGACGATGCGCCGATCTTGCTGCCGATGCGGGCAGAAGCCGCAGGCGAGCCGCGCATTACCTTGTCCGCGCGCGTGCTGCGTGATGCGATGCACATTCACATTCTGATCACCGGGTCTGAAAAGCGCGCCGCAATCGAGGCCGCACAATCCCTTCCCGAGACACAAGCGCCCGTGCGCGCCGTTCTCAAAAACGCCACCGTTCATTGGGCTGAGTAACCATGACCACTTGGAAAAAACTCTCGTCGAAATCCGAGGCGGTGAAATCTCGCCCGATTGCGGAATTATTCGATAATGACAATCGTGCAGCAGGGTTCACCCGCGAATTCGGGCCGTTTATGTTCGATTTCTCCAAGACCAACATTGATGCTGAGACGCTCGAATTGCTGGTGAAGCTAGCCGATGAGCGTGACGTGCGCGCGCGCGCCGAGGCGATGTTTGCCGGTGAGAAGATCAATGAGACCGAGGGGCGTGCGGTGCTGCATACCGCGCTGCGCAACCTTGATGCGTCGGTGATCGTGGACGGTCACGATGTCATGCCCGAGGTCCGCGCGACCTATGAGGCGATGGCCGATTTTGCGCGCGATGTGCGTGAGGGGCGGTTTACGGGGCAGGGCGGTGCGATCACGGATGTGGTGAATATCGGCATCGGCGGCTCTGATCTGGGGCCTGCGATGGCAACGCTTGCGCTTGCACCCTATCACGACGGGCCGCGTTGTCATTTCGTCTCGAATGTGGATGGCGCGCAGATCCACGACACGCTGGCGGGGCTGAACCCTGAAACCACGCTGGTGATCGTGGCTTCCAAAACCTTTACCACGATTGAAACGATGACCAATGCCGAGACGGCGAAGCGCTGGATGGCGGCGAAGGTCAGCGATCCGGCGGCGCAATTTGCAGCCGTGTCGACGGCGGCTGACAAGACTGCCGCTTTTGGAATTGCCCCCGCGCGCGTTTTCGGATTCGCCGATTGGGTGGGCGGGCGCTATTCGATGTGGGGCCCGATCGGGTTGTCGCTGATGATAGCCATCGGGCCCGAGGATTTCACCGATTTCCTGCGCGGTGCGGCTGGAATGGACGCCCATTTCCGCAGTGCTGATTACGCTGACAACTTGCCGGTTCTGCTTGCGCTTGTCGGTATCTGGCACAACCAGTTTTGCAGCTATGCGACCCGCGCCGTGTTACCTTATGAGCAACGCCTTTCGCGTCTTCCCGCCTATCTTCAGCAGCTTGAAATGGAGAGTAACGGCAAGCGTGTTTCGATGGACGGCAAGGATCTAACGGTTAATTCCGGCCCCGTCGTCTGGGGCGAACCCGGCACCAATGGCCAGCACGCGTTTTATCAGTTGATCCACCAAGGCACGCGGGTAATCCCGTGCGAATTTATGCTCGGCGCGCAGGGGCATGAACCCGATCTGGCGCATCAACATTTGCTGCTAATGGCGAATTGTCTGGCGCAATCCGAGGCGCTGATGCGCGGGCGCTCACTGGCAGAGGCCACGGAAATCATGCGTAAAAAAGGGCTTGAAGGGGCCGAGTTGGATCGCCAAGCGCGCCATCGTGTTTTCCCCGGGTCACGCCCCTCGACGACGCTTCTTTATCCCAAACTCACGCCCGAAGTTCTGGGCGGGATCGTTGCGCTTTACGAGCATCGGGTGTTTGTCGAAGGCGTCATTTTGGGCATCAACAGCTTTGATCAATGGGGGGTTGAGCTGGGCAAGGAACTGGCGCTGGCGCTGTCTCCAGTGCTGGAGGGGCAAAGCGACGGGGCGGATAAAGACGGATCGACCCTTCAGCTTGTCGCGCGCATCCAGACCCTGCGCGGCTGAGCGTCTCGCAATCGTGACGGAACGGTCCTTGGGACGCTGCGTTCTTTCAATGAAGCGCGCCGTTTCAAGGAGTTTCGTGATGATTGAGAAAATGAGCGAGTGTCCCGCTGGTATGACCGGTTTGACCGTGTCGGGCACGGTTTTGTCGCGCGACGTAAACGAGGCCGTTCGCATGCTTGCCCCGACGGATCGGTTGCTTGTGCAGGTTGCGCCGCGCTTTGATGGCTATATGGCCGAGCTGGTGGGCGGCATGCATCGCGCGTGTCGCGAGGGGCAGGCCAAACGCTGCGCTTTGGTGGTGCCCGAGGATATGGCGGATGAGGCCACGATGCAGGGCGAGGGCGCAGGCTTTCGCGTCTTTACTACGCGCCCCGAGGCCGAAACCTGGCTGACCGCCTAGCGCAGCCCGATTTCCGACAAAGCGACCGAGAGTTCGCGCGGCAATGCCTCTTCGCGGGTGCGGGTTTTGGGCAGATCGCGCGGGGCATCGCCGATGGCCAGATAGCGCCAGCCCTGAAACGGGCGGCGCACCATGGCCTCGGTGCGCACGACTTCGCGGTCAAGTATGATGGCGCAGCGCGAAATACCGTCTTCGCCGATGCGCTCCTCAAGGCCGATCACGCGTTGGCGCGCCAGCACCGCCCCCTTGAACACCCAATAAAGCGAGCCGCCGTTTAATATCTCGTCGCCGCGCTTGGGCCACATCCGCGTGACATGCATCGCCGGGCCGTTGCCATAGCGTTGCGCCTGCCATTCCAGCAGATCCTCAACCTTTTCCGCGCCCACGCAGAGTTTGATCAGATGCACTATATCGGCCATGTCACCCCCTAGGTCACACCAATATAATGCGTCAGCGGGGGCGTGCAATGCGTTGACCGCGCAGATTGTGGCGCGTATCTTGGTAGGCCTTCACATGACACCGAGAACTTCCCAAAAGGATGCCCCATGACCCGTTTTGCCGCCCCGATTGCACGCCAGATTTGGGACATGAAATACCGCCTCAAAGAGCAAGACGGCACGCCGATTGATGGCACGGTCGAGGATAGCTGGCGCCGCATCGCGCGCGCCCTCTCGGTGGTCGAGAAGAACCCCGCAGAATGGGAAGACAAGTTCTACAACGCGCTGGAAGATTTCAAATATCTGCCCGCAGGTCGGATCACCGCCGGGGCAGGGACGGGGCGCTCGGTGACGCTGTTCAACTGCTTTGTCATGGGCACGATTCCCGATCATATGGGCGGGATCTTCGACATGCTCAAAGAGGCTGCGCTGACGATGCAGCAGGGCGGCGGAATCGGCTATGATTTTTCGACCATCCGGCCCAAGGGCGCCGAGGTCAAGGGCGTGGCCGCAGATGCGTCAGGCCCGCTGTCGTTCATGGATGTGTGGGATGCGATGTGCCGCACGATCATGTCGGCGGGCTCGCGGCGCGGTGCAATGATGGCCACGATGCGCTGCGATCATCCCGATATTGAGCAGTTCATCACCGCCAAGCAGGATTCGGCGCGGCTGCGCATGTTCAACCTGTCGGTGCTGGTCACCGATGCCTTCATGGAGGCCGTCAAGGCCGATGGCCCGTGGGAGTTAAAGTTCAATGATCGCGTTTATCACACGCTGGATGCGCGCGATCTGTGGAACAAAATCATGCGCGCGACCTATGATTTCGCCGAGCCGGGCGTGATCTTCATCGACCGCATTAACCAGATGAACAACCTTAATTATTGCGAGCAGATCGCAGCCACCAACCCCTGCGGCGAGCAACCTTTGCCGCCCTATGGCGCGTGTTTGCTCGGCTCGGTCAACCTCGCGCGTCTTGTGACCAGCCCGTTTGAGGCGCAGGCTGAACTGAACCCCGTCAAGCTGGATGAGATCGTGCGCCTCGCGATCCGCATGATGGATAACGTGGTCGACGCCAGCCGCTTCCCGCTGCCCCAACAAGAAGAAGAGGCGCGCAATAAACGCCGGATCGGACTGGGCGTGACCGGGCTGGCCGATGCGCTGTTGATGCTGGGGCTGCGCTATGGCTCGCCCGAGGCGGCCGCGCAAACCGAAGCTTGGATGAAGCTGATTGCGCGCGCGAGCTATCTGGCCTCGGTCGATCTGGCGCGTGAAAAGGGCGCATTCCCGCTGTTTGACGCCGAAAAATACCTTGCCTCGGGCAACATGATGCAGATGGATGACGACGTGCGCGACGCGATCGCCAAGCACGGCATCCGCAACGCGCTGCTGACCTCAATCGCGCCCACCGGGACGATTTCGCTTTACGCGGGCAATGTGAGTTCGGGGATCGAGCCGGTCTTTGCCTATGCCTACACCCGCAAGGTGCTGCAGCCCGACGGCTCGCGCACCGAGGAAGAGGTCGTGGATTACGCAGTTCAGATGTGGCGTGATCTGAAAGGCGACGCGCCTTTGCCGGACCATTTCGTCAACGCGCAAACGCTGGCCCCGCTTGATCATGTGCGCATGCAAGCGGCGGCGCAGAAATGGATTGATTCCAGCATTTCCAAGACCATCAACTGCCCCGAAGACATCGCCTTTGAGGATTTCAAATCGGTCTATATGGAGGCGTGGGATTCGGGCTGCAAAGGCTGCACTACCTATCGCCCCAATGATGTAACCGGTTCAGTTCTGAGCGTGTCGGAGGCGTCCGAGAAAACGCCCGAAACCGATCAGGGCGCCGATGTGGTCTACCTGACCGAGCCGCTGGACCGCCCCGCCGCGTTGGAAGGCTCGACCTATAAAATCAAGTGGCCCGGTTCCGAGCACGCGATCTACATCACGATCAACGATATCGTCCAAGGCGGCCATCGCCGCCCGTTCGAGGTGTTCATCAACTCCAAAAACATGGAGCATTTCGCCTGGACCGTCGCGCTGACGCGGATGATCTCTGCGGTATTCCGGCGCGGCGGTGATGTATCCTTCGTGGTCGAGGAACTGAAAGCCGTGTTCGACCCGCGCGGCGGGGCGTGGATGTCGGGCAAATACGTCCCCTCGATCTTGGCCGCGATCGGCGGCGTGATCGAGCGCCACCTGATCGCCACCGGTTTCATTGAGGGCGAGGGCATGGGGCTCAAAACCGACCCCGAGGCCGAGAAAATGATCGTCGGAGAAGCCCCGCGCGGCAAAGCCTGCCCGTCGTGTGGCAGCTACGCCATGCGCATGGTCGAAGGCTGCATGACCTGCGCCGATTGCGGGCATAGTGAGTGCGGGTGAGTGTAGGTGTAGGAGTAGTCAGAATATGAAACGCCGCATAAAATGTCCATTCCGGTAGGTTTTTGTCCATTATCGGAAGCATAAAGTGACCACCGAAGGTTTGCCCTTCGGTGGTTTTCTTTTATTTCAATATGTTAGTCGACGACCGGATTTCGCGCTTGTCCGTGGGTTTTCCAACAAGTTGGAGCGGTTGACGCGCACATCCCAGGCTGGCCTAAGCTCTTCCCAAACCCGGGTTCCTCATCTCATCGCCTCTCGAACCTCCGTTCGTGAGGGCGCATTGGCGGCGCATGCCGCCTGTCCAGAAGGAGCCTGCCATGTCCGCCCCTCTCCGCATTGTCGCTCTGCGCTTCGATCTCGAGACCTCACCGCAGAAGATTGAGCAACAGCTCATCGCCTTCCTGTGCGAGCTGCGCTGGAAGGCACGCGGTCTTGACCCGGCGGATCTCGAAGCCGCGCGCGAGGCGGATCGCTGGAGCGAAGAGTTGCGCGCCTGCAGCCCCAGTCAGCACGATGGCGAGAAGATTTGCCGCCGAGCAAAAGCACTCGCGGATCGGCGTATGAGAGCATCGGGTCTGAGGCATCTGGACAAGGACGCGCGAGAGAAGCTGCGCGCCCTCAGCGACGGTGTTCGTGTGGTTCAGCTGCCAAGCGCGCATCGCGCCGACGAGATTGCAGCGACGCTGCACGATGAGATGCCCTGGATGGCGCAGGCGACCACTCTGGCTTGGCATGCGATGCGCGAGAGCGTGCGCAGCGGTGCGCCCGCCTTGCACTTGCCGCCGATGCTGCTCGATGGGCCGCCGGGTGTCGGTAAAAGCTACTGGGCGCGGCGTCTGGCGGAGTTGATCGGCACGCCTTCGGAACTGATCGACGCCGCAAACGAGCCGGCCGGTTTCGCGGTCGCCGGAAGCCAACGCGGTTGGGCGACCGCGCAGCCGGGGCGTCCGGTCGAGCTGATTCTGCGCGAACATGTGGGCAATCCAGTGATGGTGATAGATGAGATCGACAAGGTCGGCGATGTGCGCTCAAACAAGGGCATGAGCTTTGCGCTGACCAATGCGCTTCTGCCTTTTCTTGAGCCGCTCAGCGCGCAGGCGTGGAGCTGTCCCTACTTCCGGGTCACGTTTGACATGCGCTGGATCAGCTGGATCTTGACCTCGAACAATCGCCGCAACGTGCCCGCACCGCTGCTCAGCCGCTGCCGGGTCGTCGATGTCCCGCCGCTTTCGGGCGCACATCTAGCGCACTTCGCGCGCCGGGAGGGCACGGCACGGGGCCTGTCGGAGGATGCGATTGTAACCTTGGCCGAGATGCTCGAAGGATCTTCCAATTGCCTTGACCTGCGCGCGGCAATCAAGCTGATCGATGGCCTCGTCGCGCACGAGAATAGCCCAAGAACCCATTGAAATCGGAGGCCGTCTTATGACCAAAACACTAGTCCTCGCTGACTTGCACCTGGACCTCTGGCATCAGGCGGGCCTAAACCCGCTCGACCAGATCGATTTCGACGGTGTCGAGTTGTTGATCATCGCCGGCGATCTGACCAACAAACCCCGAGTGCGTTGGAAGCAGGCCTTCGCGCTGATCGGCGAACGTATCTCTCTGGATCGCGTGCATGTGCTCCCGGGCAATCACGACTATTACGACTTCCGTCTGGATGGCGATGATCGCCTTGCCGAGATCGCCCGCACAGCCGGCGCCAAGTTTGCGCAGAAATCCGTTATCACCTACGGCTCCACGCGCAACCTGTGCTGCACGCTTTGGACCGATATGCGCACGGGGGCTGGAACGCTGGAAGAGAATGCGGCCGAGGCTGCGCGCATCATGAACGATTACCGCTATATCCGGATCGCGCACGCGGGCTTTCGCAAAGCGCACCCGCTCGACACGGTTGCGCTGCATCGTGAGCATGTCGCATGGCTGGAGGCGCGGCTGTCAGAGCCGTTTGCAGGTGAGACCGTCGTCGTGACCCATCATGCGCCCCATCCCTTCGCACTGTCGCCGAGCGGCCCGGTGCCGCAAGCCTATGCCTCAAACCTCAGCGATTTGATAAAGCGCTTCCATCCCGATCAATGGCTCTTCGGTCACACCCACTTGGCAGCAGAGTTTCAGATTGGAACAACTGAGCTGCGCAATGTCTCGGTGGGGTATCCGGCGAAGGTGGCGGCTAGGTGTGGAAAGCTATGAAAATGCGGCTGATCGTCCTAACATTTTCGGGCCGGGCGACGCACATATTTTCTCATCGTCCTTCACCTTCAGGATCGTTGCAACCGGCCCACACCGGCCACTCGTGCCTTGTGCAGCAAAGTGAAGTGTTAAAGTGTTGGCTGTGCGGGACAACGCCCCAATTCGCCGCTAGCTTTTTGAATGGCGGCTTTGCGATCCTCTCGTTCAAGCTGGTTTTAACCTCAAGTCCCACGACGAAACGGTAACAGTAGAGCTGAAAAAACATGGTGATAGTCGGTTCGTCAGCACAGGGCTTCCTATCGGGGATCGGCGAAGATCGCGAACGCGACCTGTCGGTTTCAGCGATGCAGGTATTCGCCTCCGAAGCCGCCGACCGCTTGCTTGTCGCGGATGGTGTCAGCGGCGAAGCCGACCGGCTGGAACGCGGCGCTGAAGGGCTGCGCTCCGCCTTCTACTCGCAAGGCGTGGCCGAACAGCTCGGAACCCGCGTCGAAATCGACGCCCCGTTCGTAACCGGCCCATCGTAAACGCGATTGAATGATACAGAAACCTATTCGGCAGACTGCCCCGATGCCGAATCACCGGGGCTTTTCCGCTATTGCTGTCGTCCGGGTTGATCGGTTTCTAACCGAATCCGCCAGAACTTGCCCGCGCGTTCATAGACCGCATTCGGCGTAAGCTTGTTGAAAATCTTTAACGCGCCTTTGCCGACGCATAGGTTCGAAGACTTGTCGAAATACGCCAAGGTTTCGTCGTGAAGCTGGAACAGGTGGCTTGCAGCGGCTTCCTGATAAAGAAAGCCGTCACGTTCGTATTCTGCCAGCATCCAGCGGGCCGCTTCGTCTTCCGTCATGCTTTCTTCGGCGCGACGTATTCTTGAAGCGTTTCTTCTGCAAAGTTGCCCCATTCCTTCGAAGCACCTTTGAACCATTCGCATTTATACCCGTCGAAAGCATGGGTCATGTAATGTTCGTTCAGTGCCGCAACCGTCATCGCGGGACCGCCGGATTTCAGTTGAACAATGTCGCCGGGTTTGAACCTGTTAGCCATGTATAGTGCTCGCTCGCAATAAGTGACCGTATCTTGTGCCAAGATAGGGCGGGCAAAGCCGTCGCGCTAGGGGCGAAAGAGATGAACTTTCCACCAAGCCGTTCTAACTTGTTGCCTCAAAGTAGCTACCGACCTTCGATCAGATCACTGATAGTCCAAATATTCATAATCATCAAAGGATACTGTTCGGGTTCCTTCGGGGCGATTTGGAAGCCAATATCTTGATAAAACTTCGTGGTCTTGTCGTTGAGAGATCTAAGTGCGACGCCGTAGATAGGAACGTGCTGACGCACAGCATAAGCTCGCTCAAAAGTCTGCATCAAAAGGTTACTGCCAATCTTCCTCTTTTGATTTTGCGTGCTTACGGCTAAGTATTCAATGTAGATCAAAGGGGCGCCATTTGGCCAAAGCGATGAGTGGTCTGCGTGAAGTAGCTTTCTGCTATCTTCGTGTGTCAGGGATAGCGCGATAAAAGAAGAGCCGGATACGCTGCCGTCAGCATATCCAACTGTCACGTTCGATTGCCCACGTTGATGACGCTTAAACGCTTTGTCTTTCGCCCAATTATCGATCTCCGAAACTCCGCAACGAAAGTTCCGAAGGCAATCCTTACTGCGAATGGGTTCCCACTCTACTGGGTCGATCATGCGAAGCCGCTTCTAGGTAGTTTTTGTAAAGCTGCCGCAATTCACGATTGGGTCCGCCAGACTTCTTGTAGCCTTCCCGGCAGAAATCGTAAACCTGACGTTGGCTATCGAACGCAGGTTTCTTGTTGTTCGCGCAGTCCGAATTGAAAAGCCGGAGGACGTTATTTAAGCCGAAAGCCATGACAGTCTCCTTTCTTGGCTAGTGGACGTCGTTCGCATCATTGCCGTGCGCCATAGCAACTTTTATCGCACTCGGCAACAAAACGTTTGTCAGTTGGCTGCGGTTCCAAAGGCGCTTAGGATCGGTTGTAGCTGCGAAGCATGGACCGAAGTTGTTGATGAAAGGTTAGCATCGCGTTTGTCGCTATGTCAATGAAGGTGACACAGGCGTCTTTTCAACATGCTTAGTGCCGTTCAGTTGTTCACATTGCTGCGGTAATGGGAGCCTGAAACCTTTGTGGACGCCGCAAATCGAAGCGTGGATTAGAGTAAGGGTTAAGGCTACTAGCGGGGCGCACAGATTTCACCAAGGCAATGATTTTAAATGTAAATTTATGATAATTGTGGTGAGAAGGGATAGCCATCTCTGCGGTTGCCCCATGTCTCTGACACGGGCGCGGGTTAATGGGCGGCATCGACAAGGATAGCTGTGGCTCGTTTGAATCTCTGCTTTTGTCTCACTCGGGCAAGGTGCAGCTCTTGCCGCGAACTTCCGCTCCCCGCCCGTCACGCAGGATGCCGCGAGCGGCCCACAACAGCCATTTATCAATCACAATGCCGCTGCAACGCAGCTTCATCAATGCGGTCGTATACGGAAGGCTCACGGCGACTAGCCTCGCAGCTGGACAGCCAAACATCTACCAAAATTTCAAGATCAAAATGCTCGTGAGAATCGACGGGAATACCAGCAAAGCCGATCCGATAGCGTAGAACAGAAAGACAACAATTCGCGCAGCACTCCGGCGATACTCAAGGGCGCGGTGCTCAAGGTAGAAGACGTCAGTCGGATGCGCGATGGCTTGGTCCAGCAGAGCTCGATGGAGGACGCGTTCTGCCCGTCGCCCTGAGTATGCCACGTCTAAAACCTCGTCGGTCATGAGGTAGCCGGAGCCAGTCCAAAAGCGGCTGCCGAGGCGGTCATCGGCTGGTTCAAAGTCCTCGTCGGAAAACTCCGTCGCCAGAAATAGGCGTTCAACGAATCTGTGCAAGTCGCCGCTCACGTCAGAGGGAAACCCAATTCTTCGAGCGTCGAACATTGGGCTTCGTTCTTCGCCGTGTAGGCCAGAGAAATACATGCCGATGATGTTCTCGAAGCTCCCGATGACTAAGTTAGGCGTCTTTATTTTGTCCATCGCCGTTATGTAGGATTCGACTGCTGGGAAGCGCCGTATTTGGGGTGGTGCTGCGACGTTGAAGAGAGCCACTCCTGCGCCGAACAGGAGTAAGCCAAAATACAAGAAGTAGAGGTTGCGGGAGTAGAGGACGGTCCAGAAATCATCAGCTTCGTGCGCCAGATCCGTCGGCAGGATCGTCGAGAAATATTCCGATAATGTAGAGTTGAATACGATGAGGTAGCCGACAAACGGCATAATGATCGTCAGCCGCGCAATGCGAGAGGCTCCAATACTTGAGAGTGCAGACCAGCTGATCGCCGTCCCAAATCTATAGAATTGGTCCTTAGCCGGTTGAACAATCCAGCGTGTGAAGAATGCTCCAACGCTCATCCACAAATTCAATCTCTCCCCGCCCGTTTGTCGTTCGATCAAACCCCATTATAATATCCGAACTACTGGGGGCAGTCGAGGCGAGCGTCGTCGCATTTAGCAGAATGGAACTAGGGTCAGGATTCATAACCAGAACATGACGACGGCGGCGAGGGCACAGGCTGACAGGAACACCTTTGGACATCTGT